>JBPCVX010000265.1:0-28420 GCA_051010095.1 Hyphomicrobiales bacterium
TTGGGTATAGTCTGCGCCCACGCCAAGGGTATGCAATTCCAAAACTTCGCGCGCAAGATTCTCGTTCAGCCCACGCTTTGAACGCAAACCATATGGCGAATTAGGTCCAATAGAAGCATTCTGATCCAGATAATCCAGCATTGCCGGGTGGGTCACCACCGCCTTCAGCATGTCGGCAAATCTGCCGGTGACATGTGGTCGAATGGCCTCTTCGATATAGGCTGTCGCCAGCGGCGCCGTTGGTCCCCGGCGCGAAACGACCGTAAAGTGATCGGCCCAAAACCAGGTTAAGCGCTCAAAAAACGGCGTGCTGGTATCAAGTATGCGCGCAACACTATGGGCGAGCCCTTGGGCGTTCATTAGCTTCAACGCATTTGTGGGATTTGCTTCGCTTGTTGCCATACTCATCGAGTTGGAGTTTTTACGATTACGGATAATTTGGGCGTATAATTACATCAAACTGCGTATGCATCGGATAACGCGCAGTTATGTCATTTCCATTCTTAAGTGCGGCAAGCATTGCATCTGGAGCACCGGCGCCTTTGCCGGCTGGGCCGTAGCCAAATTTAATCGACGCAACTGTCTCCTTCGCAATCATAAGTGGTTCACCAGCCCTTATATTTATGTCGATACACTGTCGCTGAAAATTTGGACCGCGTTAAGGCATCACCATAGAAAGTGCTTGAAACAGTCCATCAGCCACCGGAATGGAATGCTTAAATATAGCGCATTTCTGCGGTTTCGTAACATTCATTGCCTTGAAAATTGCTATGTAAAATACTACCTATAAGATAATAATTTAGAAATATTGGGAGGCAGACAGTGGCTGAATTCGATGCACAGATAAAAGAATCACAAGAACAGGTGGCGCAAGCACAGGCAAAGATATCTGAGCTTACGTCAGTAATCGAAACAGCGCGCCAAAAAATAGACTCAGGCGAAGACATCTCCATTGATATTGAAAATGCCACATTGGACGACGTGCACGCCCACTCAGAGCTCATGAACGCTAACATTGCCGAGCTTATTATGGGGCTTGATGATGTAACCGCTGGATTTTCAGAAGATTTTGACGCCATGCGCAACAAAACCGGCTGGGAAAGCTTTGTTGGCATATTCTCTTCAACACGCTCGGAAAACTTGCGCCAGGAACGCATCCGAACCGCCAGCATCGATGATAAACTCAACGATTTGATCGCCAAATCCGATATCATTTCAAAACTCTTGCAGGATCAACTGGGCATTCTGAACGAGCACAAAGAACGGGTGCAGACAAATCTCTCGTCAACGCTGGATCAGCGTGAGGCGACAGTGGGCCTGCTTGAAGATATCAAATCGAAATTGCTGGCGATGGACCCGCAAATTATTGAGCTTGAGAACAAAATATCCGTGGAGACAGATGCCGCCGCGCGCACAAAACTGGAATCTGAGCTGGCGGAAATAAACACCCAATACAATGAGCTTGCGCAAGAAGAGCAGGTTAAATTGGCGGAAAGCCAGACCCTTGAGCGCTACATTGAAAAAGGCAAGACCTGGGTCGACAGTCTTCAAAATCAGGCGGCAACCCAAATGGTGTTGATCAACAAATTGCAAACCGACACCAAGCAACGCGTTGTGCTTTATGATGCGCTCACCAAATCTTTGAAAACCGCGCAACAGCAAGATGTGGCACACCGCATTAACGAAATTGGCGTGCAAACCGACCAGGAAGCGCAAAAGACCATGGCAGCGATCGGTTCTGCAACCAATCAACGCATGGCAGAAATGATGGAAAAGCACGAAGACCACATTGTGTTTGCGCGGCGGGTGCTGGAGGAAAAAGCAAAGTCAGACGAGCGGTTTGTGCGAAGGTTTGAAAAAATCGTCGAAAAGCACGATAAAAACGCGTACGGGGCATAAGTGGATCTAACCCTAGACCACCTGACCCTGGAGGACGCACACGAAACGCGCCTCTATTTTGCCAAGCTTCACAGGATATTTGAACACCTTGACGATGTTGCACGCCTAAAGGTTGCCGACCACCAGCACCTGAAAAAGGAGCTGGAAATTGTTGAATGGTACTTGGCGCTTCTCGCGAATACGTTTACCGCGTTGTCTTACAAATATCTTTTGGCCGGGCGCGTTTCGCGCAATTCCCCAAACCTTCTGTCCATCGACCGGCAGGAAAGCGGGCTGCCCGTTTATCAAGAATTGCTGGAGATGGCTAATGATGCGCTGCAGGCAGAAAAGCACTTACGCTCTCTTCCCGCATCGAAGGACCTCAAGCGCGCAATGGTGCGCCACATTTTGAATGAATACTCAGCACCGGTGGATTTGCAGTTTGCAGCCTCACAACGGCTCTACTACGAGTATCTTTCAGATTGCCCGCTTTTTTGGGCGCAAAATGACCCCCAGGCAATCTGGCTTGGCGAAGTCAAGAAAAGACGCCGTTTGTACCTGATCCATTGGGCGAGCTATGACAGCCAGCAAAACGTCCCGACAATCTACATGGCTCTAATCGAGGATTCAGGGCACGTTGCGCTTCCCAAAGACGAGAGCCGCTGGCCGCGCGTTCAAAACCATCTCATGGCGCAGGGAATTTCTTCTCTCAATCTGAAAACGATCGCTGAGGGTTTCGATCAGGATTTTGAAGATCTGCACCCAAAACTGTTACGCCGCTTACATATCGGACCGCTTTACAGCCACCAATTTACACAACACAACGGACCTCTGAGAGATGTGCTTGCTGATGTGAGCGGCGACAACGATGTTGACTGGGCATTTGCATGGACCGATGAGAAACTGAAATCTTCGCGCACGAAAATTGAAACGGCTGGCTTTTTCTCCACCATCGAACGCCAGGTATATGAAGCAAATCTGGTCTCTGATGACGACGATCACAAGGAAATTGGTGGTGCGGTACAACAACGCCGTTCACTCATTCTGCCGCAGCGCCCCTTCCAGGTTATGGAGGAACGCGATCCGCAAGGTTTGCAAGACATTCGCAAATATATTGTCAGCCCAAATGGTAAGATTTTTAGCTACAGATAGGACGAAACGCCGTGAGCACATCAGCTGATTTGATGGAGTTGAAAGAAGAGCAGATCCGCGAGAAATATCCACTTGCGGAAGCGATGTTGAACGGTTTTGATCACACGCCACGTATTGCGAAAAAACGCGACACACATGAACCACGCGAACGCTCCAGCGGCATTGGCACAAGACGTCGTTTCAGGTCAACGACACCGGGCCTTGTCACTCAATCAACAGCGCGTCCTGAAGGTGTAAAACTCATTGAGCGGATCGCTGGCTCTGATGAAGATGACCCCTTGATTAGCCCGTTACAGGCAAACGTGATGCAGGCCTTGCGCCGCGCATTGGCAGTCGCGCAAGCGGTATCAGATCAATATGGCGAACAGACCGGGCTCGCTGACTTGATGCGCGATAATCTGCAAGGCTCACTTGCCGCAAACCGCAAAAACGAGTTCACAGACCTTCTCAGCGCTGCATCTATGGTTAGCGTATTTGTGTTCGCTAATATGGCAGATTTTCTGCTCGCGAGTGCAGCGCCCGACGCGGGCACAGATAATATTGAGATTGGAGAAGTTGAGGAAATCGTTCTGGATAATCCACAGGTCGCCTTGCATGGTGCCCTTTGGGAGCTCGATCAGGACATCGCACTTTACGCGAAGACGGACGAAGAGCTGGTTCGGGTTGTCACCTCATTTTGTGAGCGGTTGATGGAAAAAGTCAGCCTGCGCGCCGCAGGGTCAAGCCGCTTGGCGCCGTTCACCGATGTAAGTTACCGCGTGGAGGCCGATGAGTTTGAGATCCACGGTTTTACGCCAACCGCCAGCACACGCTCCACGTCATTCACCATGACCTTCAAGAAGCCGAACGAAGTGGTGGGCAATCACATCGCCAAATATCAGGCGATGAAGCTCTCTAAAGTGCTGATGGCATACGATTTTGAGCGCAAGCTTAATCCGTTTGCCGAACTGGGTGGATTCATTTTCACCTTTATGGGCGACGGCAAACCGGGCACCGGTAAGACCACGCTTATTCAAATGATGGCCGGCATGATCAATGATTATTGCAATAATGCGGGCTACCCATTCCGGTTTCAAAATCTCTCCACCGAAAGCATAGACAGCTATCAGGGAAAATCAGCGCAAAACGCCAAGGCCTTTATCAACAATGTGCTTGATCCAAACGTTATCGGGTTTGGCACCATCGATGATATTGACCAGCTTGCGGGCAAGCGCGGCGACCGACAATCATCAGCAGGCCAGCTTGAGATCACCGCTGTATTGATGGAAAGCTTTGCTGGTGCCAACACCGTGGTGCGCGGCAATTGCACCTTTGGCATGTTCTCCAACTATCCGGAAAATGTTGACGACGCGCTGCGCCAGCGCGCCGGCGCTCGTTTTTTGGTGGACGGCCCGCAAACCCGCGAAGACTATATCGATATTTTCTATCTGTTGTTGGGCAAGAACCACGAGATACCTGTGGGGACGCATGATCTGTTTGAAGCGCAGATTATCGAAAAAGCCGTAACCGCATCTTATGAGAGCCACTCAAGACCGCATGAAGAAGGCCTGATGAATGTTTATGACCGGGTGAGCAGCGAGATCGGCCCGCTGGATACAATCGCCAAAATTGGCACCTATCTTAAGGGCATCCAAGACGCAGATGATCGCTTCACTGGCCGGGCAATTAAGAACATTACAGACGCCATTAAAGTGCGCGCCATGGATTTCGAACTTCCCGATGAGTGGATGGAAAACACCGAACTGTTTCTTGAAAAAGACTATGAGACCAAGAGCAATATGATCAAGGAACTTGCCCAGCCGATTACGCTTGAGATCGTGATGCAGGAAATCAACCGCTACGCGGATAGTGAGTTCCGCTATGCCGATAAATCAGATGAAGTGGCCATCGAAAACGCCGTGCGCGAGATGCAACGCATGGAAGCGGCCAAGAAGCGCTATCTGGAAGGAAAAACCTAAACCATGATGAGGCTTGTCAGGCGCGGATTAATGTTCGGGAACCTCTTTGAGGTAACCTCGCAGGCGCTTGTGGAGCGCTATAACCGCGCCTTGGAACACCTTATCGGCAAACGCACAGCCTTAACCGAGTTTCATCTCGATATTTCAGGATACTCGCCAGAAATTGGTGATGAGCTTGGTGACCCTCTTTATCTCAATCCCAATGGCTGCAACCGCCAATTCATTTTGCTCTCAACCGATCAGAAGACGGCACCTTTGCTGAATTCTAATTTCTCAACATCGCACTCGATTTTGCACAAATTTATCTCCGCCAATGAAAACCAGCTGTTTGCACTCACCGCGCGCGACGTGGTTGTTGGTGAAATGATCAACACGGTCTTTGCCATAGACGAGCCTTCGGATTTGTTGAGAATGCGCACCGTAGAAATCGAAGCCGATACCATTGATGCACATATCGCAGCCAGCGACACTTTGGATGAAAAAATCACAGTGTTTATGGACGACAAAGACAGCTGGTGGGATGATGTGCTGATCGCTGATATGATTGAGCTTGCAAAGCAAACTGGCGATATCACGCGACAGCCGGTCAAACTTAGCCACAAAAGTTTTGAGCAGAACAATTTCTACACATCTCACTTCGGCGGCACCTATCTGTTCCGCGATATCAAGCGTTCGACATGCATCACCTTTGGCCCGGCAGCAGACCTTAAAGGGCTCGCTGCAAAAGACATTCTCACGCCGCATGACCGGAAAAAAATCGCACGTTTTTTGGAAGAGTCCGATCTTGCCGAGCCGATCGTCACCGCGGAAGGCATGAATGCCTCAGCGATTCTCAAGCAAAAAATGGACTTTATCGTCATATCTGTGGCCGCCAGTGCAGGCGAAGATTTAACCAATCTTTCACGCAGCGATATCCGCCGGCTTTCCCGCAAACTGCTGCCTGGCCTTCCTCCTGAATTCAAGGGGTTGGAGGCCATTTGGCAATGGTCCCTCAATGGCGGGCCTTATCCAAAAATCACCAGCGAACATCCCGCCTACTTTTACACTTTGCGGTCTACTCAACATGCCGACAAACAGCTGGTAAACATGCTGTTGTCCCAGCTTTCTCCGTTGGATTTCAGACAATTGTTCATTTGCCACAAAGACGCATTCTACGCGGCATATCGCACCTGGAATGAAGAAAAGAAAGAATATGTGGCGAAATTTCTGGATGAGGAATATGCCGTCGACAAGGCAGGCGCCCGAACGCAATTGTTTGGCGAGGAACCCGACATGAGCGATGATGCGTTTCATGAAGCGTTCAACGAAGACGATGAATTAGACGATCATGATGACAACATTGAAGATTATGACGAAGACGACGATGATGACGAGCGCAAACACTGGCGAACCGGCCCTTGGGGCCGGGTCCGAGACGACGACTGATCGAAGACAAATGGAAGGAACACCATGAGCATTTTAAAATGGATAATTGGCATACCGCTAGTGATTTTGCTCATCGTGTTTGCACATTACAATTTGCCAGATCGCGACATCGTCAAAATCGTTGGCACCGATGTGAAGCGTATGGATATTGGCAACACGGCTTGGTTCTGGGCGTCACCTGATGCTGGCACCAATGCAAGCTCGACCCGGGATGTGCGCTTCGTCAATGCCGTATGGCCAAGCGGAAAAGCGCAAGTTTATCGCAATGAAGACACCAACTGGAATTGGCCACCTTATCTGAAATTCAACAGCGGCGACTTAACTGCACAAGCGCAGGCCCTGGCGCAACAGCCCGATACCTGGGTTGCCGTCACCCATTATGGATGGCGCATCAAGCTCTTCACGATCTTCCCCAATGTCGTGAAAATCAAGAAGGTTGCAGGCCCAGACGTGTTCCTCATGCCATGGTTCAACATCATATTTTTGAGCCTGATTGCCCTGTTGCTCTATATCATTTACCGGCTGATACGCCGCTTCAAACGCGATACGGTCGACCCCATGGTTGATGATGTTGTCGACGATGTTGAAAAGAGCACCGAAGAAGTGCGCGAACGCGCAGAAGCTGCCCGCAGTGGTGCGCGCGGCTGGTTTAAGCGCTGGTTTGGGTAAAGTCACCCCCCAACACCAATATAGCGGTTGAGTAGAGTGTGATCGTCTTTCAACGCGCGCGCGGGCAGTGTATCGCGGTTGCGCCCGTTTTCGATGAAGGCAACTTCATCGGCGATCTCCAGCACCGCATCTACGCGTTGCTCGACCAGCAGAATGCCTACACCTTGTTGTTTGAGGTTCACCACTACGGAACGAATTTGGTCAATCATTGAAGGCTGCAAACCTTCTGTGGGTTCATCGAGCAGCAGAATAGAAGGCTCAACACACAATGCGCGCGCTGTGGCGAGCATTTGCTGTTCGCCGCCTGAAAGCGTGTTGGCGCGCTGGTTCAGTCGTTCGCGCAATCGCGGAAATACATCCAAAACTTGTTCGCGCACATGTGGCGCAGAGTTTCTGGCCATCAAACCGATCTCAATGTTCTCAGCAACAGTTAGCTCAGAAAACAGCCGCCGACCCTGCGGAATATAGCCAATACCGTGCTTTGGCACCTCATGCGCTGGCAGTTCGCTGAGTGTTTCACCGTTGAGAGTGATAGCGCCCGACGTCAGCGGCAGAAGGCCCATGATGGCTTTCATGGTCGTTGTCTTGCCGGCACCATTGCGGCCGAGCAAGCATAGAATTTCACCTGGTTTCACCGTTAGAGATAGTTCGTGAATGATGGTGGTTTCGCCATGTCCCGTAACGATGTTGCTGATCTCAAGCATGACTCGTCCCTAAATAGGCCGCTTGCACAGCATCGTTTTGGCGGATCTCTTCAGGCGTTCCCTCTGCCAGCATCTCGCCGAAATTCAAAACGCTGATCTTGTCGGCGACCGCCATCACCACATTCATATTGTGCTCAATCAGCAAAATTGTTGTCTCACCTGCAAGGGTGCGAATAAGAGCAACAAACTCCTCAATCTCACTATCGGCAAGCCCTTGGGTGGGTTCATCAAGAATGAGGAGCTTTGGTTCCTGGGCAAGTCCCATGGCAATTTCCAACAGGCGTTGATGGCCATAGGCCAGATCGCCCGCAATGTGTTGGGCCCGCCCTCCAAGACCAACACGTTCCAACACATTATTAGTGCGACTATCGACTTCTTTGGCACTGCTCTTATGAATACGGCGCACAGCGAGTGCCACATTTTCGTGGGCAGACAATCGCGCAAAAATTGATGTGATCTGGAAGGTATAGGCCATGCCTTTGCAAATGCGCTTGTGCGCTGGCAGGGAAGTGACATTCTCACCCAAAAACTCAACCGTGCCACTTGTTGCCGGAATGCGCCCGCATAATGTCGATACAAACGTTGTCTTTCCTGCTCCATTCGGCCCAATCAGCGCCCTGACCTCACCTTCTGGAAGTTCAAAATCCACCTCATGCACAGCCTTCAAGCCACCGAAGTGGCGCGTCAATCCTTGCGTTTTGAGCAACATCATTCCAGCCATGGCCACACCTTTTTGCGCACAAGACCCATCAAGCCCTGGCGCGCAAACAATGTGAGCAAGACCAACGCGACGCCCGCAATCAACATGTAGGCGTTGGTAAAACCGGATGAGAGATCAATGAGATAGAACATGAACAAGGTGCCAACAAACGGCCCAAGCACGGTGCCGGCACCGCCGAGCAAGACCCATAAAAGCGGGAAGATGGAATATTGTACAGTGGCGAATGTGGCCCCCGCATAACCAAACAACAGGCCATAGCTGGCGCCAGCCGCGGCCGCTATAGTACCGGACACAATGACCGCAAAGAGCTTTTGACGGAAGATATCGTAGCCCAGCATGCGGGCGCGTTCTTCGTTCTCGCGGATCGCCACCAGAACCTTGCCAAATGCACTGCGCACCAGTTTCCAGGTGAGCATCAATGAGGTGCTGAACAATATGAGTGCTGCAAAATAGCGGTTGGTCGGGTCGCTCAAATCCACACCGAAAAACAAACGCTCCGCCGGTTGGATAACGAAGCCTTCATCGCCGCGCGTATAGGTACCAAAAAACAGGATTGTCAGATAAACCGCTTGCGCAAACATCAGCGTGACGATCATGAAGGCGACACCGCTTGTGCGCAGGGCGAGGAACCCAACACCCGCGGAAAGTGCAACCCCTGCACCAATGCCCAGCAGCAATGCCAAGGGCGCAGGAACCTCCCCCAGCGCCAAAGGTAGGCCAAGGCCATACATACCTGCGGCGAAAAACATCGCATGCCCCAAACTCAAGAGCCCGGTATAGCCGAACAAGACATTGTAGCCGATAGCGTAGCTCGCCAGCACCATAATGCGCGCAAGATTACCGTGATGATAATCAGACAAGACAAACTGCAACACGAAGAGCGCTGCGATTAACCCGCAATGGAGCAAGACAGATTTTCGGGTTTCGCTCATCGCGCTGTCCCAAACAGGCCTTGCGGGCGGAACACCAGAACGAAAGCCACAAGCAAGGTCGCAATGATCTTGGCAAGTGTGGGTGAGAAGAAGACCGAGATAATCCCATCACTCATACCGACGAGGACGGCAGCCACAACCGTGCCTGGAAGGCTGCCCAGCCCGCCGATGATCACCACGATGAACGAGAGTAAGAGCGGATCACCCCCCATCAGGTAATGGGCTTGCTGGATGGGTACTATTAACACCGCTGCAAGAGCCGCAATTGCCGCCCCAAGGCCAAAAACAAGCGCATAGACGCGCTCTACCGGAATGCCGAATGCTTGTGCGGTTTCTTTATCAAGTTGCGTTGCCCGCATAACCAGGCCGATTTTGGTGCGCGACATTAAAAGCCACACACCAATAATCAGCAAAATAGCGGCACCGATCACCGCGAGCTTATAGGTGGTTGTCCCCAAACCCCATGGCCAGATGAGTTGAAACGCACCATCCTTGAGCTCAAACCATGGAATAGCGATGCGCGCATTGAACGGCGGCTCAACGGGCCGTGCATCCGGCCCATAGGTCATCAATGTGACCTGCTGAATAATGTATAAAAGGCCGATGGTGGCAACGATGGTGCTTTCTGGATCATAATCAAGCCGCTTTAACACCGTCATATCGGCGGCGGATGCCAACAGCCCAACCATAATGGGCGCGACCACCAGCGCGATTGCAAAACCCACCGCTGGTGCCATGCCGAACCCGCCAGCGAGTGATGAGGCAACCCACCATGCGATTACCGCACCGAGCATGAAAAATTCGCCGTGGGCGACGTTCACCACGCGCATAACACCAAAGACCAAGCTTAACCCGAGTGCTGTAAGCGCCAGCACGGCAGCCGTAATGGCACCTTCCAGAGTTGCCAGAACCAAATGTGGGCCTAGTTCCATGAACGCACCCCGGGCGAAACACCCCGGGGCTCACTAGTTAATTAGAATGATTGTGTCGTGTAGTCGGTCTCGTCTGGATAGAACGTATCTTCAATAGACGTGGTGTGGGCAAGCACCAGCTTGCCGCCCTCGACTTTTGAAATGTATTGATGACCGAACACCTGGTGGGTTTTTCCGTTGAAGATTTTTGCACCCTGCGGATGCGCCTGGGAGGCAGGCATTTCCTTCATGGCCTCAACCGCTTCAATCAACTTTGAACGGTCATCCGCGCCTTTATATCCAGCAGCTTCCATGCCGGCCTTGATAGTGTGCAGGGTTTCCCAGCAGCCAAACATATGGGCATAGGTCGATACATCTTTCGGGTCTGAAACACTCGCACCAGTAGCGTCAACGCCTACTGCCTCGCGGTAAAACTTGTCATGCTCAGACTGATCGGCCTGAGCATAGCGTGGGTTGCCTTCCCAGAAATAGGTACCGTCGAGAAACTCCAGACCAGGGCTGGTGATGTCTACGGCCTCCAGGCTATCGATAAAGCCGAAGATTTGCGGCTTGGACGGTCCAAAGAATTCGCCCATTTCCTTCACAAAAGTCAGCACTGCGGGGCCAACCATAACGTGATAGATCACATCGGTATCCCTTGGAATTTTGGGGAAATACTTTGTGAATGATGTTTCTGTTGGGGGAATTGCGATTTTTGCCACCACCTGGCCACCGCGCTTCTCAATTGCTTCAGAGAAATAATCACGATGATCGTGGCCAAAGGCGAAATCAGGAAAGATCATCGTAACCTTTTTACCCAGATTATCGGCCACGAAAGGCGCCATGGCCTCAACCTGGCTTTTCACATCTGTGATGCCCGGTTGCAATGTGTAGCGGTTCAATTTGCCAGACGCCACATGATGGCCCTCCGACACGACAAAATAGGGAATTTTCAGCTCGCCAGCGCGCGGCGCAGATCCTATCACCACATGGGAGAACAACGTGCCAAAAGCGATATCGCATTTGTGCTGGTTGGCCAGCTTTTCAACAACCTCAGCACCACGTTTTGGGTCGGTTCCATCATCTTCTGCGACAATCTCAACGGGCCGGCCGTTAATGCCACCATTGTCATTAATTAGCTTGGCGGCGGCCTGCGTTGTGCGGTCATACCAGCGGCCGTAGGCAGCGCCAATTCCCGTGCGGTGCACCTGAAAACCGATCTTTATGGGTTCTGAGCTTTGTGCCTGTACGTAGCGGGTAAAGCCCGGCAAGGCCGTTGCCCCCGCAAGCGCGCCCGTGCCCACGGCAAGGCCCTTTATCACATCACGTCTTGTCGCGGTTGAGATCAGTTTCGTTTTAGTCATTACCAAAATCCTCCCTGGAGCCTGAAAATTTAACTCCGATAATAATAATCAGTTTGTATGTATACTAATGACTTGTCTAGTCCCTTCGCCCTCACGCGCCACGCGGCGCTGCCAGCAACCACAGCCCGAACAAAGTATAGGCAATCATAAAAATTGCGATAGGGATTTGGCTCAACAGGGCCTTCCGGTCCGTTTCAAAGATTCTAAGGGCTATTCCATGGGCAACAAGTATGGACAGCATGTGCCCCAGAACAACTGCACCCGCCTGGGCAAGCCAGATGACCTCCACCATGTCGCGCGTGTTAAAAAACCCTGTCGTCACGTAAAATGGTGAAATTCCAAGATAATCATCACCCTGCGCAAACGGATCAGAAAGGGCCGCGATCGCATATTGCCCGTTGACCAGGAATGCGGTGAGAAAATGCGCGATATGATAGCCAAGAGCAATCGGCAATATCGACATGCATAATTGCGAAAAAACGGTTCTGAACCGTGCTGGTTCACTGGCAAGGCGCACGCCCAGATAGACGCACACCGCAAAACAGATGCACAAAGCAATGCACGAAACCAGCAGGCCAAAGACCGTATAGCCCGCCACCGCCGAACGCCCCGGAAATGCAAGCGGGTTAATGCCCCAAATGGAAAGCCACCAAAACGTCTCGTTTAACCCGTCAAAGCTGCCGATCGCCAATATACAGAGTACAAATATGCCAATCGTCACGCTCATGTTTGATGCACCGACAAGCTGCCAGCCCGGAACACCAATCTGCCCCTTGCCAAATGCAGAAAGCTTGGCGAATGCGCGCAAGATCATCGTGAAGCACTCGCCACGTTTTGCCCATATCTCTTCACCAAAAACCAGCATACACATGAACGTATAAAACCAGTATCCGCCCACGAATTTTGCCAACCGCGCCGGGTCTTCCGGCGCGATATCCGCCAAGGCAAATACACCAAAACAGATAAACGCTATGATGCCCGGCCATGCGCCAAGCCATTGCGGCAGTCTGGCCGCGGGCTCAACGCCCAATGCGCCGCGCGCGAGCCATACAACCCCGCTCCACGGATTGAGCCCGCGCCAGATATCACCAAATACCGCCTGGAAAACGAAGAGTACAATCCACCACAGGGTCCAGATTGTCAGGGGCAGCAAATTTGCCAGCGGATCGCGCGGCCCCTCAAATCCCAGCCAGATGAGCCAGGCAAAGAAGAAAAACGAGGCCAGACTGACAATCTTGTCTACACAATGAATTTCAGGTGTAAACCATGTCCTGCTTTTCCAAAGCCTTCTTTGAACACGGCCAGGAACAAATGCCAGTGCCAAGACAGTGAGCACAACCGCAATGACGCCCGCAGAGATGTAAATGTCAGTTGGCAGCAGTGCAATGAAAATCTGCTCCGACGCATGTGCCCACGCCTTGGTGGGCCATGCCACAAGGAACAAAGAAACCCAGCTAAGAATGTTGTTAAGCGGCAAGATACGTGTAATTTTCATCGGCCCGTATCATAAACACGGTGGCGCAAAATGAAATGGTCTAAACTTGCAGGCATTGGTGTGATGCTCATCGTGGCATCAGCTGCGTCAGCTTGGTTTTTCTTATCAGCGCAATCCAATGAAATCCTGTTAAGCGATGTTCGCGCAGTGCCGGCGATGAATGCGCCGGGAACCGTGCGTATTTTAGTGAAGTTTTCAAACCGTGGCCGGGCAGATGAACTTATTTCTGTTTCCTCGGTTGAGGGCGATAAGGGTGTACTCGAAAACGCTGAGGCAACACCATTGCCTGTGCCCGCAAACTCAAATCCGCAGCTCGCCAAGGACGGTGCACACGGCATCATTCGCGGCGTGAACGGAGAGCTGGCAGACGGCCGTCTTATCCCTATCGCGCTCACTTTTAAAAACGCCGGCACAGTGAACGCAAAAGCGCGCATGCGCGAAGCTATTGCGATGAGCCACGACACTATGTTCGAGGTGCCAGAAGGTGAAACCGCACCAACGCTTTCCATCTCGGCATCACGTAATGACAAGGGTTGGCTGATTGATATCGATGCCCCCGGATTCACCTTTTCCAAAGACAAGGTCGATGGCCCTCATATCGCCAATACAGGCCACGGCCACCTCTATATCGATGGGCTCAAACTTGGACGGGTCTATGGAACCCAGGTCAAGATCGGCAATTTGCCAATTGGCACCCACACCGTGCGGGTCAGCCTCAACACAAACGATCACCGCATGTACATGACCAACGGCAAGAGTGTCAGCGCAGAAACCGAGATTACAAGCAAGTGAAACGTAAAGCGCGCGTCTTTACTAAAGCGTGTCCACAGCCAGTTTCTCCGCGCTCACATAATCTGTCTTGCCAGAACCAAGCAGCGGTATCTCATCAACCTCGACGATTTGGCGTGGCACCCACAATTCAGCCAATCCAGACTTCTTGCCCATGTCAGTCAGATCTTTGCGTGCGAGGCCCTTGCGCGTGGTGATGAGCACAAGCTGTTCACCTTTCTTGGCATCGGGCAGCTTAACAACGATATGCTCTTGCTTGGGCCAGAACCCATTCACAGCTTTCTCTACGGCAGGCAGAGACACCATTTCGCCGGCAATCTTGGCAAATCTCTTCGCGCGGCCTTTGATGGATATAAATCCGTGCTCATCCTCGCTCACGATATCGCCGGTGTCGTACCAGCCACCGTCAAGAACCTCCAACACGCCGGGTGCAGTGTCACGCAGATAACCGCTCATCACATTGGGCCCCTGCACAACAAGCTTGCCGCCCTCTTCGATGCCTTCGACGGTTTCCAGCCTGTGTTTAATACCAGGCAACAAACGCCCGACAGACCCCGGCTTATTGTGCATAGGCGTGTTGAGCGCCAGAACGGGTGCGGTTTCCGTCGCCCCGTAGCCTTCAAGGATGCGCAATCCAAACTTCTCCATCCAGACTTTGCGGGTCTCTTCTTTCACCGCTTCAGCGCCGGCAACCACATAGCGCATGGAATAGAAGTCATATGGATTGGCCATACGTGCATAACCCGCCAGGAACGTATCCGTGCCAAACATGATGGTCGCGTTGGTGTCATAGATAAGTTCAGGCACAGCACGGTAGTGCAAGGGTGAAGGATAAAGAAAGATGCGCACACCATATAAAAGCGGCAACAAAAACCCACCAGTGAGGCCGAAGGCATGAAAGACCGGTAGGGCGTTGAAGACAACATCGCGCGGGCTGAAGTCGATACGCGCTGCAATCTGGTGGCAGTTCGCGTTCAAGTTTTTGTGGCTCAACACCACACCCTTAGGCGATCCTTCCGAACCTGATGTGAACAATATTGCAGCAGCATCTTCAGGGGTTGCGCCACCTGAAGTGAACCTATAGGCAAGCCCGCCAAACCATGTAGACACAAAGCCGATTAGTTTTTGAACTCCGCCAATCTCATCGCGAATATCTTCCAAATAGATCAGCCGGACATGCTTACCCAGTTCAGCCATTTGGTCTTCAAGGTTCCCAGCTTCGATAAACACGCGAGACGTGAAGATGGTTTTCACTTGGGCTGCCAGGCAGGCTGATGTCATGTTCTTGGCACCCGCAGAGAAGTTTAGCATCGCTGGTGTGCGGCCGAAGGCATGCAGCCCAAAAAAACTCACCGCTGCACCGTTTGCATTGGGCAAAAGCAACCCAATATGTTTCTCGTCAGGTGTCATGGCGGTCATTTTGCGCCCCAACACAAAACTGCCTGTGATCAATCGGCTGTAGGAAATCGGCTCAAAGTTGATGTCCTCAAGAACCGGGCTTTTGCCACCAAAAGTTCGCTTTGCATCCAGCAGGGCCGAGAACAAGGTTCTGTCCTTGGGAGATGTCTGGAACATCATCTCGGTCATCATGTCATAAAGTTCATCACTCAGATGTTGCCGCAGCGCGCCACCTTTAAGGTTCTCGGGCACCTCCAGTTTTTGAGGTTCAAGGATTGTGATGGTGACTTTCGGGAACCAGCGATGCGGCAATATTCCCCTAACCCGCGAAAAGAAGGAATGCTGAGCACCTGAGATACGAATGGGCAACAAGGGTGCATCGGCCAGATGCGCGATCGTTGCAGGGCCATCGTAAACCTTCATCAATGCGCCCGTCGTGGTGATGCGCCCTTCAGGAAAGATCATGCACTTATTGCCATCTTTGACTTCACGCACGAGAGACTTAATGGCCATCGGATTGCGAGGATCAACCGGAAGCAGTTTGAACAGCGAGAGGAACGGCCGCACCAGCCAGTGTTCAGCCTGGGCGGTGTTGATGGCAAAACTTGGCTTGTCCGGCAGAAAGCAGGCAAGCATGGGCCCATCCAGAAATGACGTGTGGTTGGCCACAATCACGGCCTTCCTGCCGGCAGCTCGATAGTTTTCCCAGCCTTTCACTTCAACACGGTAGATGAGGCGGAAAATAAACCGGCCAATATTGGCAATCACTTCAGCAGGCAGCAACTTAACGGCGTATAGCGCCACCGCGATGTTTAATATCGCGACACCCAACAAAATCGCCGGGATGGTCCAGCCAATGGACACAAGAACAGCGATCGTGCCCGCCGCAACTGCCATGAACAGTGCGTTGATGATATTGTTAACAGCGATATTGCGCGACACCCGTTCAGGCGGAGACATGCGCTGGATAAGCGCGTATAGCGGAACTGAGAACAACCCACCACACACCGCCAGCGCGAATAGATCAAACATGATCCGCCAGGAACCGTTTGTATTCACAAAAGAAGCAACACCCATGAGGTCTTTGGGATCGGTTAACTGACCAAGCCCCTTTACCAAAGCAAGATCGATGCCGAACAATGAAACGCCTAGGCCAGCGAGGGGTACATAACGCGCCGAAACCGCGCCGCGCAGCAAGCGGTTGTTCAACAACGAACCTGCTGCAACACCGATGGTGAAAATTGCGATAAACAAATTTGAAACGGTCTCATTCGCACCCAAGACCGAGCGGGTAAACTCGGGAAGTTGCGTCAAGAATACCGATCCCATGAGCCAAAACCAGGAGAGCCCAAGAATGCACAGAAAAATGTCGCGGTTCGATGTGGCGCTGCGGGTCATGCGATACGTAGCACGCACGAAGTTATAATCAACCTTTAGATCGGGATCAGGTGGCGGCGCTGCCGGGATGCTGCGGCTGGCCATCCAGCCGACTATGGCAAGCGCAAATACTGATACCGCAACAATCGGCACGCCATTGCTGGCGGTGATCAACAGCCCGCCAAACAAAGTTCCAAGCAGAATGGCAATCAGTGTTCCGCTTTCAATTAGCGCGTTACCTGCAACCAGTTCTTCTTTCTGCAAATGTTGGGGAAGAATGCCGTATTTAATCGGCCCGAAGAAAGTCGATTGTGCGCCCAAAAGAAACAAAACACCAAGCAGCCAGTAGGGGCTTTGAAGAGCAAAACCAATACCCGCCAGCACCATGATGACAATCTCGGCCACTTTGATCCGCCTGGTCAGAACGGCCTTATCGTAGCGGTCAGCAATCTGGCCAGCGGTTGCCGAAAATAGAAAAAAGGGAAGAATGAAAGCTGCAGCCGCCACATTGATGAACATAGCCGCGTTAATGCCCTGACTCTGGGCCAATACAAATGTGACCAGTATCACCAGCGCCTGCTTAAACGCATTATCGTTAAAGGCACCGAGTGCCTGGGTGATGAACAGCGGCAAAAATCGGCGCTTGCTGAAGAGAGAAAATTGATTGGCTTCAACGCTCATAAGAAAAACCTCTGACTGTTTCACATTTATTTATATGAACGTTGTTCATTTTACAAGCTTTTTCTCATTGTGATTCAATTTCCCTGTTCTCAGCAACGTTAGGCGAACTTAGTGGCTGCGCCGATGCTTAGCGAAAAACTGTATTTAATAGAAATGGATAGCACCACGCATGAAACGAAGGCTTGCCCTACCCATTAAGAGCAGATGAAATAGCCCCTAACGCAGAATATGCATTCAGGCTGCGCTCTGTTGCCAGAAATTCTGGCCAGCTAGAGAGCTTTACAACCACCATGTTGTCATCAGGCGCAATATATATGAGCTGCCCGAATACCCCACGCGCCATCATTGTGCGTCGGGAAGGTGATTCCAGCCAGAACTGATTGCTGTAACCGCCCATTGGCAAACTATCAGTATAGGGCGCGCCAAATTTGTCGTGGTTGCGGTTTAAAGTTCCTGCGATCCACTCCGACGGCACAACGCTAACACCATTTGCAACACCACCATCATAGATCATCTGCCCAAACCGGGCATAATCACGCAAGGTGGCATTGAAGCCTCCATCGGCCAAGGCATACCCCCCGGAATCAATTGTGAAGGAGGCACTTTCCTCTGCGCCAATCTTTGACCAGACCTCTTTGCTCAACAACTCCGCAAGCTTCATCCCGCTTGCACGTTCAAGCACATGGGCAAGAACATCCGTTTCAATGGAACGGTACTTGAACCGCTCACCATGCTCTGCCTCTTTCGAGACAAAGGTTTGAATAAGGTCCCACATGGTTTCGGGCAAATCGCTGTTCTCTGGCCTGGGCTTCCATCCAGAACATATATCAACCTTGGCGATGTCAGAGGTGAGCGAGGTATATTCCTCATCAAAGCACACGCCCGACGTCATATCGAGCACGTGCTGCAGTTTTGCCTCCCGCCATGCGGTGGTTTCAAGTTCGGGCAAATATGAAACTACCGGCGCGTCGTGATCAAGCAATCCACGTTCTGCGAGAACGCCAACAAGTGATGCTGTAATCGACTTCGCGACGGATTGCGACAGATGCAATGACCGCTCGGTCATGCCGTTAAAATAGCGCTCATAAATAATGGAACCATGATGCAACACAATGAAGCCATCTGCGAAATCATCTTCCAGCCACTGGCCAAGCGTCGTCTCAACACCGTCAGCTCGTTCAAACGCGAGAACATCCAAGTCTTCATGCGCGCGCGGGAACTCCCATACAGTACCGCTCCCACGCCACACCTCAACGGTCGGCAAAATTTCGCGCATATGCTGGAACGACCAGCGATTCCATGGCGGGGCATCCCAACTATTTCGCGGCACACGGTGCGATTTGGGAACTGGACTGCCACACATAATGCGCGAATGGGGCATGCTCGGCTTTCCTGGGCTGGCACAAAAAATGGGCCCGGGGATTTCCCGGGCCCACCTTCAAGAACAAACTACTTCTGTAGCTCTGTCCAGATTTGTGAGTAAATTTTAGTCACTTCCGGCGGACATGTAATCGCAAAAACACCGGGTGCTTGATCAGCTTGTGGAATATTTACTTCAGGTGCTGTTTTCATATCTGCTGGCATGAATTCTTCGGAACCCTTAATGCCATTTGCATAGCGGGCAAACGCCGAAATTAATGCAGCATTTTCAGGAAGCATAACGAAGTTTTGGAAAAGTTTTGCATTCTCAGCGTTCTTTGCGTCTTTGAGAACAGCCACATTGTCCATCCAAATTGGATAACCCTCTTTTGGGTATCCATAGGCAACATCCTTGTTTTGCAGGCGCGCGCGCATCGATGCACCGTTCCAGTAAACACTGGCGGCCAAATCACCTTTCACGATTTTTTCCAGTGTACCGTAATCCATTGAAAGCCATTTGGGCTTGGCTTCAATCAACTTATCGCGCACTTTTTTCAGTATTTCCTTGTCGGCTGTGCATTGCTCGCCGCCCATGTAACGAATGGTAAGGTGCATCACGTCCGCCATTTCCGGCACAACATTAATCTTGCCAACCAGTTCTTTTGGCGGATCAAGGAAGATCGCTGATGTGTTGATTTCTCCGCCGTAGACGGACTTGTTGACGGTCACACCCACCGTGCCCCACTGCCACGGCACTGTATATTTGCGACCCTTATCAAAATCCACATCAACCCAGCGTGGATCAACGTGTTTGAAGTTTTCCATCTGGTCGGGGCGGGTCTCCATAATCAACCCTTCGCTAATCCAAATCGGAATAAAGCTTGCCGATGGCACCACAATGTCAAACCCATGTCCACCAGCTTTAATTTTCGCCAAGGCGGTGTCGTTTGAATCGTAGTCGGTGACTGTAATCTTCACATTATGAGCTTTTTCGAATTTTTTGATAAGCTCGGGGTTCGTATAATTCCCCCAGTTGAAGATATTGAGTTCACCGTCAGCTGCAGCAGGTCCTGTCACAACAAACAATGCAGCTGCACATAATCCAGCTAATTTCAGTTTCATTTTCAGCTCTCCCATAATTGAACTTATTTTACGTCTTTCTGCGGTTTAAGAAAAAGAACATGCAAACGAGCAAAACGGAAATACCTAAAAATACGGTCGAAATTGCATTCACTTCGGGCGTCACCGCGCGTCGTAATTGGCCAAGCATATATGTGGGCAAGGTATCTTGACCAGCAGTTTTTACGAACTCTGTGATCACCACATCATCGAGCGAAATAACGAAAGCGAGCATCCCGCCAGCCAATATTCCCGGCCACAACATAGGCAAAGTTATGCGTCTAAAAGTTTGCCAAGGTGGTGCGTAAAGATCCGCTGCTGCGGTTTCCAACGACAAATCCATGCTCTCTAACCGCGCGCGAATTGGCATATAAGCAAAGGGAATGCAAAAAGCCGAATGCGCCACGATAAGATATGCAATGCCTGTGTATCCTGTAGCGATCTTGATCATTGCAAAAAAGATCAACAAAGCAACCGCCGTGACGATTTCAGGCACCATAAGCGGTTGATTAATCACCGCAAAAACTGCTGTGTAACCTCGAAACTTTGCGGTACGTGTGGTTGCAAGTGCTGCCAACGTTGCAGAAATAGTGGCGATGAATGATGCAGCACACGCCACAAGCAATGATCGGGTTGCGGCTTCCTTTACTTGTTCATTTTGCCAAGCTGCCTCATACCAACGCCACGAGAAGCCCTCCCAGACGGCTATCGAAACGCCTGAATTAAACGAGTACAGCACCAACAAGACAATCGGTGCATAAAGCAACAAGAAGCAAAGCACAGCCATGGGCGTGAAGCCAGGCTGCCATTCCAGTGCAAAGGGTTTACGGGCGCTCTTCTCAGCCATGATGTGCACCACCTTGCTTTCCAGCAACACGCACATAATAGATAAGCGCAACCATGACGATCGCCAGCAATGTGATTGAGAGCGCGGCACCCAAGGGCCAGTTTCGCCCTTGCCCAAATTGCAATTCGATCAAGTTGCCAAGCATCAGGTTTTTCCCACCGCCCAACACCCTCGGCGTCACATAGGCGCCAAGAGATGGCACAAACACCAGTATCGACCCCGCGATGACGCCAGGCTTCACGAGTGGAAATATTATCTTTCTGAGCACTTGGAACCGGGTTGCATAGAGATCATACCCCGCTTCAACCAGCGAGAAATCCAGGCGCTCCATCGACGCATAGAGCGGCAGCACCATGAGCGGCAGATACACGTACAGCATGCCCAGCAATATTGCGAAGTCGGTGAACATCATTTGAATAGGCTGTTCAATCACACCCATCGCGAGCAACAAGGTGTTAATTGTGCCTGAGTTGCGAATGACCTCCATAATCGCAAATGTGCGAATGAGCAGATTTGTCCAAAAAGGAATAATTATCAGCAACAGCCAGATGTCGCGTTGTTGTTTTGGCCGTGTGGCAATGAAATATGCAGTTGGGAACCCAAAGATAAACGCCAGTACAGTCGTCAGAAATGAGAGTTTCACCGAGCGCCATAAAATACTGAGATGCGCATCTGCAAGCGCTATGGTCTCGTCGAATATATCCTTCTTAAAAAATACATTAAACCAGCCATCGGTGGAAAATTTCCATTCAACACCGCCATAGTCTCCTGCCGTCAAGAACGAGTACAAGACCACGATCAACAGTGGTCCAATCGCGGCAATCGTTAAAACAAATAGCGCCGGTGCTAGAAGTAACCAACGATTACGTGTTGCTTCTCGTTGCCGTGCTGAAACTGCCTCAGACATGGCTAATCCCTCAACACCTGAATAGCATTTGCGCCAATATCAATTCCATAGGAACTGCCAACTTCATAGCGCTCTTGCCTATCGGATTGATTTTGCGACCGGATGATAAACGGCGTGTCATCTTCTAAGCGCAGGTGATAGTGGGTGTCGGTTCCAAAATAGACAATATTGGTCAGAACACCGCTTAAGGCACCCGCGCCAGATGCCAATCGTGCATGTTCAGGTCTTACGACAATGGTCACCTCACCTGTTGAAACATCTCCCCCGCCGCTGGGCAACGCTGCGGGTAAAGTTTTTCCCGACGGCAACTTGACCTGAGCGCCAGACTTCGAAAGGGACGTCAACTCTGCGGTTATAAAGTTAGTGTCACCAATGAAATCAGCCACAAACCGGTTTGAGGGATGTTCATAGATTTCATGAGGACTACCCACCTGCAAAATCTCACCCTTGCTCATCACGGCAACGCGATCAGACATGGTAAGCGCTTCTTCTTGGTCGTGGGTAACAAACACAAATGTAATACCCGTCTCGTGCTGCAAGCGTTTCAACTCGATCTGCATCTCTTTACGCAGTTTGAAGTCAAGCGCTGAGAGCGGTTCATCCAACAACAACACTTTCGGGTGCGGCGCCAGCGCGCGCGCGAGGGCAACGCGTTGCTGTTGACCTCCTGAAATTTGGCTCGTTTGGCGATTTGCCAATTCTTGCATCTGCACCAAATCGAGCATTTCATTGACGGTTTTGGTGATCTGTTCCTTAGGCTGACCAAGCATCTCCAACCCAAAGCCGATATTCTGCGCAACGCTCATATGCGGGAAAAGAGCATAACTCTGAAACACAGTGTTCACGGGGCGCATATGGGGTGGCAGCGCGGAAATATCCTCACCCTCAAGGGTGATTTCGCCATTTGTGGGATGTTCAAAACCTGCGATCAAACGCAACAACGTGGTTTTGCCGCAACCAGACGGCCCAAGAAGCGTGAAAAATTCATTTTGCCGGATAGCGACCGAAACCGCATCAAGAGCAACCACAGCGGCTTCATCATTGCCAAAAATTTTACTTACGCCTTTTACATCCACCATTGTTGCGGATGAAGACTCATTAATGCTCACTCAACCTCTCCCTGCAAAGCCAGTTGTGTAAGCACACCAACCGACCGCACAAGACATTCATTCCAGTATTTGAGAAATGCCCCGACCTGCTTATTGGACCTATTCAACGTCTCATGTTTTATGCCGTTAAGGTTCCATGTCCCTGGCAGTCTTGTCAATGAGGCGCACGAGATGATTCACTCTTGCCCAACTTACTTCGCATTAACGCTTTATTTAGACATTTACTCTTGAAGTTAATGTTGATTCATTATGTCAAAACGCGAAAAAATAAAATCCCGGCTTGATTTACTTACAAGCCAACGCGCGCGGTTTCTGGACCAGCGCAACCACGTTCTCGGTTTTGCGTCGTTAACCGATCCAAAATCCAGTAATCTCGTTCTGACAACACTCAACGAACGCGGGCCTATGAGTGCAGAAGACATCGCCCACGCACTTGAGGTGCCGGTTTTCACCATACAGCCCTATTTGCTTGGACTGCGCGCCAAGCAGCAAATTACGGCAACTGTCGATGATGATGGCGAAAGCACGTGGTGTGTGAGGGATACATCATCAGACACGCCACAAAGCGCTGAAAGAAAAAACACTATTCTGGCGGAACTTAAGTCTCTGCGCGCGAAGTACCCCAAAGAACTCGATGCCTTAAGGGCTAAATTTGCTGAAGATGACCAACAATATCACGCAGAGCGCAAACGGTTTATACGAGAACTCGCGTTGGTTCGTTCATGTTCGGTCTGCAGCGAAGAATTTACCGCCGAAGGTCCCTCAGTTCTCTACTGCTCAAATTCCTGCGCTGAACAATCCAAAGAATTGAAGCAGGCCGGATAATCCTCGCCCACACCACGCGCATACTTGCTATCGACACAGCAAATGCGTATCCAGAAACCTGAATATTGCATCAGGAGAACAAGCGCGTGGGAGAAACAGCGGCACTCGATTATATCAACACCCAATTGCCTGGCGTCCAGGTAAAGGTTGCCCTCATTTTAGGTTCGGGCCTCGGTCATTTAACAGACACACTCGACGGCACAGCTATTGATTATTCCAAGCTTGCGGGTTTTCCAAAAACGGGCGTGTCTGGGCACAATCCAAAGCTTGTTATTGGAGAACTTGAAGGGGTCAATGTCGCTATTCTTGGCGGGCGCGCGCATTACTATGAACATGGAAATGCAAATGTTATGCGCTTACCGCTTGAAGTGCTCAAGGGTTTGGGAGCCGAGCTTCTTGTTCTCACAAATGCCGCCGGGTCACTGCGCGAAGATATTCCACCTGGCGATATCATGCTGATAAAGGATCATATGAACCTGGCGGGCGACAATCCACTTATCGGCGAACAGGATGACGCGCGGTTCGTGAATATGGTCGATGCGTATGACCCGCCAACGCGAGAAGCCTTGCAGGCAGCTTCGCGTGCGGAAGGCATAGCGCTCAAAGAAGGTGTTTATGCGTGGCATTCTGGGCCAAGTTTTGAAACTCCGGCAGAGGTGAACGCTTCACGCATTCTCGGCGCTGACGCCGTTGGAATGTCAACTGTGCCTGAAGTTATCTTGGCCCGATTCTTGGAAATGAAATGCGCTGCCATCTCCACCATCACCAACTTAGGTGCTGGCATGGGGGAAGATGACCTTAGCCACGAGCAAACCAAGGCGATCGCCCCAATTGGGGCACAGAAGCTCGAGCGCGTTTTGCGGCGCTTCTTAAAAGACCTCGCCGTATGACCGAAAACCGCGCCATAGTGGTGGTGCTCGATTCTGTCGGCATCGGCGGAGCGAAAGATGCTCATCTCTACAATGATGAAGGCGCGAACACTCTCGGTCATATTGTTGAACAAGCTGCAGCGGGAAAAGCCAACAATGTACAACGCTCTGGCCCATTAAACATTCCCAACCTTACAGAGCTTGGATTGATTAACGCACTGCATCTTTCGTCAGGTGTTGGAAATCCCCCAACATCACTCACCGCATCGTGGGGTGTGGGTGTTGAAAGTTCTAAAGGTAAAGACACCACGTCTGGGCATTGGGAGATCGCTGGAACGCCTGTGCGCCGGGATTTTCACTATTTCCCAGATGAAAACCCTGCCTTTCCTCAAGGTTTGCTGGACGACATCGAGCGCTTGGGAAATTTACCAGGCACGCTTTCAAACACCCGCGCCTCCGGCACACAGGTGATCGAGGACTTTGGCGCGGAACATGTGCGCACCCGAAAACCGATCCTCTACACATCAACAGATTCTGTATTGCAAATCGCTGCCCACGAACACGCCTTTGGCCTTGAGCGGCTCTATGAACTTTGTGGTTATGTGCGCGCGCTGGTTGACCCGCTTGGGGTTGGCCGCGTTATCGCCCGTCCCTTTGAAGGCGAAGAAGGAAACTTCATTCGCACCCCAAACCGGCGTGATTTTTCCATGCCGCCTTTTGATACAACCTTGCTAGATGACCTCAAAGACCAGGGCCGTGAGGTCATGGGGATTGGCAAGATCAGCGATATTTTTGCTGGCCGCGGTATCACCTGCTCGCACAAAGCAACAGGCATTGATGGCACTACTGACGTGATCGCGCAGCACATTCCGCAACTTGCGCCAGGCGGGTTAATGTTTGCAAATATTGTCGAGTTCGATAGTGACTATGGCCACCGGCGCGATGTCGCGGGATATGCCTGGGCACTCGAGACGTTCGACATGCGTGTCCGGGAACTTCTGACCGCGCTCAAACAACATGACATACTGATCATCACTGCTGACCATGGCAACGATCCCACTTGGAGGGGCACTGATCACACCAGAGAGCATGTGCCAATTATAATGGTAGGCAAAAACACTGTGCCACGCCCCCTTGGAATGCGTGGGTTTGCCGATATCACCGCCAGCATCGCAGAACATCTGCACATCAAGACCCAGACATCAGGCGAAAGTTTCCTGTTTCCATAAGAGTTTGCTTGCAACGGGCGTTTTCCCCGCGCGATACTGCAGCGGTTGTTCACTCAATCGGGGCATTTCATGAACCTGCATAATTTGTTGGCGCGCCGCGCCGAAGACCAAAACCCTGTTGGCGTTGCGCTGATTGGTGCTGGAAAATTTGGCACCATGTTTTTGGCCCAAGCACGCCTGACCACAGGCATGCATATTGTGGGCATTGCAGATTTGAATGTTGATGCCGCAAAGGCTGCATGTCTGCGCGCGGGATGGCCCAACGCGCAAATTGAAGCGCCGAATCTCGACACTGCTGCAGCTTCACAGGCAACCCACATTGGAGATGAGGCGCAAGCGCTCATCGCGCATCCTGGTGTTGAGGTGGTAATCGACGCCACAGGGCACCCGGCAGTGGGTATTCTTCATTGCGTGAAAGCGATAGAAAACGGCAAGCATATTGTCATGGTCAATGTGGAGGCAGATGCGCTTGCTGGGCCTCTGTTAGCGGAAAAGGCAAGAGCAGCAGGCGTGGTATACTCGCTCGCCTGGGGCGATCAACCCGCATTGATCTGCGAACATGTGGACTGGGCGCGTGCTGCGGGCTTTAAAGTTGTCTGCGCGGGCAAAGGTTCGCGCTATTTGCCAAGTTATCATACACTTACGCCTGAAACCGTTTGGGAGGTACTCAAGCAATATCTCAATGTGGACGAAAGCAGCGACATTAATCCAAAAATGTTCAACTCGTTCCTGGACGGCACGAAATCATCCATCGAAATGAGTGCCGTGTGTAACGCGACGGGTCTTGTACCCCAGGCGGACGGCCTAGCGTTTCCACCTGCCACTCAGTTTGAGCTTGCCCAGGTGTGCAAGCCGCAAGCTGATGGCGGTACTCTCTCTGCGGTTGGCACCACCGAAGTTGTTTCATCCCTTTATCGCAATGGCGAACCTGTGCCCAACCATTTGGCCATGGGCACGTATGTGGTGATAGAGGGAGAAACCGAATATGCGCGTGAATGTTTCACGCAATATCACATGCTGCAAGACGACAGCGCGCGGTACGCAGCGCTGTATCGCCCGACCCACATGATCGGTCTAGAGCTCGGCATTTCTGTTGCCAGTGCCGCATGTCGCGGCGAGCCGACAGGCACTCCCATGCACTTTTTGTCTGATGTTACTGCCACTGCGAAGCGCACATTGAAAGCAGGCGAGGTGCTTGATGGTGAAGGCGGCTTCATGGTGTGGGGCAAGCAAGCACCGGCAAATGTTTCTCTTGAAAAAGGTTTCCTGCCGCTTGGTCTTGCAACAGACGTTGCCCTTACCCGCGATGTGCAGGCGGGCGCCCAATTAACATGGGATGATGTGGCGATTGATCAATCATCCCTTGCGGTGCAAACCCGCAAGGAAATGGAGCAACGCTTCAGCGCACCTGCTTAAAGCAACTTATCTATGGTTCGCAGCGTTTCTAGATGATCGCTGAGAATAGTTTGAGCACCTGCATCACGCAGCAATTTATCTTGCGCATCATTCACTGCAAATCCTATGAAATGCACACCGTTCTCCACGCCCGCTCTCACATCGTTTGGATTGTCGCCTAAAAACACAATGCGCTCTTTTGGGATTGGCTTGCCCGCATCGTCTCTCAATCGCGCAATGACCTGACGCAAAATTTCAGACTTAGGGCCCCGGCCATCTGCATAACCACCAATTGAAATCCAGTCTTTCAAACCTGCCTCTTTGAGCCGCAGATCTGCTGCCACTTTCAAGTTGGCGGTGGCCACGCCCAATATCACACCATCACGCCAGCCAAGTTCGAGCAGCACCGGCTCGATACCCTCTATCTTGTGCACTTCGAGTGCGCCGGATTTCAACCCGATATCAAGCAGCGCCCGATAGCGATCTGCGACGCGGCGCACATCTTGTGGCGTTGGCGTCCGGCCATAATGACTTTCCACCAGCTCTTCGATGATTTCAATATCATTGCGAACCTTGTAACTGTTCCAGTCGCGCGATGCGCCAGTAATGCCGTGTACATCTTCAAGCGCTTGAAAAAAAACGTTTTCCTCGGCTTCCGTGAGATGCAGAAGCACGCCATCAATATCAAATATAATCGCACACGCTTCAGCCATAACGCGCCGGGCTCATTGCAGAGACATCAATGTCGAAAGGCGCAAACTCTTCAGGCAGGTCGACGCTGGTCGCAAGGGCAGCTGCAATCCGCGACAATGCAGGTGAGGTTTGAATGCCATACCCCCCTTGGCCAATAAGCCAGAAAAATCCCTCATTGTGTAAATCAAAGCCAACAACAGGGTTGCCGTCATCAACAAAACTGCGCAGACCCGCCCAGGTATGGGTAACGCGGGTCACATCCATATCGATCACGTGTTGAAAATGGTCGATGCCCTCGGCAATGTCCATATCATCTGCCCAGGCATCATGTGGTTCAACAGGGGTTTCATCAGCAGGCGACACCATGAGTTGCCCGCTGGTTGGCTTGAAGTAAAAACTTTCACCCGCCCCGAAGCCCAATGGCCAATTGGATACGTCCACACCCTCTGGCGGTGGCACGAGCGCTGCAGATCTGCGCTTGGGCACAAGGCCAACTTTATTTATGCCTGCCAGTTCGGCGACCTTATCTCCCCAAGCGCCGCTGGCATTTATCACCACGGGCGCGGTGAAATCCCCTGAAGGGGTTTGTGCACGCCAAAGATTATCAACGCGCG
>JBPCVX010000266.1:0-4434 GCA_051010095.1 Hyphomicrobiales bacterium
TGGTTACCCAACTGAAACGCTTGCGCCGATGTATTCAGTCTTTTCTGCCAGTTTGGCCCGCCGAACATCGCTGCACCGATTACTGTGTTGCCTGCGCCATATGGATAGGCTTCAACGGTAACAGGGATACCTTTGCTCTGTGCGCGGTCGATCAGATCCAGAATTGTCTTAATGTCGCGCATCGAGGTGCTGTTGACGTGGCAAATGTGCATATGAGCACCTGTTAGAGCCGCGTTCGCAATAAGCTCCTTTATTGCATCGAATGCGCCATTGGGTTCTTGCTCACCTATATACCGTACATGTGTGAAGGTGCCGACGCCATATTTTGCGGCAAGTTTGGCTAAAGCGAAATATTCCTTTTGTCCGTATCCAGGCGCATAGCCCGCGTTTATCCCTATTCCCAAACCACCTTCTTTCAATCCCTCTTCCACCAGTGAGAGGATGCTGTCGAATTGCTGTTTGGTGGCAATTTTCTGTTTCCAGTCATCGCGCGACTGTGCGTTCTGAAAATATTCAGGCGTTGCTTTCGGTTGGGTCTTCGAAAATGCCGCAATTCGCCCGAAGGTCCACGCGGCCGCTGCGCCATAATTCAACGGAAGGGTTTTTTTGGATTGTGCAGTGTACCAATCTGCAATCGGGAGCACGCCCGACTCTAGTTCAAGAACAGTCGTGACCCCTTGCAGTGCCTGCATCCGCATGTCGCCTACGTTTTGACCGTGCGCGTGGAGATCGATAAAGCCCGAAGCAACAACCTGTCCGGTGGCATCAACAACGGTTTCACCCTTGAGAGGAAATTCACTTATGGCAACGATGCGGTCATGATTAATGGCAACATTGCGTATCGCATCGAGCCCGCTTTCGGGATCAATAAGCCGACCGTTTAAAATTACGATATCATTGGCGAAGCTGCGTGCAGCAAACAGAACTAAAAAAAGCAGCGAAATCAAATAGCGCATCGGCCAGCCTCCTTTGCGTATGAGCTTTGGTTCAGAGCATACCGGTAATTGTGCTGAGGTGTTACGTGAATTCCATTCGCGAAACCTGCACGTGGGGTGAAAAAGTTGCTGTGGCCATATGCGTCGTTCACCAAATTTTTTTTATTTAGGTTGACATTTGCAAGGTTCAGGCCCACTTAGCGCATTAGACAACTCGCGATCGCGCAGTTCGCCTGATAAAAGGGCGTTATCTTCTCGAGGCTTAAGTAAATTCCGTTTGTTCCAGGTGCGCGTGGAAAACGACGACACATTAAAGCTCTTGAAGCATTGCTTCGGGCTAAAAAGGAACATAAGTGACCACAACAACATTTGCCGGGCTCGGTCTTTCCGAGACCCTGTTGCGTGCTTTAGATAAAGCAAACTACACAACCCCAACGCCAATTCAGACGCAGGCTATTCCCGAACTGATCAATAAACATGATCTGTTGGGGATTGCACAAACTGGAACGGGCAAAACAGCGGCTTTTGCGCTGCCCTTGCTACAAAATTTGGATAAACACAAATTGCAGGCAAAGCCGCGCTGCGCACTCAGCCTAATCTTGACGCCAACCCGTGAGCTTGGCATTCAAATCGCTGACAACATTAAAATATACAGCCAGAATATGCGGCTGAATTTGTCAATTGTGATCGGTGGCGTGAAAACGCGGCCTCAAATCAAATCATTGCAGCGCGGATCAGACATTCTCGTTGCCACGCCTGGCCGCCTGCTTGACCTGATCAATCAGGGCCATATCGATCTGCGTGATACGCAACATCTTATCCTGGATGAAGCCGATCGCATGCTTGATATGGGCTTTATTCACGATGTGCGTAAAATCGTCAGTAAACTGCCAAAACAGCGCCAGACCATTCTGTTTTCTGCAACCATGCCTCCTGCGATTGCCAAGCTTGCCAATGAGCTTTTGGAAAATCCAAAGCGTGTAGAGATTGCATCAAAAAGTGTTGCTGTTGATCGTATTGTGCAAGAAGTGCATCACCTGGATGCAGGTGCAAAACACCAACAGCTTGCCACGCTTTTGGCTGCGCCCGATATGGAGCGGGTCATTGTTTTCACGCGCACCAAGCGCGGTGCAGACAAGGTTACACGGAAGCTGAACGGCGCAGATATCAATGCTGAAGCATTGCATGGCAATAAATCGCAAAACGCCCGTCAACGCACGCTGGCGCGGTTTCGCAAAGGCGGAACACGGGTTCTGGTTGCCACGGATATTGCCTCACGGGGCATCGATGTTGACGACATCACCCATGTGATCAATTTTGAACTGCCGAATGTGCCGGAAGATTATGTTCACAGAATTGGCCGCACGGCGCGTGCCGGTTCGAACGGCACGGCAATCTCATTGTGTGATATCAGTGAACTCAAAAATCTGCGTTCTATCGAGAAGCTTATAAAGAAACAGCTCACGATTATTGGTGATGCGCCCTCCGCTGAAGAAGCGCAGAAGGTGGCAAAGATGAAGCGCAACTTCCGCAAACCAAAGAACCGTCGCCCACGGCGTCGCCAGGAGAGACGGCAGGCAGCATAAGGTCATTCAACGGCATGGCGTAATTTGAAAACTGTGCGGTATGCCGATTAGAACCAAGCAAGCGTTGCTGCTGCTAGAACTAAGTATCTTGCCCCTTTGGCAATGGTGACGAGCACAAGAAAAGTTACCAGTGGCTCCCGCATAACGCCGGCCATAACGGTTAGCGGATCCCCGATTATGGGCACCCAACTGGCCAGTAAAGACCATCGACCATAGCGCTTGTACCAAACCTGTGAGCGCTCAAGTTGACGTTGAGACAATGGAAACCATCGTTTCTCTTTGAACATCAAAAAATACCGACCAAGAACCCAGTTTATAACCGATCCTAAGACATTTCCCACCGTGGCGACAAAGATCAGAGCGGTGGCAGGATGAATGTCGGCAACCAAAAGCCCTACCAGAACTGCTTCTGATTGCATGGGTAGGATCGTTGCCGCGAGTAGGGCGGAAGTGAAAAGGCCGATATAGGAAATCATGAGTTACACGTCGCGGCGTTCGATTGCTCTGCACTCAGCGTCATGATCTAATAATTAGAAAAAGTCGATACTAAACTTGCTGCGCTTACCAAGGTATGGACCTTCCAGCCCAATCGAAGAAGCATCCACTGTCGTCAGGGGTAAGGCCTTCAACGACATTAACGAGATTAAATGCGGCTTCTGCGGAAGGGACTGTTTTATGTTGCGGGTAATCGCGTGTGAATTCGGTCGCCACCGTGCCGGGATGCAAAGCCGCGCACACCAACTGTTTGTGCGTACGTTTTAATTCGATCGATGCAGTTCTGACAACCTGGTTAAGGGCAGCTTTTGATGCGCGGTAAGAATACCAACCGCCCAAGTTATTGTCACCAATGGATCCGACGCGTGCTGACAAAGCCGCAAACACAGCGCGCCGGTCGCGAGGGAACAGACGTTTGACGTGTTTGAGCACGAGTGCTGGACCGATGGTGTTCACTGCGAACAGATGTGCCATCTCTTCAGCGTTTACCGACTTGAGTGACTTTTCGGGGCCTTGTGAACCAGACAATATACCGGTTGCAACGATGATAAGATCAAATTCGGTTTCAAGTGCACCCAGACGCGCGGCAACATCAGCCTCACTTGTAATGTCAAACTCATCTTGAGACCGCGACAAGCCAGCGACGCGATATTTTTTATGTTCCAGCTCTTTCATCAAAGCCTGCCCAATTCCGCCGGAAGCGCCGATAACAAGTGCATGCCTGGACATATCTCGTTCCCCTAGTTGAGATAGACGATTGCGGTGTTGAGGATCGACGCAAATCCGACCCACGCAGCATAGGGCATGAAGAGTAATGCGGAACGCCGGTCTAGATGCCACACGGTACGAATGAAGAGCACAATCGTTAGAAGCAGACACAAGATGATGATTAGAGCGAAGGTGGGGTTTTGTGCGGCAAAGAACACTGGTGACCACAGGAAATTCAAACCCATCTGAACAATCCATAACCACCGTAGAAGGGGCGCGTCACGGCGCTGCCATACCCGCCACCCAACGAACGCGATGATCACATAGAGCACCGTCCATACCGGGCCGAACAGCCAGTTTGGCGGATTAAAAGGCGGTTTTTGGAGCGCCGCGTACCAGTCTCCGGGCGCAGTAAGCGTGCCGATGGCGATACCACCGCCCATGACGATACACAAAAAAAGCAGAAACGATGCGAACGGTTTCATGGCGATATAACTAATCGAAAAAGTTTGCGCATTTTTCTCTTGTACTTGCGGGGTTGTCTATGAGCCTTAACGTGCAGCATATACGCCTACACGGGCGATCATGCCTGCAGCGCATCTGCTTGTTTATTCAAACGATTGAGGGGCTTACTTGGACCACCAGAAGTGGCCTGCGTGAGCGCATTTTTGAGCGCATTCAGCAAAAGTATGGCGTTTGCCCTCGGGTAT
>JBPCVX010000267.1:0-13009 GCA_051010095.1 Hyphomicrobiales bacterium
GTCATAATCATCTTCCATAATCCACGCCTTGTGGCGCGCCGCCCAGTCAATAAGCGCCAGCCTGCGCGATAAGGATTTTGTGAGACCTAAAGGAAATTGTCGCGAAGGGGTGACCAGCGCCACCGCGCCCTCAGGTGCCGCCGCCCTCTCGACTGGCAGCATCATGCCTTCATCATCAACCGGGCGGAAATCAACCTCCAGCCCAAACTCCTGCACAACGCGCCTGGTGCCGCCATAGCCCGGGTCTTCAAGAAACGCCGTGCCGCCGGGCACCGCCACACAGCGCAACACAAGATCAGCGGCATCAACGCCACCTGAAGTAACGAAGATCTGTTCAGCACCGCACGACAACCCCCGCCACACCCGTAAGTGATCGGCAATCGCCTCGCGCAGCGCCCATTCGCCTGCCGGGTCTTGTTCAGTCATAAAATCCACCGGCGGATTGCGCGCATGTTTCTGCAACAAGCGCGCCCATTGGGCATGGGGAAATGTTTCGTAATCCCGCACGCCTGCATCGAAAGGAACGGGTGCTTTCGGCATGCGTGGTGTTGGTTTGTGAGCAACTGGCGCAGGTGGCGTTTGGCCATGGGTCGCGGTGAGTAATTGTTCCGGCGAATAAGCTGCAACAAAGGCACCCGCCCCATGTCGGGTTTCGATATATCCCTCGCTCAACAAATGATCATATGCAGTCACGAGCGTGGTGCGTGAAACCCCCAATTCTTCAGCAAAAGCGCGGGTAGATGGCAGCCTTTCTCCGGGTTCCAATCTACCCGCCAATATCATTTCGCGCATCTGCGAGAAAATCTGAACATAAGCAGGATCGGCGGACGCCATATCAATGCTCAATCCCAGCACAGCCGTTTGTGGCGCGCTCATAACACCAACCTCTCATCATAATGGTATTGTTATATTATACAAAATTGGATTTTTTGCCATACCAAAACTTCAGATAAACAAGCATAAATTTTGGAGTAGAAACTATGACTAGAAAATCTAATGCACCTTCTGAGCGTACACGTGGCAAACGCATGTATGAGCGTGTCACATATGATGCTGAAAACCTCTACGCGATTTTGGATGCGCTGCCGCTTGCCCATGTCGGCTATGTGCTGGATGGCGCGCCTGTGGTGACACCGACAATGCAGTGGCGCGAAGGCAATCATGTCTATTGGCATGGCTCTTCTGCCAGCCGCATGTTGAAAAAATCCGCCGGTACAGAAGTATGCCTCACCGTCTCGGCACTTGATGGTTTTGTGATGGCGCGTTCTGGCATGCATCATTCAGCAAATTATCGTTCTGCCATGGTTTTCGGCACTGCCTATAAAGTGGAAGGCGCAGATGAAAAGGAAGCGCGCCTTAAAGTCTTTATCGAAGGGCTGTGGCCCGGCCGCTGGGACACTTTGCGCCCGGCTTCCACTCAGGAACTGAAGGCAACGACCGTTCTGGGCATGGAAATAAACGAGGCGTCCGCCAAGATACGCGATGCAGGCGTTGCCGATGATGAGGAAGATTACGCATTGCCGATTTGGGCAGGCATTATTCCAGTGCGCACCGAGATCCTGCCCGTGGTGTCCGACCCACGCAATCTCGATGGCGTGGATGTGCCCGAGCACATTGCGAATTTCAAGATTTGAAGTGCCAGCGCTTAAATCATCGGTTCAAGCCGACGCACCAGTTCTTTGGGCATACGCTGGGGTTTACCGTCGGCCGTTACAAGGGCGACGGTAACGAGGGCTGAGAACAGTGCTTGACCATCGCGCAGCACTTTTTGATCAAGCATAAACCGTGCACCGCGCATCTCTTCGAACCGGGTTTCAACATCCAGCACATCGTCAATTTGTGCTGGTGCTAAAAAATCGCACTCCATGCGCCGCACCACGAAACCCATATAGCTTTGGGTTTCGTGCCAGTGGGCACCATCGCGCAGCTCATTGTGATGCACATCCAAAAGCCGCAGGCAATCAGAGCGCCCGCGCTCGCAAAATTTCAGATAATTGGCGTGATAAACAGCGCCTGAAAAATCGGTGTCTTCGTAATAAACCCGCACCGGCAACACATGAACCTTGCCCTCTATACGGCCCGCGATTTCCAGCCCCTCATGTGCCATCACCATCTCCGGAAAACAGCTCAGACTGATTGGTGGAAACACTTTTTGGCGTGGCGAGGCCCAAATGCTCAAACGCCACCGGCATGAGAAGGCGCCCGCGCGGGGTGCGGTTCAAAAACCCCTGCTGAATAAGATAAGGCTCGATAATATCTTCAATGGCATCACGCGGCTCAGACAAGGAGGCTGCAATGGTTTCAACACCAACCGGCCCGCCGCCAAAATTCTCTGCAATGCAAATAAGGTACCGCCGATCCAGCGCATCAAATCCGCGGCTGTCGACCTCCAGCGCGCGCAAGGCATTATCTGCCAGTTCGCTATCGACCACTTCAACCTTGGCAACGGCAGCAAAATCGCGCACCCGGCGCAACAATCGCCCGGCAATACGCGGTGTGCCCCGGGCACGCCTGGCAATCTCTCGCGCACCATCCGCGCTCAACTGAACACCCAACACGCGTGCGCCGCGTTCAACAATCAACAACAGTTCATCTTCTTCATAAAAGTTCAAACGCACCGGAATGCCGAACCTGTCGCGCAACGGCGTGGTGAGAAGGCCTGTGCGGGTGGTCGCGCCCACCAGGGTGAATTTTGCAAGCTCAATGCGCACAGAACGCGCAGCCGGCCCCTCGCCGATGATCAGATCAAGCTGGTAATCTTCCATGGCTGGATAGAGCACTTCTTCGACCGACGGGTTAAGCCGGTGGATTTCATCGATAAACAATACATCGCGCTCTTCCAGATTGGTGAGCAGTGCTGCCAGATCACCCGACTTGGCAATCACCGGGCCGGACGTTGCCTTAAAATTTACCCCCAATTCGCGCGACACGATTTGCGCCAGCGTGGTTTTGCCAAGCCCGGGGGGCCCTGCAAACAACACATGATCCAGCGCCTCGCCGCGCGAGCGTGCCGCCTCAATAAATACCTTCAGATTGGCCTTGGCCTGGCGTTGGCCGATAAAGTCATCCAGCACCAGCGGGCGGAACGAAGCTTCAAGCTCATCTTCCGGGCGGCCATCGCGATCTACCAGGCGTTCATCGCTCATCGCGCCAGCTCCTTCAGCGCCAGCCGGATCAGCGTTTCAGCGCCGGCATCATCGCCTGCACCTTTTGCCGCCTTTGCAACCGCTGCACTGGCATCCATAGAGTTATAGCCCAAATTGGTGAGCGCCGAGATGGCATCCGTCACCGCCGTGCCGCCGGGTGCTGCCAAGGCTTCCGCCAACGTTTCACCACCGCCGCTTACACCTGTTGCAAGGGCAGGCACCTTGCCTTTAAGTTCGTTCACCACCCGCAGGGCCACTTTAGGGCCAATGCCGGGTGCACGGGCGATCATCGCTTTATCTTGCAGGGCCACGGCGTTGGCAAGCTCGGCGATGGAAAGGGTTGAAAGCACGGCAAGGGCAACCTTGGTGCCCACCCCCTGCACTGAAAGCAGCAGGCGAAACCAATCGCGCTCTACATCATTGGCAAAACCAAAAAGCCGGATTTGATCTTCCCGCACATAAGTTTCAATGGCCACCGATGCGGCCTCGCCGGGCTGCGGCAAAGACTGCAGGGTTTTTGTCGAGCATGTAACGTGATAGCCCACGCCGCCCACATCGATGATCACCCAATCATCGCCATAGCTGTCTATCTTTCCGGTGAGCTTGCCAATCATGCGCTCACCATCTCTCTTAGTGTTTTGCGGTGGTGGGCATGGGTGATGGCAATCGCCAGGGCGTCTGCTGAATCAGCGCTATCTGGTGTGCAGGCGGGCAGCAAAATGCGCACCATCTGCGCGATCTGGTCTTTGTGCGCGTGGCCCGCCCCGACAACTGATTTCTTCACCACGTTGGGGGCATATTCGGCCACGCGTAACCCCGCTTGTGCCGGCACAATCATGGCGATGCCACGTGCCTGGCCAAGTTTCAACGTGGCGCGGGCATCCTTGTTGACGAAGGTTTCCTCAACCGCTGCCTCATCGGGCTGCCATTCGGCAATCACATCTGAAAGCTGTTTGTAAAGCTGCATCAGGCGCTCTGAGAGATCAGCCTTGGCATCAGACTTGGCCGTGCCGTCTGCCACATAGGAAAGCTTGGTGCCTTCAACCCGGATTATACCCCAACCAGAATGGCGCAGGCCCGGGTCAATACCAATTATGCGAATCACATCTGTCATTGCGCCAACAGGCTAATGCATAATGAGCATAGATTGAATCAATAAGGTGATGTTTTTCAACAAAGGCGCATTTGCGCCGGCGAGGAGGAAACCATGTGCGAACACACCAGCAATATTCCCAAACTGAACAGACGCCACGTCTTGGCGGGCGCGGGCGCAAGCGGCGCGCTACTGCTCTCCCGCAAGTCCGCCCTATCTGCGCAATCAGTTGCCGCCATTGTGCAACCCGCGAATGACACCAGAGAAGCGTTCATCTCCCGGGCGTTCGAGATGCGTGATAAGGCAACAGAACTTGGTGATCAGGGCTATGGGGCGGTGATTGTGCGTGAGGGCAAGATTATCGGCCAATCGTGGAGCCGGGTGATTATTGATCAAGACCCAACAGCGCACGCGGAGCTGGTTACCATTCGCGATGCTGCCAAACGCACAGGAAACCGGCATCTTAATGGAGCGATACTCTACTCCTCATCGCACCCCTGCCCCATGTGCGAGGCCGCCGCCTATTGGGCCGGCATTGCCCAGATGATCCACGGCCGTGAGGGGCGGGATGCGGGCGCTCCGAGGTTGTGTGGGTGAGATATATTTTTTGAAATCACTTATTCAATTCGGCTTTTATTAAGTGGACAAAACTTTGTCTGCTGCACTGACAAAATCGCTGATCAGTCCAACAGCGTCCTCAGCCTTCGATAGTTTAATACTCCTCAGTGTGTCTTTCTTCCCACTTGTTGTGCGCTCAAGATCAGCCTCATGAACAATCTGGTTTCGTCGCATTACCACCTGATTTAGGCGATTTTTTCTCACCCCTAAGCAGCCGTCAGCTTCTCCATCACGTCATCAGAGATTTCGAAGTTGGCGTGCACGTTCTGCACATCTTCATCATCATCCATGGCCGCCAGCAGCTTCAGCATTGTGCCCGCCTTGTCTTCATCAAGCGGGGTCATGTTTTGTGGCTTCCACATGGGCTTAACGCTTTCCGCCTGGCCCAAGATTGCCTCAAGTGCTTTTGACACCTCGCCCAAATCATCGAACGCGCAGATGATGATGTGGCCATCATCGGTGGACTGCACATCTTCTGCGCCCGCCTCAATGGCTGCTTCAAACAATTTGTCTGCATCGCCTGCCTCAGGGGTGTAGACGATTTCGCCCACCCGATCGAACATGAACGAGACCGAGCCACTTTCGCCCATATTGCCGCCATGCTTGGTGAAGTATGAGCGCACAGCGCCTGCCGTGCGATTGCGGTTATCGGTGAGCGCTTCAACAATCATCGCCACCCCGCCTGGGCCATAGCCCTCGTAGCGGATCTCTTCCAGGGTATCAGCATCGCCGCCTTCAGATTTTTTGATCGCGCGCTCGATATTGTCTTTCGGCATGGATTCCGAACGGGCATTTTGAATGGCCAGGCGCAAACGCGGATTGGCGTCAGGGTCGGCCCCGCCCACCTTGGCGGCCACGGTGATTTCTTTAGACAGCTTTGAGAACAGCTTCGAGCGCACAGCATCCTGGCGGCCTTTGCGGTGCATAATGTTCTTAAATTGTGAATGTCCAGCCATGACACCCTCTCCACTTCGCGTTTCAGGCCAGCCTTGTGCAGGCGCCTTTTACTTAAATTGTTGGTTTGTTGGCCATCTTATAGAAGCCACGTTTAAGAAAATCCAGAGGTATAACCGCGCAGAACCCGGCCATTTACACAAGCTTAACACCTACCCTTTCAGGCTTGAGGCCTCAAATTTAATCAAGGCTAAGCACAATGAACGACTTCACCCCTAATCCGGCCACCCCTCCGCGCGCAGTGCATGATGAAAATGCCGCACGGCTCTATCACACATTAGAGCTTATGGCGCACCCAGATGTGCGCGGGTCCTTTGAAAACCTAACCACGCTAACCAGCGCCCAAATGGCGAAGCAAACGGAACGTTAAAAATCCGGCATAACGGGCGCAAGCCGCCCCCCCATGCGAATGGGGGCAACATGGGTTGCAAGCCCTGTGGCATCATCGGTTTCAACCGCAATCCCACACATGGTCGCCTCGCCCAGAGCAGGCGTCAGCCTGGCAGAGTTGATGCCGCGCAAAAACCGCTGCACCGGCTCTTCCTTATCCATGCCGATAACACTGTCGAAATCCCCGCACATACCGGTATCTGTTTGAAAAGCCGTGCCATCAGGCATGATTTGATGGTCAGCAGTTGGCACATGGGTATGGGTGCCCACCACCAGTGACGCGCGTCCGTCAGCATAATGCCCCATGGCCATTTTTTCCGACGTGGCTTCGGCATGAAAATCAATCATCACCGCATCACACGCTTCACCCATCGGGCACGCATCAAGCTCGCGATCAACCATAAGAAACGGATTATCAAGCGGGTTCATGAACAACCGACCCATGGCGTTGATCACCAGAACCTGCTTGCCATTTTCGGCTGCAAACAAACCCGCACCCTTTCCCGGCGTGCCAGGTGGGTAGTTGATCGGTCTAATAAGATTGGGTTCGCGCTCAATAAACACCAACGCCTCGCGCTGGTCCCAGGCATGATTGCCAAGTGTTACAACATCAGCGCCCGCATCGCGCAATTGATGGTAAATCTTCTCGGTAATGCCAACGCCAGAAGCTGAATTTTCGCCATTAATAACCACAAAATCAGGCTTGAAGAGATCACGCAGCTTTGGCAATTCGCGCTCAACCGCAGCACGGCCAGCTTTGCCCACCACATCTCCCAGAAACACCAAACGCATTTTTACCTCACAACCCTTTGGAACCGTCTATGCGCAGTGCCTCGGCTTCCGTAACAATCCAATCAAGGCGCGCATCATGCCCATCACGCGGCACTGTGTCCACCTCTTGGGCTGCATAGGCAATGCCAATGGTGGTGACGCTCAGATTTTCACGCAAGCGCGCAATAGTGCGGTCATAGAATCCACCTCCATAACCAAGCCGATAGCCCGACCGGTCGAAGGCCAGCAACGGCACCAACATCAAATCGGGAGTCACGATCTCAGCACTTTCGGGTGGCACGGGAATATTCCATGCGCCAGGTTCAGTTGGCGCGCCGGGCACCCAGGCCCGAAAGGTCAACGGCTTTCCTTCACCTTCCACAATAGGCAATGCAGTCAGCCAGCCTTTATCTGCAAGAGCTTGCAATACAGGCCTGGTGTCAAGTTCGGAAAGGTATGGATAAAATGCCGAGGCAGTTCCAATAGGCATACCTTGTACAATCGCACCCACATGCGCGCGCACTGCGTCTGGCGCAGTTGCTTTCAAAGCTTCGTGCGCATCGGCCCGCTGAGCGCTGAGGCGTTTGCGCAGTTCAGATTTTTGCGCAGCCAGATCAGGCATGCGGGGCCTCATTTGCAAGACATAAAAAGGGCGTAGCCGCCACGGCCGTTTGAGATGTCGATGCCGGGAACCTACACATGTAGGTGGGCGCCGTGTGAGAAGGCCCACGAGCCTAACCAGGGACAGCTCCCTATCGGATCGATAAGGCCCCGGGCAAAAGTCTCGTTCACGTGAAGGACAGCCACGCCTTGAAGCTATTTAGGGCTTTATCAGGTGAAAATCAACGCCGCACATTCGCATTAGAGTTCAATTTTTCGAGGCAGTATGCCACAGCTTGCCGCCCAATACGGCTCCTTGAGCGGTTAATCTCTGCCTTGCGTTAAGCACACGCTCTTGCACATCAACAAAGTCAAAGCTGCCCTCTTCCAGCGCAAGGATCGACGCATCCCCCGCAGCACCAGGAGAAAGGTGGCCAAGATCAGGCCGTGGCAGAATTTTGGCAGCGTTGATGGTTGAGGCAGCAATGACTTCAGACAAAGGCACATCAAGCGCTAAGAACTTCGACAGGGTTGTTACCTGATCGAACACCGGCCCATTGATGCAAAGAACGTGAATGTCAGAAGAGATCGTATCGGGCATAAAACCCTGGTCCAGCATTTGGCGCGCCACCTCAAACGAAAACGAGCCCATGCCATGGCCAATATCGAAAAATACGCCCCGTTCGCGCGCTGCCAATACCTCTTCGCGCACTTTGCCATCACCGGTAAGTGGCGTGTTAGGGAATGGACGGAAACAATGGGTCAGCACGTCGCCGGGGCGCAAGCGCTCGACCACTTCCACATAAGAAGGTGGTGGTTCGTCAATATGCACCATCATGGGAAGATCAGTTTCTTCGGCCACCTGCAACGCATATTCAAACGGCGTCATGCCATGAATGCCTGACGCCCAGCGGCCCAACCGCACTTTTATGCCGATAATGACGTCTCTATTCGCATTGGCCACCTCAACCGCGGTTTGTGGGTCCATCAAACGCAGCTCTTCACTTTCGCCCACCATAATGCGGGTGGAAAAGCCATATATGCCAGCATGTGACACATGCAAATAAGAGAGTATGCGCACGTCTGAAGGCTCGATGACATGGCTGCGAAAGCCTGCAAAATTTCCTGGTCCCGCTGAACCTGTATCAATAGCTGTGGTGACCGCACTGGCGCGGCAAAACTCTTCTGCATCAATGGAAAGAGACGATCCGCCCCAATACACATGGGTGTGCATATCAATGAGGCCCGGGGTGACCAAATGGCCAGAGACATCATGCTCTTGCGCACCAGCAGAAAGCCCATCTCCCACGGCAGCAACCTTACCATTTGCAAAGGCGACATCCAACACAGCATCGATATCATTGGCCGGGTCGATCACCCGCCCGCCTCTCAAAACCAAGTCAAGTTCAGCCATATGCGCCCCCGCGATCTAGAGTGTCTTCACATATTTTCTGTGAAATGCAGTATAACCGTCTGCTGTGTTCACCAAACGTGTTTTTATCTGCCCATGCAGCTTGGGCAGGGCATGGAACGGTACGCCCGGCCAGGCGTGGTGCTCTGTGTGAAAAGGCATGTTCCAGGCAATAAATCGCACAGGTGCCCAAGTGAAGGTTGTGCGCGTGTTCTCAAACATATCGCGCACTTTTTCACAGCCTGTGTGTTCTGCCAGCAGATAGGCCCGCAAAAAGGGCTGCGCCAGAAGCGATGGCACCACCCAATAGATAAGCGCGGCAGCACTGCCGGTGAGCAAAGATGCAAGGGCAATCAGTATGTAGGTAACGATGAACACTTGTGCCTCGCGCTGAATACGGGCTTTGAGCTTGGGCGGTATGAACGCATCGTTGTTTTTCCCAACTGCATTAATGCAGAGCACCTTCAGCTGATAAACCCAATGGGGCCAGCCCGAGAGATATAAGAGATAACTTGGCCAGGTATCCACCTTCTTGCCTTTAAGCTCGGGGTCCTCGCCTTCAATATGTGTGTTGCGGTGATGGGCGAAATGAAAAGCGCTAAACCAGTCTGGCAACACATTCAACGCAAGACCACACCCCCACGCCACTGCATCGTTTAACCAGCGGCTTTTAAACGGCGTGCGGTGCACACATTCATGCAAGGTGGTGAACAGGAACACGATATCAATGCCATGCACCATCATGGCTGGCCAGATGAGCAGGCTTCCGCGCGTCAGATAAACAATCCACCCGGTTGCAAAGATCAGTGCCAGATGCCCGGCAAGATGAGCTAGTCCTTTGGCGTTTGAGCGCGCCGACAGGGTTCTGAGCTCATCACGGTCGACAATTTCGAAATAATTGATAGGTGCGTCTTTCATGGGATGACGTTAGCGCAAGCATTTCGATCCAACCAGACTCTACAACATGCACTTAAAAGTTTTATTTTGTCATGTTGCCACCTATAGTTGATTTTTTCTTACGATGCGCCCATTCTACTGGCGTGGATTGCACTCACGCCAGGACATTTCATGAGCCGCGCGAAAGGAAAAAAGAAGGGGTATAAATTTGTTTGGCTCACGCTGATACTTGGCGGTTTGTATGCGCTGGGGTCCAATGACACGCCGCAAAGCGTGCCCCCTCAACCTGTCACTCACCAACCAGCTGAAACGAAAATTCGACCCGAAGCACCTAGCCCACATGAAAATGCATCATTCGCCAAACAGCTGTTAGAAACGAAAAAAAAACGATCAGAAAACAGCAGTTCTTTCCCGCCCTGAACCCAAAGCAAACCCGGCTTCTGAAGTCGAAAGCACCTCATTGTCGATACGCGAGGATAGCGAAAAAAAGCAAGATGCACCGACCAGCGAGACGTTATTTGTCGTAGCACCCTCTGGCCTCATTTTGAGGTCGAAACCATCAACATCTTCAACCAAACTAAACAAATACGCCTACGCTACATTGGTAACGGTTATTTCCAGGCAAGAGGAATGGGTGCGTGTTTTGGTGCGCAGCCAACGCGGCTGGATGCATAGTGATTACCTCTCCCCCAACAAACCGCTCACAGAAACCTCTGTTCGCCGTGCTCTTGCGCCAGCAAAAAATGCGCTGAGCAAAAGACAAATTGTTAAGCGGCTTATCCGTGACTCGATAGATGCATATTCCGGCAATTGCCCCTGCCCATACAATAGAGATCGGGCCGGGCGGCGCCGCGGAAAACGCAGTGCTTATAGCAGACCGGGCGGCGCATCACCGCTATGTTATGCTGGCGACGTTACACCCAAAATGATTGCTGAATTCCAAGCCGGCAACTAAAAATTCTCCACCCATGGCCTCAGCTCTATTTCCCAGGTCCAGGCGGATTTATCTTGCAGGGCGACATGCAGATAGCTTTCTGCAATCGCATCAGGGCACAGCATGCTGTCTGGATTTTCAGGGCCATCCATGCGGCCCTGGCGGGTGGCGTTGCGAATTCCACCATCAATGATGAAATGCGCGACATGAACACCTTGCGGTGCCAATTCACGCGCCATGGACTGGGCCAGCCCGCGCAGGGCAAACTTGCCCATCGCAAAAGGTGCCGAGTGCGGATAACCCTTCACCGAAGCAGACGCACCGGTGAACAACACCGCCCCGTTACTTTTGGGCAGCATGCGTTTCACCGCTTCATGGGCAACCAGGAACCCGCCATAAGCGCTGACCATAATGGCGTTTTTGACCTTTTCTGGCTCCAGCTCCAAAAAGGCTGCGCGCTGGCGCGCAGACGGGTTATAGACAACCACATCTGGCGTGCGGCCATCCGCATCCAGCGCTGCAAAAAGATCAGCAACGGAAGTCTCGTCTGCTGCATCGCATTGGTAGGCCTTGGCGCCCGTTTCACCGCACAGACCAGCTAAGTCATCGGGCGTGCGCGCAGCAAGCGAGACCTTCCAGCCCTGCTGCGAAAATAGTCTGGCGAGCGATGCCGACAAACCAACGCCAGCCCCAACAATCAATGCACTTTCAAATTCTGGTCTGGCCATCCCATCTCTCCTTTAGTTTTCTGCGGTTAAGCCTGTGGGTTTTGCGCACAAGCGTCAAGTGTGATTACGTGGTGCAAAGTGAATCACCGAGGACACGCCATGACCGTCAGCATCGAAAAATCAGGCTCCGTGTGGACGATTATTCATAACCGCCCAGAGGCGCGCAACGCCATGGACCCAGAAAGCGCGGATGCCCTACAGGCTGCATTCCTGGAGTTCGATGCAGATGATGCAGCCGACGTTGCCGTGTTTTACGGCGAAGGCGGTGCCTTTTGCGCAGGCTGGGATTTAAAATATGCCTCTTCGCTATCCAGCACTGAAGAGATTTCCGACCTCGAATTCCCACATGCCCCTGAAAACCCGGGCAATGGCAATACCCTGCCGCGTGGGCCCATGGGACCTTCCAGGCTTGCTCTCTCGAAGCCAGTCATTGGTGCGATTGCAGGCCCAGCGGTTGCGGGCGGCATGGAACTTGCCCTGTGGTGCGATTGCCGGGTGATGGAAGAGAGCGCCTATTTGGGCGTTTATTGCCGCCGCTGGGGCATTCCCCTCCTCGATGGCGGAACTGTGCGCCTGCCACGCCTTGTGGGCACGGGCCGCGCGCTGGAAATTGCCATGACCGGCCGCAAGGTGCCTGCGCAAGAATGCCTTGCCATCGGGCTCTGCGAAAAAGTGGTGCCCAATGGCACATGCCGTGAAGCCGCAGAGGCAATGGCACATGAGATCGCACGCTTCCCGCAAGAATGTGTGCGGGTTGACCGGGCCTCGATTTATGCCCAGCGCGGCAAGGATTACTGGGAGGCGATGGAAGCTGAATGGCGGCGCGGCATAGATGTGGTCAACAAGGAAGGCATTGCCGGCGCGGGCAGGTTTTCTGGCGGGGCCGGGCGCAGCGGAAATTTTGATAACATCTAAGAGTGCTTCTCAATTTATGTCCAAGACAAGTTTACGAGAGACCGACCTCTACGCGCCCGTGAAGCGGCTGCTTGAATTACAAGAATATATTGTAAAAAGCGAAATTGGCGCTGCTGATATTGTCGCTGTGCGTGGAGAAGAAGATCCGGTCATCGTCGAGCTCAAAACAGGTTTCTCGCTCACCTTGTTTCACCAGGCTATTCAGCGCCAGGCTATTACTGATGCAGTCTATATCGCGGTGCCGCGCGGCAAGGGCCGTCCGTTTCTTTCAGCGCTCAAGAAAAATTCAAAACTCTGTCGCCGCCTTGGTCTGGGGCTCATCACCGTGCGGATGAAGGATGGGTTTACCGAAATCCATCTCGACCCCAAACCTTACCAACCCCGCCATTCAAAACGCCGAAAAGAGCGCCTGCTGCGCGAATTTGCCAAGCGCGTCGGTGATCCAAACAGTGGAGGCTCGCAGCGCAAAGGTTTGATGACCGCCTACCGCCAAGACGCATTGCGCTGCGTTCACATGCTGCATGGTGCGGGCGAAACAAAGGCCGCCCACGT
>JBPCVX010000268.1:0-8911 GCA_051010095.1 Hyphomicrobiales bacterium
AGTTTGGCGGGCAAACCCCATTGAAACTTGCCCACGAGCTTGAACAGTCCGGCGTTCCAATTTTGGGCACCTCACCCGATGCCATCGATCTTGCAGAAGATCGCGACCGGTTTAAAGCACTGCTGCAGAAACTGGGCCTGACGCAGCCGGAAAATGGTATCGCCTCATCTGCCGAGCAGGCAATCGCAATTGCAGAAAGCATTGGCTATCCGGTTGTGATCCGCCCGTCTTATGTTTTGGGTGGTCGGGCCATGGAAATCGTTTCGGACCGCACCCAGCTTGAGCGCTACATTACGCAAGCAGTTGTCGTGTCCGGCTCAAGCCCGGTGCTCATCGATAGCTATCTGCGCAACGCCATAGAAGTTGATGTTGATGCCTTGTGCGATGGCACGGATGTTTTTGTTGCGGGCATTATGGAGCATATTGAAGAAGCGGGCGTGCATTCTGGCGACAGCGCTTGCTCACTGCCACCGCGTTCGTTTGATGATGCCATGCTTGCCGAACTTGAGCGCCAAACAAAAGAACTCGCACTGGCGCTCAATGTTGTTGGCTTAATGAATGTTCAATATGCCATCAAGGATCGTACCATTTATGTGCTTGAGGTGAACCCCAGAGCATCGCGTACTGTGCCATTTGTGGCGAAGGTTGTCGGCCTGCCGGTCGCCAAAATTGCAGCCCGTCTCATGGCAGGTGAGAGCATCGCGAGCTTCAATCTCAAGCGGCAAAAGCTCGATCATATCGCGGTTAAGGAAGCCGTGTTCCCATTTGCCCGTTTCCCCGGCGTTGATATTATTCTGGGGCCCGAAATGCGTTCCACAGGCGAGGTTATGGGCATTGATAAAAGCTTTGCCATTGCGTTTGCCAAAAGCCAGCTTGGAGGCGGCACAAAGGTTCCAAGCGAAGGCACCGTATTTGTTTCTGTTAAAGACAGCGACAAGGAAGGCATTGTGGAGGTGGCACGCACTTTGACCAATTCAGGCTTCAGACTGATTGGCACGAGCGGCACACAGCGCCATCTCGTTGAGCATGGTATTGAATGCGACAGGGTGAACAAGGTGCTGGAAGGCCGCCCGCATATTGTCGATGCAATTACCAATGGCGAGGTACAAGTGGTGATCAACACCACGGAAGGCCAGGCAGCATTGGAAGATTCAAAATCTCTGCGCCGCGCGGCCCTTGAGAGCAAAGTGCCCTATTACACGACATTTTCAGGTGCCAGCGCTGCAGCCAATGCCTTATCAGCATTTGAAACAGAAACCCTTGAAGTTACTCCATTGCAAACCTATGTGGGGTGAACAATTTTTAACAGGAAATTTGAAAACCATCTAAACCCTTGCGAATTTCGCAATTTTTGCGCATATTTGCTGGCTGGTTGAGGGACAGAAATCTTACATAGACACGATGTACCGGGCAGAAGGAGCTGCACCGGACACTGTCTAACTGACACATGTGAGGTGTGGAGAGAATATGGACAAAGTGCCAATGACTGCGACAGGTCATGTCGCAATTTTAGACGAAGTGAAGTTCCGCAAGACGGAAGAGCGCCAGCGTATCATCAAAGCAATTTCTGAAGCGCGCGAACATGGTGATCTCTCCGAGAACGCTGAATATCATGCTGCCAAAGAGCAACAAGGCCTAAACGAGGCGCGCGTTGCTGAGCTGGAAGACATGCTTTCGCGGGCTGATGTCATAGATGTGAGCGAACTATCTGGTGAAACTGTAAAGTTCGGCGCCCACATCCGTCTTGTCGATGAAGACACTGATGAGGAAGCCGACTATCAGATCGTTGGCGAGTTTGAAGCTGACGTAAAGAATGGCCTGCTGTCAATTACGTCGCCAATCGCGCGCGCTCTTATTGGCAAAGAAGTCGGCGACAGCGTCGAGGTTAACACCCCTGGCGGCGGCAAATCCTATGAGATCCTAAAAGTAAAATTTAACTAGAGCTTGTAGGTCAACGCCAGTTTCAAACATGAAGCAAGGGCATCTTTGTCCAAAGGCGCCTTCACATCGCAGGCGATCGCACGATTGCCTTCGAATTCCAAGACATCTGAATGAAGATCGCGGAAGGTCTCGACCAGATTTGTCGTGCAGATAAAGTAGATATGAAACTTGTCTGGTGTTTTCGGGCTCCACCCAAGGCGGATCGTGCTGCCCGATTTGGTTTCTTTGGTCAAATATGAGGGCTGGCCCCATTTAAGCGTCTCTGTCAACGTCCCCATGCCTTCTATTTTGGCTGCGGTTTGATAAATCAATGCCCACAAAATATATAGGCTTTCGTGAATGACGGGCGGATAACCCCCGTAAACTTCAGCTACATGATCAGGAATTGCAGGAATAAACTGTGACATATCAAAATGCATTTCCAGCCTTACGCTGTTATCGGCTCTCCATTTTGAGTGATGGGTACGCCGGGCTCGTTTTTGGTTTTGCGTAAGCTCAGGGTTGTCTTGATGCTATCCACATTCGGCGCTTTGGTAAGATCATTTATGACAAACTGCTGTGCCGTTTGAAGATCGGCTGCCACGCACTTTAGAAGGAAGTCGACTTCGCCTGAAAGCATCCAGCTTTCGCGCACAATCGGCCACCCATTGACAGCCTCTTCAAATTTAAGCAAGTCGGCTTCCGCCTGGCTTACCAACCCGACCATGGCAAACATGGTCAGTTCAAAGCCAAGCCGCGGTGCATCGAGCAAAGCGCGGTATTGCGACACGATACCCGCTTCCTCTAACGCACGCACACGGCGCAAGCATGGTGGTGGAGAAATTCCAGCCCTTTCAGCCAAGGCAACATTTGTAATGCGGGCATCATTTTGCAATTCGTACAAAATGCGCCAATCCACATTATCTAGTTTTACCGTTTGCATGCGCCTTCAATCCCTCTCAACACCAAAGTATAGGCATAGGATACCTACACTGCGCAATATTATTTCACATTATTGATAGAATCGTTCGTGTTGCTCAAACTTGCCGTGGACAAATTGAATGCAAAGGCTGGGTGAAAATCCTGAATCCTTCTATTGTAATCGCTTATTTGCAGTTCTACATCACAGAAACATCTAAGTTCGGCTTTGGAGACACTCATGGCGGATAGACATATTAAAGTTCTCATTCTCGGTTCTGGTCCGGCTGGCTACACAGCCGCTATTTACGCCGCGCGCGCCATGTTAAATCCGGTCGTTGTTGAGGGCATTCAACCTGGTGGGCAGCTCACCATCACCACTGACGTTGAAAACTATCCAGGCTTTGCTGACGTCATTCAGGGCCCGTGGCTGATGGAACAAATGCGTGCGCAGGCTGAACATGTGGGAACCGAATTTATTTCCGATCATATTTCTAAGGCGGATTTGAGCCAGCGCCCTTTTCGACTAACCGGCGATAGTGGCGATGTGTACACCTGCGATGTGTTGGTTATCTGCACTGGCGCCCAAGCCAAATGGATAGGCATGGAAACGGAAGAAAAATTCAAAGGTTTCGGCGTTTCTGCATGCGCAACCTGTGATGGGTTTTTCTATCGCGGCAAAAAGGTGATTGTTGTAGGCGGCGGCAACACAGCAGTTGAAGAAGCTTTGTATCTCACAAACTTTGCCTCAGAAGTTATCTTGGTGCACCGCCGCGATGAATTGCGCTCAGAACGCATTTTGCAAGAGCGTTTGTTTAACAATGAAAAAGTGACGGTGCGTTGGGACACCGTGCTGGACGAGGTACTCGGCACCGATGAGCCACTTGGGGTAACCGGCGCGCGCTTGCGTAACGTCAAAACCGGCGAGGTTGAAGATGTGGACGTAGATGGCGTTTTCATCGCTATTGGCCATGCACCGTCAACCGAACTGTTCGTTGAGCAACTTGAAACCAAACAGGGCGGATATCTTATCACTAAACCTGATTCTACGGCGACGTCGATTGATGGTGTGTACGCAGCAGGCGACGTTACCGACGATATATATCGCCAAGCGGTCACCGCAGCCGGCATGGGCTGTATGGCAGCGCTGGAGGCAGAAAAGTTCCTGGCATTGCAAGAGACCAGGCAGCAAGCAGCAGAATAGGGGGCAAACCCGCTTACGCAGGTTTGAAAGAGCAACATGGACTGGGATAAATTGCGTGTATTCCACGCAGTCGCTGAAGCAGGCAGTTTTACACACGCGGGCGAAGAGTTGGGCTTAAGCCAGTCTGCAGTGAGCCGCCAAATCTCTACGCTTGAGCAAGACTTATCAGTTCCCTTGTTCCACCGTCATGCGCGCGGTCTTATCCTCACAGAGCAAGGCGAAATTTTGTATCGAACCGCCCATGATGTGTTCGACAAATTGGCCACCGCGCAAACCATGCTTATGGACACCAAGCAGAAACCAAGCGGTGATCTGCGCGTGACCACGACAGTTGGGTTTGGTTCAATGTGGCTGACCCCGCGCTTGCCGGAATTTCACAATCTCTACCCCGACATAAATATCCAAATTTTACTAGACGATGACGATTTGGATTTAGGGATGCGTGAGGCCGATATTGCGATAAGGCTGCACAGACCGACCAAGCCTGATCTCATCCAGCGCAAACTGTTCACTGTGCATAATCATGTCTATGCTTCCCCGGACTATATTCGCCGCTTTGGTATGCCAAAATCAGTGAATGAAATTGACGATCATTGCATTCTAACTTTTGGCGCATCGCCAACTTACCTTTCAAATATCAACTGGTTAGAGGCAATCGGCAGACCGGAAAACGACCCCCGGAAGAGCATATTAAAGATCAACAACGTCTACGGGTTGCGTCGCGCGGTGCAGACGGGGATGGGTGTTGCCTCTCTTCCTGATTACATCGTTGGGCGCGATTCCAACCTGGTGATGATTCCTTTGGAAGTGGAGCCTCCATCGTTCGATACCTATTTGGTGTTCCCCGAGGAGCTCCGCGCTTCAAAAAGGGTCACGGTTTTCCGCGATTTTATTGTCTCCAAAGCGCGTGATTGGCCTTACTAATATATTGTTTTTGTTGAATATATAACAGACATGCAAAAACTGCATATCTCCTATGTTCTCACACCGCTTGCTGGCGAACTACGTATACAACAATATGGGCTCAAGTCAGCAACGTTACTCCCTCCCCTTTATTATGTACTTTGCTGACGGCCAACCAGACCCCCTCACTCCTGGTTGGCCTAACGCCCTCATTTTGAGAGTGTTTGTTTTAGCCGGGCTCTTCGCGAGCCCGGCTCATTCATTTAAGGTCGCGAAATGTCACAGGAAAGTGCAAATCAGGCGCCATCATTGCAGGGTTCCCATGCTGCAACAGGTGACGACGCCCCGATCGGCGGGTTTGACTTATTGCTTTATGCAGGTGTCGTCGTATCGTGGAGCTTAAGCTGGTATGCCATCATTCTGCAGCTTGGCGTGGTGTCGCCCGAAGTGTCTTTGGTCTGGCGCTTTTTGCTTGCCGCGTTCTTCATGTTTGCAATCGTGCTGTTGCGCCGCGAGCCAATCAGATTTCCGGCCAAAAGCCATATCTATTTCGCAGCCACTGGCGTGTTTATGTTTTCAACTAATTTCCTGTTGTTTTATCATGCAGGACATTACCTGGTCTCAGGTTTGTTGTCGGTCGTTTTCTCGTTAGCCTCTATCTTCAACATTGCCTTTGCAGCGCTCTTCTTTGGCCAAAGGCCCGGCATCCGCACCTTGAGCGGTGCACTTATGGGCGTGACCGGTATCGCTCTTATGTTCTGGCCCGAAATTAGGAATACATCTCTTGCAGGCGGAGCTGGCCTTGGACTTGCACTCTGCATCGGTGGAACGCTGTGTTTCTGCACCGGCAACATGCTCTCTGCCACCATGCAAAGGCAAAAAATACCCGTGTTACCAGCAACCGCCTGGGGCATGCTTTATGGCACTCTTATGAGCGCCATATATGCATTGGTGCTGGGCCGCCCGTTTATCATCGAATGGACGCTGGTCTATCTGTCTTCGCTGGTCTTCTTGGCAGCCATCTCATCTGTTTTGGCCTTTGCCTGCTACCTCACCCTGCTAGGGCGGATTGGGTCAGGTCGGGCGGCATATGCAACAGTGATGTTCCCAATATTGGCTTTATTGGTCTCAACCTTTCTTGAAGGCTACGCGTGGAGCACGCTGTCTATCGTTGGGCTTGTGCTGGCGCTTGGAGGGAATGTTATTGTGCTGGCACGCAGCCAGGCCAAGGCCCGCGCCGCGTCCAATCATCCATAACCAAATTTATCTGAATAGTTTTTCAGGTTCCAAATCAAGGTTTGCATAAAGCGGCGCTGCTTGCTCTGCATAGCCGTTATAGAGCAATGTTGGCACCCTATCGCCTGTGCCCAGCACACGCTCGGTGGCCTGGCTCCAGCGTGGGTGCGGCACTTCCGGGTTCACATTGGCATAGAAGCCATATTCTTTCGGCTGCAATTGCTCCCAGAAGCTCACCGGCTGCTCTGATGTGAACGAGAAACGCACGATGGACTTGATAGATTTGAAGCCAAACTTCCAAGGAAGAGCTAGGCGCAGTGGCGCCCCCATTTGTTTAGCAACAGGCTTGCCGTAAGCGCCAGTTGCCAAAAATGCGAGATCATTGCGCGCCTCTTCAACCGTTACCCCTTCAACATAGGGCCAAGGCAATTTCGCCTGCCATGGGAAGGTCGGCTCGGCTTGGCCAGTGGCAACTTCGGGGTTGTTGAATGTTTCCATGCGGATAAATTTGGCTGAAGATTTTGGCTGCGCCAGCTCAACAAGCTTCGAAAACGCAAATCCAGACCACGGCACTGTCATCGACCAGGCTTCCACGCAGCGGTGACGATAAAGCCGTTCTTCAATACCTACCTTGCGGATGAGGTCATCAATACCAATGGTGAATTCTTTTTCCACTTCACCGTCAATCCGGATTTCCCAAGGCCGAATAGGAAGCGCCTGTGCTGCTTCAGCGATGCGCTTGGTTGAACCAAACTCATAGAAATTATTATATTCCAGATTGAGTTTTTCATCGGTAACAGGCCGGTCCAGCGTATAGGCCTCGTTGCGCTTGGCGGGATAAAGATCAGCAGTTGGATCTTTCTCCGCATCCACCGCGCCAAACGCCGGGGTGCCAGAAATGCCAGACAAGCCAATTGTTGCTGCCCCTAAACCGAGGGCTGAAACAAACTGGCGCCTGTTCCAAAACACATCTTCAGGCGTGGCCTGGTTTTCGGGAATCTCCCAGCCATGAATGGTTTTGATCAGCATACAGCACATCCTCTTCTAAAGATTTGCCGCAAACCTAAGCATTTCTGCCGATCACTGCCAGTCACGCTTGCGCGAGCAGACAGAGCGTTGTGTTTACCAAGCCACAGTCAAACCGCCGGACGCACCCACATTTCCCTTGTCAACGCCAACGGTAACGCCTGCATCAAATTGCATATTTTCATTGAGCCGCACCGCACCTGCCACACCTAAAGCGGTATATCCCTTAAAGTGACCAAAACGCGCGTTCATAGAAAAACGTTTTTCGCCGGGAACATAAGGAGCCTGCAGCGCCAGTGCCATGGCAATGCCCTCACGGTTATCATCAATGCGTGCATTGGCTGCGTTCAATCCGCTATCAACATAATCTTTGTTTACAGCATCTGTACCCGCAATCGGGGTTGCTACGTTCTGAACCCTGTTGCCACCCATGTTGACAGTTGATCCAGAGGCAACCGCCAAGCCAGATACATTCGCCTGCCCCGCATTCACCGTGTTTGTGGTTACAGCACCGCCGGTAATTGTTGTACCTGCGCCATCCGACAATGTTGCAGCTTGCACAGTTCCGCTGGCAGTAAGATCGGTAACCCCGGATACCGCACCGGCATTTGTAATGCCGCCATTATTGTTATCAATACCATTGGTCATTGTCGCACCAGACACCATCAGGCTGTCCGTCTTGGTGCCACCGGTTACAACAACGCCGCCATTTAGCGTGGTCGCGCCGGTAACCGCCAGCGTGCCGCCAACGGTAGCGTTTCCGCTGGCGTTCAGGTTTGCAGTATTCACTGTATTTGTGGTCACAACGCCACCTGTAATTGTGGTACCCGCACCATCGGTAAGCGTGGCGCCTTGTACCGTGCCAGCAGCGGTAATATTGTTTCCTGCATTGATATTGTTGGCTGCGTTCACGTTGTTGCCAGCAGTGACATTATTCGTCGCATTCACATTATTGCCTGCATTAACGTTATTTGTTGCAACCATATTGTTGCCAGCAGTAACGTTGTTCGTGGCGTTCACATTGTTGCCAGCATTTACATTGTTCGTGGCATTTACATGATTGCCAGCATTTACATTATTGCCCGCAACCAAATTATTGTTGGCATTCACGTTATTGCCAGCGGTGACATTAACCGTCGCATTCACATTGTTGCCAGCGGTGACATTATTTGTTGCCGTAACATTTGTGCCAGAGAGTGTGGTTGCATTAACTGTGTTTGCGGAGACCACGCCGCCAGAAATAGTTGTGCCCGCACCGTCAGAAAGTGTGCCCACAGTTACCGTGCCGCTTGCGGTCAGATCCGTCACACCGGTAACCGCGCCAGCATTGGTAATGCCGCCATTATTGTTATCGATGCCACCCGTAACGCTGGCACCACCATTGAGGCTTGCCAACCCGGTTACGCCTAACGTTGTACCGATAGTTGCTGCCCCTGTCGTTGTAAGGGTGCCAGTATTGATATCACCAGTGTTAGTGATGCCGTTTGTCGTCGTTGCTCCGGTTACATCAAATGTTCCGCCAACCGTTGTATTTCCGGTTAAGGTACTTGTGCCGCCGACGGCAAGGTTTGAACCTGCACCGATGAGGCTCACGCCTGCGCCTTGCAGGTTTACGCTATTGCCGACCCCATCGTTGAACGTAAGTTCTGTAATTGGATTAATATTTGCGGAGTTGTTGCTACAATTACCGCGTTGGCCATTAGC
>JBPCVX010000269.1:0-4254 GCA_051010095.1 Hyphomicrobiales bacterium
CCGTCAGGGCCGCCCAAGCTGCAAACAGCATGAACCCACCACCACCAACGCCAGGGCTTCCTGTTCAACTTCAATCTGGCAAATTTCAGCAATCAACTCAAAATATTCAAATTAAAACCAATAATTGACAGACATCATTATAGTGCTCATCGCCATTTTCGCAAACGCCAGCACGTGCTAGAAAGATTTGTTTTGTCGGCTGGTGGCGAGAAGAATATTTCGCCACTTAATGAGGGGTTTAGTTTGGAATTGAAGGTTGATAGTCTTCACGCCTGATTATCGACCATCTCATTCTTCCATCCATCCTGCGGGGGATCTTCATGAAATCAGCGCTTATTACCGGGGCAGCCCGCGGCATCGGCCTGGCGTCCACAAAACAGCTTTTGGCAAAGGGCTGGCGGGTCGCCATGCTTGATATTGATGGCGATGAGCTCACCAAGGCCTCTGAAGGGCTGGACAACGTGTTGCCGATCCATGGTGATGTCTCCCAGCCTGATCAGGTTGACAGATTTGTTGAGCTGATATTTGAAAAATTTGGTGGTTTGAATGGGCTGGTGAACAATGCGGGCGTGGCCGATTTTGGCCCCATCCGCGAGACCACATTTGAACGCTGGCGCCGCGTCATGGCCAACAATTTGGATGGTCCTTTTTTGATGACGCAAGGTTTCACCGGCCTGCTCGCAAAATCCAAAGGTGCGGTGGTGAACATCACGTCCATATCGGGACTTCGCGCCTCAACCTTGCGTGTTGCTTACGGCACCTCGAAAGCAGCGTTGGCGCAGCTTACGCTTCAACATGCAGTGGAACTTGGCGAGTTCGGCATTCGCGTCAACGGTGTTGCGCCCGGGCCGGTGAACACAAAGCTGGCGCTCGCGGTTCACACCCCAGATATTCGTGCTGCATATCATGATGCAATTCCGCTCAACCGCTATGGCAATGAAGACGAGATTGCCGCTGCAATCGTCTTCCTGTTGAGCGATGAGGCGAGCTACATTACAGGGCAAGTGCTGGCAGCTGATGGTGGCTTTGAAGCGACAGGCATCGGCCTGCCCTCGCTGCGCGATGAGCCTTAGTTTTTGAACGCGACGGTTCTTCCATCGCGCCAAACAGCGTAGACTGGCGTTTGATTGAATTACTTTTTAAAAATTTCGAGTGTGGGTGAGGGTTAGAAAATGAACATTGATGAGCTTTTTACCGCCGTTGGCGCGATCAAACAGAGCAATCCTGAAAATCTGATGGCACGCCATTTCAACGAGCCTTTCGTCACAAACCTTGAACCTGCCCTGCGCGACAGGCTGATGAAAGTGATCTCTTCTGGCCTCAAAAACCCAGACAGCCAAATGGGCGCATATGCCATGAACCCGGATGATTATGAGCTGTTTTCAGAAATGCTAGATCCGATGATACGGGCCTTTCATGAAATTCCACCGGGCACCGAGATAGCGCAAAAGCATGACTGGGATAGCGCTGCGCACCCAAGCGATCTCTCAGCGATTGACACGCGGTTGAAAGAGGTATCCATGCGGGTGCGCGTGGGGCGCAACCTGGGCACCTTTCCATTGCCGGGCGCCATGAACCAGGACCAGCGCGTTGCTCTGGAAGAAACGGCCGCCGAGGCTTTTTCAAAGCTTGCAGAAGATGCAGCGTTTGGCGGCAGCTATTTGTCGATCACGCCGGGGTCTCCACACCAGATTGATAATCAAGAATATCAACGCCGCGTCGATGCCCACCAGATGTTTAAGGACATGAGCGTTGATCGCTATCTGGATGTTGCTGGCATCAGCAATGATTGGCCATACGGGCGCGGCATGTATGTTTCCGAGCAGGAAGATTTTCTCGTGTGGGTGGGCGAAGAAGACCATTTGCGCATTATGTCGATGCAAAAGGGCGGTGACCTTGGCGCACTGTTTAACCGACTGCACGCGGGCCTCACCAAGCTGCAGGGCATGTTGCCGGCATTTGCGATGTCGCCTGTCTATGGCAGCATCACCAGTTGCCCGACCAACCTTGGCGCCAGCATGCGTGCAAGTTTGCATTTAAAATTACCAAAACTCACCCGCAACGGGCAAGACATCTCGACGCTTAAGGAAAAGGCGACAGAACTGGGGCTTGCGGTGCGCGGTGTTGGTGGTGAGCACTCAGATGCGGGCGCCGATGGCCTGGTTGATATATCGCCAAGCGCGCGGTTGGGCGTTACAGAGATGCAGATCATGCGCCGGCTTTATGATGGCGCTGCGGCCCTATGGGCGCTGGAAAACGCCTAGCACAGCGCCCGCATGCCGATTAAAGCCCGTAATAATCCTTGATGATTTCCCAACCCTGTTCAGCGGTTTCGACAAATTCAAACAGCTCGATATCTTCAGGCGAAATGGTGCCTTCATCGGCCAACACTTCAAAATTGATAATGCCGCGCCAGAATTTCTCGCCAAACAAAATGATCGGCATGCGTTCAGCCCGTTCAGTCTGGATAAGGGTCAGCACCTCGAAAAGCTCATCAAGCGTGCCAAAGCCACCCGGGAAAACCGCCACCGCGCGGGCGCGCATGAGAAAATGCATTTTGCGGATTGCAAAATAGTGGAAGTTAAAGCACAGCTCTGGCGACACATATTCGTTTGGCGCCTGTTCATGGGGCAGAACAATATTGAAGCCGATGGAATAGGCACCGGCATCGCGCGCGCCTTTGTTTGCCGCCTCCATAACGCCCGGGCCGCCGCCGGATGCAACAACAAATTCTTTCATATCATGGGTTTTTGAAGCCTCCGATACGAGCTCGGCAAACTTTCTTGCTTCTTCGTAGAAATGCGCTTTTTCAGCCAGTTTCTTGCGCTGGATATCATTCTTTCCGCCAGGGTCAGCACCAGGCGCTGGCACACGGGCGCCGCCAAACACGATGACGGTAGAAGCAATTTCATGCTCTTGAAGAATAAGCTCCGGCTTCAAAAGCTCCAATTGCAAACGCACGGGGCGCAATTCTTCCCGGGTCAGAAAGTCACCATCTGCAAAGGCCAGCCGATATGCAGGCGCTTCGGTTTGTGGTGTGCGCGGGATGCGCTGGGCGGCATAAAGGTCTTCTTCGGAGGTGTGAAATGCGGTTTTCCGCTTACGCCGCAATTCCGGGCGATCGGGAAGATCGGTCATCTAAATAAATTCCTATTGTTTAAGGGCGCAGGCTCGCATAATGTGCCGCGCGTTTCTATTACATATTCCTGCGGAGATGACCATGAGCCACGCCGAGCTGCAAGCCATAATCGACACTGCCTTCGAAGATAGCGGCAATGTTTCCATCAACACACAAGGCGCGGTGCGCGATGCGGTCGAAGAAGCGCTGCGCCTTATGGATTCAGGCGAAGCCCGGGTGGCTGAAAAAACCGCTGAAGGCTGGCAAGTTAATCAATGGCTTAAGAAGGCTGTTCTCCTCTCTTTCCGCCTCAACGATATGGAAGTTATTGAGGCTGGCCCCGGCGGTGCGACTTGGTGGGATAAGGTCCCGTCGAAATTTGCTGGTTGGGGTGAAAACCAGTTCCGCGCGGCAGGCTTTCGCGCGGTGCCAAATTGCATTGTACGCCATTCCGCTTACATCGCACCTGGCGTGGTATTGATGCCGTCTTTCGTGAATTTGGGCGCATATGTGGATTCGGGCACCATGGTTGACACCTGGGTGACGGTCGGCTCGTGTGCGCAAATCGGCAAGAATGTTCACCTTTCCGGCGGTGTTGGCATTGGCGGTGTGCTGGAACCGCTGCAGGCCGGCCCGGTGATTATTGAAGATAATTGCTTTGTTGGCGCGCGTTCTGAAGTGGTTGAAGGCGTGGTGGTCGAAGAAGGCGCCGTGCTCTCCATGGGTGTTTTCATCGGCGCCTCAACAAAGATTATCGACCGCCAGACGGGCGAAACCCACATCGGCCGCGTGCCCGCATATTCCGTTGTTGTGCCAGGCTCTATCCCGGGCAAGCCGCTGCCTGATGGCTCTCCCGGTCCATCGCTATATTGTGCGGTGATCGTAAAAACCGTGGATGAGCAAACCCGCGCTAAGACATCGATCAACGACCTGCTGCGGGATTAGCGTCAGAACAGATTTCGCGCACTTTGCACAACCGTAGATATATGTTAAATTGAGGTTTTGATATATATTTAAAGTGAAACTTGCGTGTCCTGGCGTTGGATATTTTTAAATTTCTCAGACCGGCTGCCGCGAAAAATGTGGTGGCTGGTTTTTGTATCGATCGGTTTGCTGCAGCAACTTTGCCTTTACCT
>JBPCVX010000270.1:0-9052 GCA_051010095.1 Hyphomicrobiales bacterium
TAATTAATCTAAACTATTGAAATATATGGTGATCCCGGCAGGATTTGAACCTGCGACCCCCAGATTAGGAATCTGGTGCTCTATCCAACTGAGCTACGGGACCTAGAAATGGACACTGTGTTGATATCGCGGAAAACAGAAAAATTGGCAAGAGCAGAATATTCAAACTGACTATGTTGAAGGCAATGGGCTGTTCAGCGTAAGCTCAACCCGCAAACCACCAGGGAGACTGAAATGTCCATAACAATTACCGTACTTTATCCAAATGACGCGGGTTCGAAATTCGACGAGGATTACTATGTGAATACTCATGTGCCTTTGGTCCGCGAAAAGTGGGGCGGAGCTGGAATGAACAACCTTAGCGTGGTGAAAGGTGCGGCCACGCCAGATCCAAACACTCCCCCGCCCTATCAATGGATTGCAATTTTAGACTTTGAAAACATAGAGGCATTTCAAGGTGCGGTTGCTGCATCAGGTGCAGAAGTCATGGGGGATATTCCGAATTTCACGGATGTGACACCGGTGGTGCAAATCAACAAGAATATGGGATAGCGTAAACCTGGGCTGGGAAGAAGTGAGCCCTTTTGTTTCGGCGTATAGTTTCAGTCTCAGCTCTGTCGATTGGTTTGATATGTGCAGCAGTACAACTGCACTTGCTTTCACCTGCGCGCGGCGAAAGTAGCTGCTTTTCTGAAAAGAGTACGCTTAACACCGCTCTGGTCGTGGATGTAGATGATCACGCTGTGCTGCATCTATCTGATGAGCGCCGCGTATTGCTGCACGGAATTCTTCTCCCCCATTCTTTTGATCGACCGCGCAAGACACAATCATCGAAAATCAACACGGTCGCACTCAGTGCGTTAAAGCTGTTAGTCGAAGGCGCGCGCATTAAATTTCGCGATGTTCAAGAACCAGATCGAAGGGGCCGCCAGCAGGCGCACCTTTGGATTGTCGACAGTCAAGCCGTTTGGGTGCAGGGCACGCTGATAGATCAGGGGCATGCGCGGGTGAGTGGTGAGAAGGGTTCTTGCGCGCAACTCCTGTTGCAACGTGAAAATACCGCACGTCGCGCGCGATTAGGCTTATGGGCAAATCCGAACTATCGAATTCACCGAGCCAGCAACCCAGGCCCACTTTACAAGCGCGCACATAGTTTTCAAATCATCACCGGCACAGTGCTTGATGTGGCCAAAACAAAATCCGCAACTTATTTAAACTTTGGGCCAAATTGGCGCACGGACGTAACAGCTGCGTTGCGCTTAAGAAGTTATGATGCTCATGCCTTAATCGGCAAAGCTGTGCGGGTGCGCGGATGGCTGCGCTTGCGAAATGGGCCACTCATTGATGTTGAGAGCGCTAACCAGATTGAAGTTTTAAGCCAATAAAAAACCCGGCCACGAAGCCGTGCCCGGGTCTAATTTCACAAACGGTAAGCGTTTTAAGCGGCGGCCTCATCGCCTTCCGCTGCTTCCGCCGCTTCGGCTGCTTCTTCAGCGGCCTTTTCAGCTTTCATGGCGCTGTTGTCGAGCACTTGCTCAACTTCGGCCACGGCTGCGGCATCGTCAACTTTGCGCACTGCCGCGATTTCACGCGCCATACGGTCAAGCGCTTGTTCGTAAAGCTGGCGTTCGGAATAAGATTGCTCCGGCTGGCGATCGGAACGGAACAAATCGCGCACCACCTCAGCGATTGAAATCAAGTCGCCTGAATTGATCTTGGCTTCATATTCCTGTGCACGGCGCGACCACATAGTGCGTTTAACCCGGGCACGGCCCTTGAGAACCTTCAGGCTTTTCTCAATCAGGTCTTTTTCAGACAGCTTGCGCATGCCAACACTTTCCACCTTGGCAAGCGGAACACGGAGTTTCATTTTGTCTTTCTCGAAATCGATGACATAGAGCTCGAGCGTTGTGCCGGCGATTTCCTGTTTCTCAATTTCAACAACCCGGCCGACGCCGTGTGCTGGGTAGACAATAAACTCATTGGCTTTGAATTTTGCTTTCGCAGTCATTTTCTTGCTGGCAGCCATACTGACAGATACCTCACCGATAATGTTGATTTAGACCAGGACCCATTTCGAAGCCAAAACATGCGTGCGCTCTTTCCGTTGGAAAAGAGTTGTTAGAATGCATATTTCAGTTTTTCGTAATTAAGACCTATGCCGCAAAGAGCAGTGCTCTAAATCTATTTCAATTCTGGCAGGTCCGAACCTGGACCACACTCCGTGATGATCGCGTTTCGCCGAAAAAAATCCGAGCCATAAACGAAAACGGCCCGGTTCCCTGCTAAGGCAAAAATCGTGATTCAAACGATAATAACACAAAAATGCACAATTTTAAACCCCGCGGAACATCCGATCAGGACCAGGTGGCTTTAAATTGGCTAAAATTTTGGTCTTGGTTAATCGCCTTCGCCGGGCTCTGGTGAGAAATACTTCTCGAATTTGTTGTCTTCACCGTCAAATTTCTTGTTTTCTTCCGGCGCTTCGCGGGCCTGCGTAACGTTTGGCCACTTCTCGGCAAACTCCGCATTGACTTCGAGCCATTTATCGAGATCAGGCTCAGTATCCGGTTTAATCGCTTCGGCAGGACACTCCGGCTCGCAAACACCACAATCAATACATTCATCAGGATGGATCACAATCATGTTCTCCCCCTCATAAAAGCAATCAACTGGACACACCTCAACACAGTCCAAATATTTGCACTTGATGCAATTTTCGACAACCACATAGGTCATGAAGTCAACTCCGGCGCAGATTCTGCTAGTTCGTCTTACACATGTTACTAAAATAATATGACCGCGAACGATTAAACCAGCACAGCGCGAAGTGCAATCCTAATGCGGTAAAATGTCCTTGTATTTATTGTGCGTCGCGCAACTTGTTCAAATCCCGGCGTTCCTTTTTCGTTGGTCGGCCACTGCCGGGCAAGCGCGCCGCAACTTGCGAGTTTCTGCTTTTCTCAAGTTTTCGCTCAAGTTCCGGGTTTAGGTCATCATAGAGCGCTTGTGCCTCAGAGGCCGGACCACGCCGTGCGCCGCAATTGACAATATTCAGAACTCGCAAACGCTCATGCAGCATAAATGTCAACGTGTCGCCGGGTTTCACGACATGGCTTGGTTTTGAAATGCGTTGTTTGTTCAGCCTGACCTTACCGCCAGAGACCAATTTGGCACCAAGGGTGCGGGTCTTTACGATGCGCGCATACCACAGCCATTTATCAACGCGCTGGGTGGTGTGCGGCGTATCGGTCATGCGGGGTCAGGTGCCGAGTTTTTCTTTCAAGGCACTAAGCGCTGCAAAGGGTGAATCTTCAGGTTTGATTTCTGGCGGCTCAGTGCGTGGCTTTGGCTTCTTCTTGGCATTTGCGCCAGCGTGCTTAGGTCCACCCCGCTTGCCTTGTGCTTGATTTGGCCTGCGCTTGTCTTTTTTGCCGCGTGCGGTTTTGTGCTGGGCTTTCTTGCGCCCAGCCGGCCTCCATACTTCAATGAATGCTTCTTCTTCTGCTTCCGCTTCTTTTTTCGCAACCTCTTCAGTGGAAAGAGTGCTGGCTGCTTCAGCCGTGGCATCGCTTGCAGGTGCGGGCACGCTCTCCTCAGCCACCTGTTCGGCCGCTTCCGCAGCAGGCGCGGTCTCTTCAGGTGTCGGCGCGGTCTCTTCGCTGGTTTTGTCATCTTTGGCTTCCTGCACCACAGGTTTAGCTTCTTCGCTTGGTTTTTCTTTGCTTTCCTCCAGCGCGGCAGCGGGAGGTTCTTTCAGCTCCACCTTACGCCGCTCCATCCGGTAACCAAGGGCGCGCAAAATGCTCGCCATATCTTCACCGGAACATCCCACCAAAGACATCATATCGGCAATGACTGTAAACCCGCCACCTTCGACCGAGCCTTCAGGGCGCGTATCATTATCATCCTGTGCTTTCCAAAAGACACGTGGCCTGATCACATCAGCGAGACGTTCAAGCATATCAATGCGCACCACTCTGGTGCCGCAAATGCGATATCCGACGGCCTGGTAAAAGCCGCGCGGCGTCGCTTTGTCAAATGTTGTTGATGTGAGGCCCTGGCCTGGTGGCGTGGGAAGATTGTCTACATCAATCTTGCCGTTTTGCGCATTCCAAATGGCCCATAGCAATAGTTTAAGCTCTGCTGCCGCAGGCTTTAAAAGTGCAGGCAGGAAAATGTGATACGCGCCGAAACGCACACCATATTTCCGCAAGGATCCGCGTGCTGTTTGATCCAGTGCCTTAACATCCTCTGCAACCTCATCGCGGATCAAAACACCAAGATTTTCAGTGAGTCTGAAAGCCAGACCCCGCGACATGCCTTCCAGATCTTCCGCCTTCACGAGCGCCACCAGAGGCTCAAGCACCGTACTAATGTGGGTGTCAACAAATGTTTCAAGCCGGGCCTGGACGACATCACGTTCCGGGCCCGTGAGTTGATCATTGGCAATCAGTGAAAGCCTTGGTTTTAAAATGTCACTTCCTGATTCAAGCCGTGCCACTGGGGCACCCTGCCATTCAACCAAGCCGTTAGGGGCAAGCGCGAAAGCATCATCACTTGCCTGCGCGCAAGCTTGAGCACGCTGGGAAATTTCAGACGCGATTGCTTTCATCGAAGCCGCTTTTAGTCCCTTGGCATCGCCGGTGCTTTCATCAGGTTGAAAGCGGAATCCCTTGAGCTGTCCGACAAACTCGCCTTCCACATGCACATCGCCTTCTGCAGAGACCGACGCCATCAATTCTTCCTTCTCACGCAGGCGCTTCATCAAAACACTGGTGCGCCTATCTATAAATCTTTGCGTCAAACGTTCGTGCAGAGCGTCTGACAGCTTGTTTTCAATTTCCATTGCCCGCTGTTGCCAGCCTGCAGCATCTTCTAGCCAATCGGCACGGTGGGCGAGAAACGTCCAAGTGCGGATATGGGCAATGCGGTTCGCGAGAGTGTCTATATCACCATCAGCACGGTCCGCATATGACAATTGCCGCGCAAACCAGTCTGATGGAATTAGACCTTTGTCTGAACGTAAGTGTCTGAAGACCTGCGATACTATAAGTGCGTGCTCGGCGCCAGTTATGTTTCGGTAATCTGGAATCTGGCAAACATCCCAAAGCATACGAACCGCGTCCGGCGTCTGTGCGAGTGTGCGGAACTCGGCTTCCCGGGTTAAAAATTCCAATGCCTGCACGTCGTCACCGGGCAGCGCCCGTGTTAGGCCTTCTTGTGTAGGCGACAGGTTGAGAGACTTAACCAAATTTTCTATGGAAGAAAAATCAAGTTGTCTGTTGCGCCACTGCGCGACCTTTAGCGGTGGAAAGCGATGGTCTTCAATTTCACTTACGACAATGTTTGAGAGCGGTTCCGCCTCGCTGGTCACACCAAAGGTACCATCTGTAATATGGCGTCCCGCCCGCCCGCCGATCTGTGCCAGTTCAGCAGACGTTAGTTCGCGCACCATGCGGCCATCAAACTTCTTGGTTGCCGCAAACGCCACATGGTCAACGTCCATGTTCAACCCCATGCCGATTGCATCTGTCGCCACAAGAAAGTCCACATCGCCAGATTGGTAAAGTTCAACTTGCGCGTTGCGGGTGCGCGGGCTGAGAGCGCCCATCACGACGGCTGCGCCTCCGCGTTGACGGCGGATAAGCTCAGCAATCGCATAAACAGTGCTGGCGGAAAATGCGACAATGGCTGAACGCCTAGGCAGACGGGTAATTTTCTTTTGTCCCGCATAGGTCAGCGTTGAAAACCTTGGCCGGGTAATGATGTTAATGCCGGGCAAAAGTTGCTCTAGCAAGTCGCGCAAGGTTTCCGAGCCAAGCAGCATCGTTTCGTGCGTGCCGCGGCGATGGAGAACACGATCTGTAAAGATATGGCCGCGTTCAAAATCTGCCGCGAGCTGTACTTCGTCGATGGCCAAAAAATCGACCTTTAGATCCTGCGGCATCGCTTCAACAGTGCACACATAATAACGCGGTTCAGGCGGGATGATTTTTTCTTCGCCAGTGATCAACGCGGCGCTTTCGGTACCAGCTTGCTGACACACACGATCATATATCTCACGCGCCAGAAGCCTCAACGGCAACCCAATCATGCCAGTCTCGTGACCAAGCATGCGTGTAACAGCCAAATGGGTTTTTCCGGTGTTTGTTGGCCCCAGAACCGCGGTGACATTGCGTATGTTCTGCATCCGGCCTCTCTTAGGGATCTGCCCTATTAATCGTAGATGTTCTTGGATCTTCAGTTAATCACACCGCGACCACCATGCAAGGGGGTGACTGCACAACTCCACATTGTTTCATTATGAACCACGGGTTTAACGGGTAGAACGAGATGTGAACAAAACATGCCCGAATCGCTGACTCTTAAAGAATCACCTTTTGTTCGCCTCATAACGCATTGGTTTTGTTAAGCCTTTCGATTCTTTATCCACAGAGGGTTGTGTATAATCTGTGGAAAACGGCGGCTTACTGTTAATTTTCCGGGTGCAAAAATTACCAGAAGATTAATCTCACTTTTTGGGTTTTATTGATCAGATTAACCTCTAGAACGTTTGCGAACAAACCGCGCCCGAATCACTGAAATGGCTTTTTTCTCGTTTCGTTCACGCTAACAGCAGTAGGTGCTATGCGCAGCGATACTAAATCTTGAATCGTGCTGAAGCACATGAGACGGGGTCTTGGGCAAAAATTAACCGGACTGTCTCAAGGTGAAACAGTCCGGTTATTGGTGTCGTAAGAGATGATCGGGCTACTTTAGAGCGGCAACACGCTTCTTGATGGAAACACCGTCAATTTCACCTGATTTCACACGTAGCTCAAAAGATTTACCGCGCATTTCGCCTTTGGCTGCAACCGGCACCAGATGAGTTCCGTTTTTACCAGCAAGCGGTGCATACCAGACAGTGAAAGGTTTGCCCGGATTGGCCTTGACCTTCTCCCATTTTCGCTCAGAAAGCCCAGCAACCGGATGCATCGTAATCGTGCACTTCAAAGCTGGACCCGAATACTTCTTACTGTCGAGTTTTGTGGCGCCTTTTCGCTTAAACCGATATTCCCAAACTTCTTTGCCGGTATACATGCGTTCAGAGCCCGCACACGCCTTTGCGGCAGGTTGGGCAGCGTGACGCACCAAAAAGGTCAGCGGATTAGAAGTCTTAGGTGTGAGCACCTTGCTCACCGCAGCGGCACGATCAGGCTCAAGATTGTAGTTGCGTTTGGCTGTCGGTTTTTTCTTGCCATCCCATTTCAGCGCAACAGAGCGATTTTTCTTGGATTTACTCGTCATCTTGAATGCACGAGGCAAAACAGATTTTTTACCAGTGATTAGACCACGCGATGACATATCAATCCGCGCATCGGCAAAAACCTTCAAAAAGCCTTTCGCTTTCATGTCGACTTTCGTCGAGTAAGCCTTGGGACCCAAATTCATGTGCAGATTTATCCGATAAACCTTCAAGCCCGAAGAGTACACGTCGTATTTCATTTTAATTTTGTCGTCTGCGGCGTTCGCAAATCCTGCACTACCCAGCAAAACTGCACTTGCGGCAAAGCCAGCGATCACAGCAGTTTTTGGCTGAAAAAATCTCTTAAATCGGGACATTTTGTACAAACCATTTCATTGTTAAGAGGGGCGAAACATGCGCAAGGTTTAATTCAATTATGCGCTTAATGTATTTGTGCGGGAAAAATGCGGCGAAAGTCGGGTGCGCCCGTGACCTTTTTGGCAGAATCGGCGTTCAAATATGCGCTTCGCACTTGACGTACGGGCGTATGCAGCATATAGGAACGCGACTTTGGAACAGCAAAGATTTGCAGAAGTCTTTGTATGGTGCCAATCCTTGAATTCAATAGCACACTGGAGCTTTAAAATGGCCCGTCGTTGCGAGCTTACTGGTAAGGCCGTTCAGGCCGGAAACAATGTGAGCCATGCCAAAAACAGAACCCGTCGCCGGTTTTTGCCGAACCTGTGCGATGTTCATCTCATGAGCGACGCTCTTGGACAATCGTTCTCATTTCGCGTAAGCGCTGCTGCACTGCGCACGGTCGAGCACCGTGGTGGTCTGGATGCATTTCTTGTAAAGTCACGCGACACCGAGCTTTCCAGCAAAGCGCTTAAGGTGAAGAAAGACATTGCTAAAAAGCAAGCTGCTGCTGCTTAAGCCATTTTCTGCAGAGATTGTTTAAACCCGCGAGTGCAAAACGTTCGCGGGTTTTTCATGCGCTATTTTTGCCAGACAAATTGTAACAGCAATGTGCGCTGTAGCGATGTGTTGAAATTGTTATCGGATACGATGGTGAAGATGGTGCGGCCTTGCATGTCTTTATGCGCTGACAGGCCTTCCATATTATCGACCGCATAAGCAGGCGCCGCCGCCGACATCAACACACGTCCAACAGCCGTTTTCCCGGCGCCAATTTCACCGGCCTTGAAATATCTGATCGCCATGGAGGGAATGCGGAAGGTGCCCAGCTTTCGTTCAAGAATGACGAAATCGCCATCGTCCAACAAGGCAATATCGGTCACCTGAAAATCGTTCTGCCGCTTGATCGCAAACCGTTCTTGTTTTTTGCGCTGTCCACGCCACAGATAGGCGATGACGTTGCCGTTTTTATCGAAATTGGCTTCAGATATGCCAATGAACTTGCCCTTGTGGGGGCCAGAGGTAAAACGACCTACCGATTCCAGTTCCTTATTGTTGCGCCCACGCTCGAGCCCTTTCGGCACAAGGATAAGCCTGGAAGCGCCCGTGAGCCCATTTTTCTTTAGCTTGTAGCGTTCGATACGCGTATCGCGTTCAAACCCTACAATCACGCCATCAGAGATTTTCGACCCATAAAAATCTATTGCCTCAGCATCCCACAATCTGCTGTTTGACAACCTTTTTCCTTTGCGGTTTTTCAAAAGACCAGTGCGGGCATTAGTGAGCTCCGTCAGCCGGTCACCATCGTAAGTGACATCCGCCATAATCCAGCGTGCGCGATCCGTCACTGCGAGCAGCCGCGCGCCTCTGTCGAATAAAAGCACGCCCGAGATACCACCAAACCCT
>JBPCVX010000271.1:0-2781 GCA_051010095.1 Hyphomicrobiales bacterium
TCGTGATCGACGGCACGCCAGAGATAGTGGCGTTTGCCGTTCACTTTCACGAAAACCTCGTCAACGTGCCACTTCCATTTCGAGAACGCGCACAGCTGCACCCGCTTCCGCCTGATCTCAGCAGCAAACATCGGGCCGAACCTATTCCACCAGTATCGGACAGTTTCGTGGCTCACGTCGATGCCTCGCTCGTGCAGTAAATCTTCGACATTCCGAAGCGAGAGTGCAAACCGAATATACAGCATCACCGCAAGGCGGATAATCTCAGGGCTGGTTTTGAAGTATTTGAATGAGGCAGGTCTGGTCATGAACAAAAGCTACGCAACCGCCCTACCGCTCTCAAGCAAAGTTCTTCTGACAAGACCGTACTGGAGTAGATTTCAACGTTTTGGGATTAGCAGAGTGCGTCGCACCTCTTAAACACACCTCAATCTGCATTTCAGGCAGTGCGAAAAGCAATCATTGTCAAGTCATCCAAGCGTTCTTCCTTCGTACTATAGTCTTGAAAAGCGCTGTGAATAGCCGACAATAGCTCTTCCGAACACGACCACTCTTCCTGTTCAAATACAGATACCACTCTCTGAAAACCAAAAGCTAAACGTTTTTCTCCACCTAATTGGTCAATCAAGCCGTCAGTTGAAACAAAAAAATCTGTGATTTGATCCAATTGAACTTCGTGTTCGAAAAATTTTGGGCCAATTGGAGTATCCACATACCCAATGCTCAGCTTGTCACCTCGGATTCGGTCAATGCCGGTATTGGATTTGACCAAAAGAGACATATGCGCACCTGCAAACGTCGCTATCCCTTTTGCTGAATCGATCTGGCATATCGCAGCGTCCATGCCGTCGTTGGAAGCCCCGTTTGCAGTATCCTGATTTAGAAGTGCACGCGTCAAATCGCTCAACTTGGACAGTGCCAGCGACGGGCTAAGCATTTCATTTTCGAAGTAGAGCCGCTCAAGAGAAGCGATTGCTAACATAGTCATGAAACCCCCAGGAACGCCATGACCTGTACAATCAATTACGGCGAGCGTCGAAATTGGGCCATCCGACTTAATCCAGTAGATATCTCCTCCAACCAAATCGCGAGGTTCCCATTTAACAGCAAAATCGGCAAATGCGGCATCACACTGACTTGTCGTGGGTAACAAACCCTGTTGAATTCGCGTGGCATAATTTACGCTTGCGACGATCTGATGGTGCGCCTCTCGGATTTCGTTGACTCGTTCAACCTCTCGATCCAGCATTGAATTATAGCTTTGAACTACTTTGCCAATCTCATCTTCCGACTCGTATGGGACAATCTGAGGGTCATCGTATCGCTCAAATCTTTCGATGGCTTTCAACATTTGGCCGAGAGGTCTGTTGATGAGCCATAAAAATGCAGCAGCGCCTGCTAAGATCAGTGCAAATCCGCCGAGAATTCCAAGAAGGACCACAACGCCTACTTCTGTCCTTAGCTCATTGTTCAAGATCTCCTGATCAATTCGGGCCAACATCGTGGTCGGCCCTGCTGCCGTGGGAACAGTAACGACGATGTCTAAGCCAGGTTTTTTTATTTTGTCGCATCCTATAGCAGGCCAGGAAACCAGAGTTTCTGAGCTTTGTTCTAAACTCTGTTCAGCGCAGATAACGTAAGGAAAACCCGAATAGACCGCCAGCAGGCTCGTTGCTTGCGCAAGATTTCCTGCTTCAACCAATTCAGCCAACGGGCGCGCGATACGATTGGAAATCGTTGCAACTTCCGCGGCAACCTGATCTGTTTGAGCTTGCCTTTTGAATTCATAGTAAAAGAGAAGCACAATGGCGTTTAGCACACCTCCGAGCAGGAGGGTCGCCAGAATATGCTTCAGGAATATTCGGCGCTTCAAGAATGTCCAGAGTTTATGCACTAAATGCCTCTATAGTGTCCGGCATTTAGTTCCCGATGTTCTTCATCGCGGCCTGAAGAGCGTCACGATTATTGACGATCATCTGTACAACTTTGTAGTCCCCGGAAACTTCACGCACTAGAAAGTCTGCGGTCACGGTGTCGCCATCTTCGGTTATCATTTCAGAGCAGACGAAATAGTCATTTCCCGCAAGAAGAACCATGGGATGAACATTTGCAGGGTAAACGGTTTCAAACGCGTTGGTGGTCGTGTCCAGATACGTGTAAGAACCGTCGACCATGACCCCATCGACATGCGAAATCATGGCGGATTGGAGCTTTGCCTTGACCTCAGTTGGAATGTCGGCCGCTGTAGCCGGGTCGGACGATATTACTACGGCGACCACACACAATAGCCTAATCATATTAACCTCCCCACTAACAACACTGCACAATTGATACACTAAAAATGCATAAATGTGTATCTTATGATATTAAGACCTGAATTGAACTTGGTGCCACCCAAGCATGACCAAGGGGAACAGATGCTTGCAAGCGAAGTCTACGAACTACGCGCCAACCTGCGCCGACAAGGCGTTGTCTTTGCATACAGTGGTTATGTAACCGAAGGTATCCTCAGTGGTGTTGGCGATGCGTTAAAGCAGAAATTAGTGTCTGAAGATGCCGACACCAAAACTCTCCGAAGCGTTTTCGCTGTTTTCGTAGAGCAAATGCAGAACATCATCAGATATTCAGTCGAACGGCTACCAGCCGACGGTGAGACCGAGGTACTGGATATAAGTTACGGCATCGTGACCATCGGAAACGAGGCCGGCGGGTATGTCGTTCATGCGGGCAATCTGATCCTTTTAAGTGACGTAGACAACATGCGAAGACGGCTTTCAGAAC
>JBPCVX010000272.1:0-4511 GCA_051010095.1 Hyphomicrobiales bacterium
CAAAGCTATCGAGTTTGCGCGCTCAACCCTGGAGGAAGAAACGCGCGCCCAAGCTCACGCGGCAGGAGCCGGTGAGATTGAATTCACCGAATCGCGCGAAGAGAAAACGTCAACTATTGAAGGACAAAGCGTGGTGATTGAAGCACGGCTTGTTCTCACAGCCTCCGGCCGCCCACGTATAACGGGATAAGTAATCCATGGATGACACTCTCAATAGCCGCATTCTCAAAGAACATGAAAAAGAGAATTACAGCATTCTGGCTGATTTATATAAGCAAGCTGGCGAAATGGCGGAAGCGCACGGCGAAATTGATGAAGCCTGTTTCTTTTTCACCACGGCCTACGTGTTTGCGCTCGATACGGGACAGACTAGCTTGTGCGCTGATCTGCGTGAGAAACTACTAAATTATGGCCGTGAGGAATAATCCCATTGAAATTTGTTCGCACGGATAAAGAATTGGAGTGCCCACAAATTGATGCATATCTACGTGGGCAAGGTACATTAGTGACGCTGCCTGACGGGATCGACGAAAATGTTTTGGCTGAAGAAGTGAAAGACGCAGACATTTTGTTTATGTGTTATACGCCGATTACCCGCCATGTGATTGAACACGCGACGAGGCTGCGTGGTATTGTGAAGTATGGGGTCGGCATCGACGCCATAGATATTCCTGCAGCTATCGAGCACAGAATTCCTGTCGTGAACATTCCTGAATATGCCGAGGAAACGGTGGCGGAAGGCGCTTTCGCAATGATGATTGCGCTGGCTAAGAAGCTTGTTCCTTTAGACACCCAATTGAAACGCGAAGGATGGACTTGGCCACAACCGCAATGGCTGGGAGCAGATATTGCCTCAAAAACTGTTGGCCTTGTTGGCGTGGGAAAAATTGGCCGATCAATGGCTCGCATGGCGGGCGCCGGCTTTCGGGCACGTGTCTTGGGATATGACCCGAATGTATCAGCAGAAGAAATGCAAACATCAGGTGTCACCAAATTTGATGATCTGAAAACCATGCTCAACGAGTGCGATTTTGTGACCATTCATTGCACTTTGTCCGATAAGACCCACCATCTATTCGGTGCGGATGAATTTGCAGTGATGAAGCCATCGGCATTTCTCATCAATGTGTCGCGCGGAGAGATTGTCGATGAGCGCGATATGCTCTTGGCCTTACAGGAAGGGCAGATTGCAGGTGCTGGACTTGATGTATTTGGGCAAGAACCATTGTCACTGAAGGGGCATGCGCTCAGCGCTTTGTATGAGATGTCAAATGTTATCCTCATGCCACATCTAACTTTTTACACTGAAGAAGCGATGGCGCGCCTTGAGGATGAAACCATCGAACGGTGCGAGGAACTGCTCCAGGGCAAGCCTGTCATGGTTAAGTCGTATGACCCGCGGTTACGCGCTCAAAAGGTCGGCGTTCATTTCGCAGGCTGAAAAAATCGTCACATGAATGCCAGATGAACGCAATCTTCAAGTCGCGTTCAAAAGTAAACGCGCATTATATCATTGTAATTTATTCCTCATGAGTTGGAGATCGTCATGTCACTCACCAAGTCCACCCTTTTCGCAGCAGCCGCCGCAATTGCCATAACCGGTTTTGCAGCAACACTTACTTCGAATGCAGCACACGCTGGCGTTAACAATGAGCGCTTGAACGAATGTGCATGGTACAAATCTCGCGCAATGGCCAACGGGCGCGCAGGAGACAGAGCTCAAGCTGAACATTATTGGTTTCTCTATCGTGAATGCATGAACTATCGCATCGATTGATGGTCTCTATATGAGTGCATCCACGGTTGAGATTAACCTGGTGATCTCCGTCTCAGATGAGAGGCGGTGATCGCCTTTTTTGACAAGCGTGAATGTGACATCGTCACCGCGCAACGCTTCAAATAGTCGTAACCCATACTGCCAAGGCACATCTGGATCCGCATCGCCATGTAAAATGCGCACCGGACATTCAACATCCAATCCCACATCCAGCAAGAGGTGTTGTTTTCCGTCCTCAATGAGCTTCTTGGTGATTGGGTAATCTCCATCGCCATAGCGGGAAGATCGATACCATACACCCTTGGTTTCGATCTCGTTGCGAACTTCCTGTGTGGCACGCTTCCATACAAGTTCTTGGGTCATGTTAGCAGCCGGCGCTAAAAGAACGATACCCCGAATGTGATCTCCATAACCACTTTGCACCAGGTTTCGGTAGAGCAACAAAGCCAGCCATGCCCCCATTGAAGAGCCTAGAATTATTTGTTGGCCACGAGCATACCCCTCAAACACATGTTCTGCTTGGTGGAGCCATTTGCTGATCGTTGCGTCCTCAAAATTGCCTTCATCTGAGTAGCCATTTCCTGAATAATCAAACCTGCACGAAGACAATCCGCGTTGACGAGCCCAATCGCATAGCGCGGTCGCCTTTGTTCCAGTCATCACGGATTTAAACCCACCGAGCCAAAAAACCCCCAACTTGGCATCGGTTGGTGCGTTTGAAAGCACTCCTATGGTCTCACCACTAGACATTTTCAAAAAAACAGGAGATTCTTTCACGCTATTCACCCCAAATCCCTAAGCTTTGCTTGACTTAACCTCTAAGGAAGGCATTTATAGTCGCTGGTTCATACCAATATAGGTGATAACAGGCACCTTTGAGACCTGAAAACAAGAGGAGAATTTGCAATAGGCAGAAGACCATATAGGGCAGCGCCCACTCGCGATGAGGGACCGCGCGCCAATGACCGCATCACTACAGCCGAAGTGCTAGTGATCGACGAAGAGGGAAACATGAAAGGGGTGATGAGCCCAGAGGAAGGAACGGCACTTGCGATTGAAGCCGGCCTTGATCTGGTTGAAGTCTCGCCCAATGCAAATCCACCCGTCTGCAAGATTTTAGACCTTGGTAAGTATAAGTATGAGGCCCAGAAAAAGGCCAACGAAGCTAAGAAAAAGCAAAAAGTTATCGAGGTAAAAGAAATCAAAATGCGCCCGAATATCGATACACATGATTACGATGTGAAAATGCGGGCGATGAAAAAATTCTTCGACAATGGAGATAAGGTCAAAGTAACTCTGCGCTTTAGAGGCCGCGAGATGGCCCACCAAGAGTTGGGCCGTGATCTATTATTCCGTGTTAAGGACGACACCGAAGACATTGCCAAAGTGGAGGCTGATCCAAAATTGGAAGGCCGGCAAATGATCATGGTTTTGGCACCAAGATAGATTGATATAACGAATGTTTGCGAGAACCGGTTGTCCGAAATGGCAACCGGTTTTTTCGTTTTACAGATACCATTCAAATTCGCGGCGAAACGGCTTGTCCATTAGCGCTTCAAATTCTGCACGCTTCACCGTCGCATAAGCGTGCAGAAATTCTCCACTGAAATAGTCACTCAGAATTTCTGCATTGGCGATGGCATCGAATGCCTGCCATGGCTTCAGCGGCAAAGTTTCATCAACTTCAGCACCAGCATTTCCACCAGCTTGCGCGGTCGGGGCAAGTTGGTTGGTCAGGCCATGATGAGCGCCCGCAAGTAAGGCTGCAATGACAAGATAAGGATTGGCCTCTGCGCCCGCGGCGCGGTGTTCGATACGCCGGTTGGCATCATCAGAAGGCGGTATTCGGAAGGCCATTGAGCGGTTATTGAGCCCCCAATCCTTCGTAACTGGTACAAACTGATCAGGCTTGAAACGCCTGAACGCGTTCAGGTTGGGCGCAAAGATTGCCATTGCTTCGCCTAACATTGCCTGCAATCCTGCGACCACATGGCCAAGCTTGTCATTTCCATTTGCGTTTGCGGGATCAAAGATATTGTTTCCCTCGTCATCGAGCAGGCTCATATGCACATGCAGACCTGAACCAGAAATATCAGGGTATGGCTTTGAGATGAACGTGGCGTCATATCCAGCATGCCGTGCAGCAAATTGCACGGCACGACGCAAATAAGCTGCATCATCGGCGGCACGTAGCGGGTCGCTCACATGGTTGAGGTTCACTTCAAACTGGCATGCCCCATATTCACTCAGCGCAGTTGAGACGGGAAGGTCTTGCGCGACGCATGCATCAGTGATGGCCTTCAGGGGCGCAGCAAAATCATCAAGCATATCAAGGCTGAATACCTTGCCCGACCAGCTCCGTGTTCTGGTGCGCGGATTAAGCGGAGGCTGAGGCGCGTTGTTTTCATCGCGCTCTTTATCCAACAGATGAAACTCAAGCTCTACGGCGATCACGGGCGTCAGGCCCAAAGATGCGAACTTGTCTGAAACGCTTTGAAGAATGACACGCGGTTCAAACCAGGTCGGTTGTTTGGTCTCAAAATTCTTCAACGTCAAAAGACATTGTGCACGCGGCTCGTCAGACCAAGGCACCATCCGCAGCGAACCTGGCACGGGCCAGGCTTCTGCATCTGGATCACCATCTGAGAATCCCTTGCCCAACGCGTCCGGGCATTCACCGTTCACATCAACCAAATACATGGCCTCGCAAAATGTCGAACCGTTTTCGAACAAC
>JBPCVX010000273.1:0-25641 GCA_051010095.1 Hyphomicrobiales bacterium
CCATATCATTGCTGCTTTGTACTTCTGCAGCCTTGTTTTGCATTTCGGTCATAATTTCTTGCACACGTGTGGGGTTTTTAGAAGCCAACTGCTGAAGAGCTGTGCTAGCAGCAATCGCTTTAGCCTGCATTTCTTCCGGTGTGCAGGCCAAAGCTGAGCTTGTGAACCCACAAAATGCAATAGCAATAATAAGTGTCTTTTTCATAATTAGGTCGTCCTGATCATCATAGTTAAAATATGAGGCGTGTTTGTAATCAGCTTTTCCCAATTGTCAACTTTATAACTGAGTGCAACCTAAAAAATACTTATTATAATCAATATGTTAACCTTGAGTTACATAAAGACAACCTCTGGTTATGTGTTTCTTTTAGGAGAGCTGCGAGGCGATAAAACCCATGGGCCATCTTCGAATATGGCGTGATGAGGAAAAATGCGAGGACTGCACCAAGATGAAACGCCAACATGGGCGCGAGCAGAGCCGTGCCGCCTAGCACATAGAGCAACAGGCCAGATGTGGAGACTAGGAACAAAAGCGCGATAAAGCCCATTTCGCCACCCCATACGCGTGCATCGCCCAAGTTTTTATCGCCCTTGCGTTTCATCAGCATCATGGCAAGAGTTCCAAGGCTGAGCAGAACACCGCCGCTTAGCCCGAACAGCTTAGGCAAAGAGAAAAGGCCATAGGGCGCAGGCATGTTGAAAACATAGTGCATAAGCGTTGCCACGCTGGTGGAAGCAAAGCACAACAGAAAGCCATACATAACGGCCTGATGCACATAGCGGCGCCCTTGCGTAAACCGGTCTTCATCCTCAAAATTGCAGCCAACGCCATGGCCGCCGGAAAGGTTCTTCATGTCTGCAGCAAGGTTGAATGCTGCTTTGACATCGCTGAAAACGAGCATGCCACCACCAATGGCACGCCAATATCTGCGCATGCTCACGACCAAGGTGATGATCGGCAAAATGAATGCAGGCAAGAATATCGCCACCATGGCTGAATGGGAGAGAATTGCATAAAAGCCCTCACCGCCAGCCTGTTCTCCTAGCATTTTAGCGATGAGAAAAATTGCTGCGATGCCAAGTGCGAGCGCGATGCCAATGGCCGTGCCGCTTTTATGGAATGCCTTTGCGAAGCCGCGCGGCCAGGCATATTCCTGCCAGCTTTCCTGGCGCACTTCTGCAAGCGCTTTGGGCAGGTTCAAGTCAAATTCATGGGGCGCTGTATACTGGCAGGCGTAATAACATCCCCGGCAATTGTGGCACAGATTAGCAAACTGGGTAATATCGCCTGCGCTAAATGCCCGCGCGCGGTGAACGGCCGGAAACACCGAGCAATAGCCCTCGCAATAGCGGCAGGCATTGCAAATTTCGATCTGGCGGCGGGCTTCGTCTATGGCGCTAGGCGTTTGCATAACGTGCCGCCTCCCTGCCCGCGATACGCCCGAACACAGTGCCGATCGTCATGCCAAACCCCGCAAGATAGCCCTGACCCAGAATGGATCCGGCCATCGTTTCCCCTGCCGCCCAGAGATTTTTGATCGGTCCATTCTGGGTATAGGCTTGCGCGTTTTCATCAACCTTGAACCCTAGATAGATGAAGGTGACACCGGGGCGCAGGCTATAGCCATAATAGGGTGGCGTATCGATGGGCCGTGCCCAATTGGTCTTTGGCGGGATGAGGCCTTTGGTGGACACGCCATCAAGCTCGGTGGGGTGAAATGGGGATGTATCTCCGCAGGCGGCATTATACTGATCGACCGTGGCCCGTACTTTATCTGCGGGCAGGTCCATCTTAAGAGCCAGATCTTCAATGCTGTCTGCCTTTATGGGCGGAAAGACAGATGGCATGAAAAGCTCAATCGCCTTACTGTCGATGATCAGATAGCCCACCTGATCTGGCTGCCCGGCCACCAACCGCCCCCATATGGCATAGCGTTTGGGCCACACGTCCTCACCTTCATCATAGAAGCGTTCACCGTTCTTGTTTACGACGATGGAATAAACCACGCAGTCAAGCCTGGTGACGATGCCACCATCAAATTTCGGTGCCCGGCCATCAATCGCTACCGCATGGCACTGGGTGGGATCGCCGACGGAAACCACGCCTTGATCAAGCAAATCCCTCAAAACCACACCGCGGTTATAGGGCGTGCCGCGAATGAGAAAGTTTTTCGCAGCAGGGCCCCAGGCGCGCGCAAGCCAGTCGGTATCTGCCTGAAAACCGCCAGAGGCGACAATAACAGCCTTTGGCGAGATGCGTACGGATTTGCCTTCGTACTCATACTCAAGCGAGACCACGCTATCGCCCTCAAGCTCAACATGGGTGACGGACGCCTCATAACGCACCTCAACGCCGATGTTCTGCGCGGTGCGGTAATAGGCATTCACCAGGGATTTGCCACCGCCCAAAAAGAACGCATTGGTGCGCGACAGAGAAAGCGTGCCCGACAAAGAAGGTTGAAACCGCACCCCGCGCTCTTCCATCCAGGGCAGGCATTCTTCCGATGAACGAATGGCGAGGCGGGCAAGCGTCTCATCGGTTTTACCGCCGGTAACTTTCATCAGATCGTCAAAATACTCATCCTCGTCATAGGCGTCGGTAAGCACAGACAGCGGGCCTTGATGCATGCAGCGAAAGTTTCGGGTGTGGCGGGAATTGCCACCGCGATAGGGTTTTGGTGCTGTTTCAAGAATGAGCACGTGAGCGCCTGCTTCGCATGCTGTCATGGCGGCGCATAGGGCAGCGTTGCCGCCGCCGATTATCGCAATGTCATAGTCATTCTCCATGAGAAACATCTTACAGAAACACATCAACTTTGATAAATGCATTTATTTTTGCTATTAATGCAAAATGCACATCAATTATGATTTCGGCGATCTGGAAGCGTTTCTCGCAATTGCGGAAGCCGGCACTTTTCAGGCCGCAGCGCATAACCTCAACATCTCACAACCAGCGCTCAGCAGGCGCATTCAGAAACTAGAGGCAGCACTCGAGGTCAAGCTTCTGGAGCGCACAACGCGCGCCGTAAAGCTTACCCTGGCAGGTAAAACTCTGCGTGCACGCGCCCAGAGCATGGTGGAAGATGCTACTGAAACCATTTTGTCATTGCGTGATGAAAGTGCGCGCTTTGAGCATCAGCGCAACGCGATTATATCCGTTGCGGCTATACCGAGTGTTTTGCAAAAACTGTTGCCTGGCTCAATTAACCAACTGCGCACACAAGGGTATAATGCACGTATTCGCATTCTCGACAGACTTGCAAACGACGTGGCGGAAGCGGTTGCAGCAGGTGATGCAGATTTTGGCCTTGGCACAATACCCGCGTTTGATCCTGGGTTGCAGTTTCACGCGCTTGCAGACGACCCGTTCATGGTTGTTTTCCCCGCAAGCCATGCGTTTGCAACCAAAAGAGAAGTAAGCTGGCTTGAGCTGGAAGATCATGATCTCATCTTGCCCATGAAGGGATCTGGAAATCGTATGGCGATTGATGAAGCATTGGCCAAGGCCAGGCTTCAACTGGGCTGGATGTATGAAGTGCGACGCAGCACCACCGCGTTGCAATTGGTTTAGGCCTGTTTAGGTATTGCGGTGTTACCGCATTCAGCGCTGGCCAACACGCGCGAAGACGTCCTTGCAGCACGTCCCCTATGCGCGCCTGCAATGTCGCGAACGACAGGCGTGATCACGCGCTCAGGTCACACCCTCACAAGACCTGCCCAGGCTTTGTATAACATTATTTGCCAGCAAGTTTGATCCTGTCACCGCGATACCCATGGCGGGTTCGGACCATAGACTTCAGCAAGATAGTCAATGAATGTGCGAACACGCGGCGGCATAAGCCGGCTATGAGGATAGATCGCGTAGATCGCATGGCCAAGCGGTTTCCATTCAGGAAGTACGATTTGCAGGCGACCATTACGGATATGTTCGCCAACCTCCCACAGGGATTTAACCGTTAGGCCCGCACCGGCCAAACACCAGTCGGTAAGTGCGTCGCCATTATCAGAATCCAAATTACCTGAGACCTGCAGGGTGACCGATTTTCCGGCCTCGTTTTTCAACGTCCATTGATATTGCTTTGAACCGGGAAACCGCAGCAACAAACAATTGTGCGATAATAGATCGTTTGGCTTATCCGGCGCGCCGTGAGTTTTCAGATAATCGGGAGCGCCGACCACGACTCGTTCATTATTGGCGAGTTTTTTTGCGATAAAAGAATAGTTCTTGAGATCGGCTATGCGGATCGCGACGTCTGTGCCTTCCGCGATTACATCCGTCAACCGGTCGGTGAGATGAAGTCGTACCGAGAGCCCGGCGTTGCGCTCAACAAAGCCCAGCAGATATGGCGCCACATGCTTGCGCCCGAAACCAGCAGGTGCGGTAACCGTAATCGATCCCCGTGGGGCGGCGGAACGCGTGCCGATTGTTGTCTCAATCGCCTGAATTTCATCTATGATACGCAAGCAATGTTCATAGAAAATCTCGCCTTCTTCGGTCGCGTTCACCCGGCGCGTCGTACGGTTAAGCAGGCGTACGCCAAGCTTGCGCTCAATTGTAGCGATGCGGCTGGAGACCACGGCAGCGGTCAACCTTAGCTCGCGCCCCGCCGCAGAAAGGCTTTTCAACTCCACGACCTTGGCAAAGACTTCCCAGTTTGAAATATCGGACATGCTCAACTTTCAAAAATTTTGCGAAAGTATTTTTGATTTTCTTCTATTTCTTTATAATCGTCAACGCGCGATAAATGGGCTTGGCGTCAGGTTTCAGGGGGAAATGCGCTCATGTTGCAGCTTCTTATAGATTGGTCTGAATTGCTCATTCGTTGGGCGCATGTTTTGCTTGGCATAACCTGGATCGGGACATCGTTCTTTTTTGTCTGGCTGGATGAAAGCCTGCGCAGGCGCGAAGGCAGCGACAAGGCCTTGGCTGGTGAAAGTTGGATGGTGCATGGTGGCGGGTTTTACCGTACCGAGAAGTATCTCAACGCACCTGATGATCTTCCCCCCGAATTGCACTGGTTCAAATATGAGGCCTACTTCACCTGGGTTACCGGCTTTCTCCTTCTGGCATTGATTTATTATTACGGTGCCGAAACATATCTTATAGATAGTGCGAAAGCAGATTTTTCTCCATGGCAGGCCATTGGTGTATCCGTGGCTTCACTGTTGGCGGGATGGCTTGCCTATGACGGCATTTGCCGTTCGCCATTGGGTCAAAAAACCGGACTGCTGGCGGTCACGGTTTTCATTCTTATCGCCATCGCAGCGTATGGTTACACGCACATCTTTTCTGGGCGCGCGGCATTCATTCACATAGGCGCATTTATTGGCACCATGATGGCGGCAAACGTGTTCGCGGTGATTATTCCAGGTCAAAAGAAGGTTACCGCCGCATTGCTGGCGGGCGAAGCGCCAGACCCTGCCATTGGCGCGCGGGCGAAGCAACGCTCATTGCACAATAACTACCTCACCCTGCCCGTTTTGTTCATGATGGTGTCAAACCATTACCCAATGACGTTTGGCCACTCACAAGCCTGGCTCATCGCGCTTGCTGTTGTCATCATCGGCGCTTTGGTGCGTCATTTCTTCAACACCTACGATGCCGGCAAACTGGATTGGACGGGCAAGGCGGCACTTCCAGCAGCGGCTGCAATTATCGCCGCACTGATTGCGTGGACAGGCGCTAACATTGGCGCTGGCGGCGATGGCGAACCGGTTGACTTTGCCGAAGTGCAGCAAACGATCACCAAGCATTGCACAGGGTGCCATGCCGCAAACCCCACCACAGAAGGTTTTGATGAACCGCCAAAGGGCGTCGTTCTGGAAACGCCAGAATCAATGCGCAAATTTGCTGCCCAAATCCGGGCGCAGGTGGTGCTGTCTGATGCCATGCCTTTAGGCAATGAAACCGAAATGTCGGACGAAGAGCGGCAACTGCTTGGTGCCTGGGTATCCCAAGGGGCGAAGATCGACACAGAATAAGGGGCACTTTTCTGCATCTGCTAATTTGACCCCTTTGAAGGCGTTGGAACATGGGCTAGCTTTTGCCCTCAAATCGTCAGGGAAGTCGAACATGAGTGGACGTGAAGAATCCGGCCTCACGGTCGGTGTGATTGGCGCTGGTGCCATGGGCCAAGGCATCGCCCAAGTTGCGCTGACAGGCGGCATGAATGTAATTGTGCATGATGCCAGGCAAGGCGGTGCGCAAACGGGCTTGGAAACCGTATTCAAGCGGCTTGATCGCCTGGTCGAAAAAGAGCGCCTCGATGCGCCTGAAGCTGAAGCCATGAAGGCAAATGCACAAGCAGCGAATGGCATGGCAGATTTCGCCGCGTGCGATGTGGTTATAGAAGCCGTTTTTGAAGACCTTGACCTGAAGCAAAAAATTTTCGCAGAGCTTGAAACGATTGTTTCCGAAGACGCCATAATCGCCTCCAACAAGTCATCTCTCCTCATTGCTTCTATAGCGCGCAACTGCAGCAACCGCGAACGCATCGCTGGCCTGCATTTCTTTAATCCCGTACCCCTGATGAAACTTGTTGAAGTGGTGCGTGGACCAGACACCAGCGATGGCACCATTGCCGCGCTGACCGATATCGGCACCCGCATGGGCCGCACGCCTGTTGTGGTCAAGGATGCGCCAGGCTTTCTGGTCAATCTTGGTGGGCGCGCCTACACAACCGAGGGCTACCGCATTCTCCATGAGCGTTGCGCGAGCGTTGAACAGGTCGATGCAATTATGCGCGAATGCTGCGGGTTTCGAATGGGACCATTTGAACTTGCGGACTTAACCGGCATGGACGTGAACTATCTAGTCTCGCAAATCGTTTATGACGGCTACAACCAAGATGCGCGCTTGCGTACGTCTTTTCCCCATAAATCTTTGTTTGAAGCGGGGAGTTTCGGCCGCAAGACCGCGCGCGGCAACTATATCTATGATGAAAGTGGCAAGGTGGTATCGAAAACCTCCGCCAACCATGCGCCAGACGCTGCACCCGCAACCAAAGTTATAGTGGCAGAGGCGTCTGACCGGCTTATGGCATTTCTGGACGAAGTTAATGTGCACGCATCTGAGGAAGATGATGGTACAAGCCCAATTGTTGCAGCACCGTTGGGTGAGGACTGCACAGCGTTCGCCGCGCGCACCGGATGTGATTTTCAGCGCCTTGTGGCGATTGATCTTTATTGCGCAACCGTTGAACGGGTTACGCTTATGAGAGCACCTGGCGCTGATCTTGCGCATGTAGATGCGGTTGCCACAGCGATAGGTGCATCGGGTCGCAAGGTCTCGTTGATCAAGGATTCAACAGGTTTTGTTGCGCAGCGCATTTTGGCGATGGTTGCCAATCTAGGCTGCGAAATGGCCCAGATCGGTATCGCAGAACCAGAGCAAATTGACCTCGCCATGCGGCTAGGCCTGAATTACCCGCTTGGTCCATTGCAACGCGCAGAAGAACTGGGGCTTGAAAACCTGCTCTTGCTTCTTCAACGCATGCAAAACATTACTGGCGATGATCGCTACCGGCCAAGCGCTTGGCTGAGACGGCGCGCAACCCTTGGACTTCCCATTCACACACCAGATTAGAGGCATGAAATGGCCAAAGATTACAGCGACTACACGAGCCTCAAATTCAACCGGCCTGAAAAGGGTATTCTGGAGGTGATCTTTTCCAATCCGGGCAGGCTTAATTCACTTGATGAAAATGGCCATGGCGAATGCGCCCGGGTGTGGCCAGAGATCAGCCTGGACGATGACACATCAGTTGTTGTGCTGCGCGGCGAAAAGGGGGCGTTTTCTGCAGGCGGTGATTTGGACATGGTGCGGGAAATGACCCAAGACTGGAAAACCCGCATGCGCGTTTGGAAAGAAGCAAGCGATCTTGTCTACAACGTTATCAACTGCACCAAGCCAATTGTCTCCGCAATTGAAGGCCCTGCGGTTGGCGCAGGCCTGGCGGCTGCAATGGTATCTGACATCACAATTGCCGGCAAAACCGCCCGCATTATCGATGGGCACACACGGCTTGGTGTTGCAGCCGGTGATCACTCAGCGATTGTGTGGCCGCTGCTCTGCGGCATGGCGAAGGCGAAATACTATTTGCTCACCTGTGATCCCGTGACCGGGGAAGATGCAGAAAAGATGGGGCTCGTGTCGCTGTGTGTTGATGATGATAAAGTGGTTGAAAAAGCGATGGAGGTTGCCCGCAAACTCGCTAAGGGACCACCGGTTGCCATACGCCACACCAAATACGCACTCAACAATTGGCTCCGCATGGCGGGACCCACATTTGATGCGTCACTGGCGCTGGAGTTTTTGGGTTTCGATGGTCCAGAAGTTCAAGAAGGCCTTAAAGCACTGGCGGAAAAGCGCAGGCCAGATTTCGACCAAGACAGTCCTTTTTAGATGCCGATATCCGTACGAAGCTTCCAAGCCTCTTCATAACCCGGATACCGTGCAAATATTGCCTGGACTTCAGGTTCATCGAACAAAGCGCAGTGGCCGTCTTGCCATAACGCTACACCGTCGATTTCTACAGTGGGATCAATGCACGACCAGCAAATTTCGCCCGGCGCATAATTCCCGCAGGTATGAAAGTGCAAATAGCGCGGGTTAGCGAACGCAACGCCACCCCAACGTTCCAAATTGTCGGATGCCTCATCAGGATAAAATGCCTGGGGATGCAATCCGGCATGCCAGGAATGCACAACCTGTCCGTCTATGCCAAATAGTCTGGCAACATGCGCGTAGTGCGCCTTGATTTGTGCAACGCTTTCAGCTGGCCCTTCAAAATCCTGAATTTTACCATTCTCTACGATCGCATAAGAGAGATCATCGATCATATGTGCAAAGGGCTGATAATTGCGTGACCCTGTGCCAATAAGCCAATTGGCCAGCGCCACTTTGCCCGATGCGTTCGTGCACGAAATTGGCCTGAACGTCGCCAGCGGAAACCGGTGCAGCGTCACTTCACCCACACCTGATGTTTCGGGCGCTTCAAAAGCACCAGAAAGATCCGTGCCACCATGGCAGGTGATGCGCCAGCGCGCACCAGGAACAAATCTCTCTTCCATTTTGACTTTTAGTTCGAGCATCAATTGATGCGGCACACGGCCGTAGTTTGATGAAAGAAACTGCGCATCTGGCGCATAACACATTGCTTGCGAGCGCCCCTGCGGGAGATCAGAAAATCTGATTTGATCACCTAATCTAGCGAAAAAAACCGTGTGATCGGCCTCATCCATAGCCTGCAGAACAGCTGGAGGAAAATCTTCTGGAACATCAATGCGCGGGGCTTCCATAACGCGTGCGAACGCGCCCAAGCTTTGTGCCTCTTCGGCAACGGCATAGGGTGCCTTTTCGTCAAAATAGCCCAGTGTGGCGTCTTCGCGCACAATAAGCACCCGCTCACCGCGGTGAACCCCGATACAATTTTCAAGCAGGTTTCGCGCGCCCTCCGCGAGGGCTGAGCGATCTAAACTCACATTACATTTCAAAACAAGCATTCCCCCGAATACCCGCGGAACTTAATCCAATTGAAGAAGTGAGTCACTCAAAATGACAGGATGTTGGTAGTGGAAAAAATTCACCATCACTTACGGCAGGATATAGTTCATCCACGCCTGCATGCGCATCATTACCTTGCGGATGATATGGGTTGCCTTGACCTGCTGGGTATAAACCGTCGCTGTGCCAACAGTGCCGCCATAAAGCTTGGACTGATCAAGTTCACTTTCATCAAGCTTAATGATAACACCATAGGGTTCAGCCTGCTGGGTGGCCGTGGGTGCTGTTGTGAGGATGCCGCTTGCCTGCAATTGACCAGCAGCCGTGACCTCAACAATACGGTCAACAGTCCCGGTAAACACTTTGCCTGGGTAAAGATTAAAGACCACTTCCGCCGGTTGGCCTGGTTTTATATAGCGCAAACGCAGCTGCGAGATACCCACCGCCAACCTGTCGTCATCGGTGTTAACGTAAGCAACCCAGCTGCGCAGGGGAAGATTTGCAACCCGTTGGCCGGGTCGCAATGTGAGACCCGCAACAAAGCCATTAGATGGTGCGCGCACCTCGGTTTCGCGCAGATTATATTCCGCCAGCTCAAGCTCAGCGCGCAACTTGGCAACGGTCGTGTTCACACCATCGATTTGGGATTCAAAAGCAAGACGTGCCTTCCGTTCCGAGGCCCGCGCACGCTCTAGTGCCTCTTCAGACGCCACGTAGCGCAATCGCCTGTTTTCAACTTCAAGTTCAGAAAAAGGTTGCGAGGCTGATTTGTTTGCGCTCGCATAGCGTTCATATGATTGTTTGGTCTGATCACGCGAGGCCGTAGCTTGTGCAACAGAGGCGGTTGCGGCCTCCAAATCTGCCTGCAATTGCGGCACCATCTGCTCAGCTTCAGCCACAGCGGCGCGCTTGGCATCACGCGTATGCCTAAAAGGCTCAGGGTCGATTTTGAAGATCAGATCGTTTTTTTTCATCGGCTCCAGCGGCTTGGCAGGAACCTCGACAACCTCACCGGTGACGTTGGGAATGATCTCAACAACGGTTTGATACATGCGCACAGCACCCGCTGGCGCCCCCCATTGCATGGGGATGAAAAGGACGATCAGCAACAGGACCATCCATAGCGCCGGGCTGATCTTCCAGAAGATATTGAGCTTGATGATTTTGAGCTTCACCAGAAGGAAAAGCAGCGCAACATATATGAGTGTGAGAAAGACAATCATCTAGGCGTCTCCCTCGGCGCTTGTTTGCTCGGCGTCCGCCGCCGGTTTGGTATAGGCCCAGACAAATGCAAGCGGCGAGAGAATACCCAGAGTGAGCGCGCCCCACCACCCGCATACGGAAATTGCATCTGCTTGCGGATGATTTCGCGACCGGGCAATTTTTCCCGGCGCCATTCCCAGCAGCACCCACGCGCCAATGCCCGTTAAAAGTAAAACGACCAACACGATGAGTGCGAATATGTCTAAACCAGACAAAGCTCACCTCCATTATCGCAGTATACTCTGCGTTAACTCATCTATATTTTTATTTTTTTCTAATATAAATAAATAATATCAAATGTATTCTGATATTTTGCATCGTAACAACGATTATTATGGGAGTTGATTTAGGTAATGACTGAACCAACACAATCCAATGATAAGCAACCGGAAACTTGGCTGGAACCTGGCGGACGCAATGTGCAATTGGTCTACTTTCTTTACTTGCTAAGTTTTGTTGTCGGCTTCTCTGGCCTTGTGGGTCTGGTCTTTGCCTATATGAACAGAAGTGGCGCTGATGCGGTCGCTTCCAATCACTACACCTATCAAATCCGCACGTTTTGGATCAGCCTTTTGTACAGTCTGATCTGTATAGTCCTTGCGTTAATCGGCATCGGATTCCTGCTCATGTTTGCGGTTGCCATTTGGGTGATTGTAAGATGCATCAGGGGCTTGCAGGCAGTTTCAAAAAATGAACCAATCGACAATGTTGAAACCTGGCTGTTCTGATTTGATTGCTTAAAAATCTCTTGCTTGCGCCCATATGTGCAGGCAGAGATGATGGGTTCACTTCTCAAAGCGGCCCATCATGACCAACCCTTCAGACGATAGCGATCTTTATAGGCCAGACGGTCCGCGCGCCTGGGCCAGGCTCGCGATCTCTCTGTTACTAAGCACCGTTGGAGGCGTTGGCCTTTGGTCGGTGGTTGTCGTTCTGCCAGAAATTCAAGCAGAATTTGGCGTCGACCGTTCTAATGCCTCGTTGCCCTTCACGGCCATGCTGATCGGATTTGCGGTGGGCCAGGTCATTATGGGCAGGCTAGCCGACCGGTATGGTATTGTCATTCCCCTGTTGGTTGGCTCCGTTTCGCTGGCGCTTGGATATGTTGCCGCCTCTTACGCGCAAACTCTATGGCAGTTCGCGCTTGCCCACGCCCTTTTCATTGGCATGTGCGGCAGCTCGGTAACTTTCGCGCCTTTGGTTGCGGATGTTTCGCACTGGTTCCTCAAACGTCGTGGCATCGCGGTCGCCATCGTGGCCAGCGGCAATTATCTTGCTGGCACCATCTGGCCACCAATCATGCAATATGGTGTTGAAACATATGGCTGGCGGCCAACGCACATGGCCATCGGCATAATGTGTCTTGTCCTGATACCGCCTTTGGCTTTGTTGCTGCGCCGGCGCCCTGAAATGAGCGACGCGCCCGCGCCCGCCAGCAGCGTTTCCAGCACAAGACGCATAACCGCGTCTCCTGCCACTATTCAAACATTGTTGGTGATTGCAGGACTTGCCTGTTGTGTTGCCATGGCTATGCCGCAAGTGCACATCGTGGCGCTGTGCGTTGATCTTGGATATGGCGCTACGAGCGGCGCGGTGATGCTCTCTATCATGCTCGGGTTTGGCGTTGTGTCCAGGCTGGCATCCGGGTTTATCGCAGATAAAATTGGTGGCGTGGGCACGCTGGTCCTGGGCTCCGCGCTACAATGCTTGGCACTTATCTTGTATCTGCCGTTTGAGGGGCTCAACCAGCTCTATCTGATCTCAGCGCTTTTCGGTCTGTCGCAAGGCGGCATCGTTCCCTCCTATGCGCTCATTGTCAGAGACTATTTTCCAGCACGCGAAGCCGGCACGCGGATGGGTATGGTGCTGACCGCAACAATTCTGGGCATGGCGCTGGGAGGTTGGATGTCGGGTGAAATCTTCGATCTCACCGGTTCTTATGAGGCAGCATTCTTGAACGGCATCGTCTGGAACATCCTGAACCTGGTCATAGCATTATGGTTCCTGCTTGGTGGCAAAATCTTCAACAATCAACGGACAACAACGGCATGAGTGCTCTCTTCACACCAATTCACCTACGAGATCTGGAATTGCCCAACCGCATTGCGGTTGCCCCCATGTGCCAATATGTGTCGCGCGAAGGCATGATGCATGATTGGCATCTTATGCATTACGGCCAACTTTCCATGGGCGCCGGCGCGCTGATGATGACCGAAGCAACCCATGTTTCATCAATCGGCCGCATAACGCCGGGGTGCGCAGGTTTATGGAACGATGAACAGGAAGCAGCCGTTAAACGCATTGTCGATTTTGCCAGGGAATATGGCACCTCACATTTAGGCATGCAGATTGCCCATGCGGGCCGCAAGGCCTCGTGCAACACGCCGCTTAATGGCAATCAGCCGTTGAGCGCGGATGAAGGAGCGTGGCAAACGGTTGGACCATCCGCACTGCCTTACGGGCCTGACTGGCACACGCCAAGCGCGCTTGATGAGGCTGGTATGGCAGAGATCAAATCCCAGTTTGTTGACACGACGAAACGCGCTGAACGCATTGGGTTTGACGTCATCGAAATGCATGCAGCCCATGGTTATCTCTTGAACCAGTTCCTCTCACCCCTGTCGAACCAGCGTGATAATGGTTATGGCGGCACATTGGAAAAACGTATGCGTTTTCCATTAGAAGTGTTCGCCGCAATGCGTGCGGTGTGGCCGCAGAACAAACCCCTTGGGGTCAGGGTGAGTGCGATTGACTGGGTCGATGGCGGCACAACGATTGAAGACACGATCGCATTTGCAAAAGAAGTGGAAGCGCTTGGGTGTGACTTTATAGACGTCTCGTCAGCGGGCCTCGATTACCGCCAGAAGATCACAACCGGGCCCGGCTATCAGGTCGGCTTTGCAAGCGCGATCAAGCAACATGTTTCAATGCCTGTTATCGCAGTCGGCATGATCACTCAGCCGACACAGGCAGAAGCCATCATTGCCGATGGAGACGCCGATATGGTGATGCTGGCGCGCGGCATGCTGGATGACCCACATTGGTCGTGGCACGCGGCGGGTGAACTTGGCGCAGAAGTGGTATATCCTCCACAATATATCCGTGCGAGCCCGAAATATTGGAGAACCGACCGCAAAGCTTAGACGCATGAAAGGAGACGCCCATGCCGCGACCTGAACTTTTACTCACCGGGTTCAAAATCCGGATCGCAAACGTGCCTCTAAAACGGCCCGTAATCTCCCGCGTTGGCGCTTTCGAAGACTGGGCATTTATCTGTCTGGATATTGAGACGTCGCAAGGCATTATCGGGCGCAGCTATATCGCGCCCTATTTAATCAATCATGCTGGCGCGATAGCGGTCTCCATGAGGGCGCTTCTGGAACCGCTTATAGAAACCAAAATTGCACCGGTAACGGCTTTTGATGATGGACTGAAACGTATTTCGCTGATGGGCAAAACCGGTATCGCGCTTTATGCCTTGGCGGCAATTGATATGGCCTTGTGGGATGCCCATGCCCAGGCGGCTGGTGCGCCTTTGGCAGAACATCTTGGCGGCACGCTTGCGCCCGTAAAAGCCTATAATTCAAGCGGGTTATGGCTCTCAGCGGTTGAGACGCTTGCCAAAGAAGCCGATGACTTATTGTCGGAAGGCAAGTTCAGCGCGGTCAAGCTGCGCTTTGGCCGTGCGGAACGGCGCGAAGACTTGGCCGCCGCCCTGGTGGTACTGGACAGTGTCGAACCTGGCATCAGCGTAATGTCTGACTTCAATCAAGGCCTCACATATTCTGAAGCACTGCATCGACTTAAAATGCTGGATGATCTTGGCCTTTATTGGTTTGAAGAGCCGGTTGCCTATCATGACCTGGCCAACTGTGCGGCACTGACGCAGAGAACTAAGACGCCAATCACGATAGGTGAAAATTTTCACGGGCCCCGCGACATGCATGAAGCGTTGCGGCAGAACGCGTGCGACATGGTAATGCCAGATGTGATGCGCATTGGCGGTGTCACAGGCTGGCTGCGGTCAAAAGCGATCGCGGCTGAACATGGTATGGACGTTTCAAGCCACCTGTTCCCGGAAATTTCATCTCATCTACTGCGGGTCACACCCAACGCTGATTGGTTGGAATGGACGGATTGGGCAGAACCCATTCTGGCGCACCCGTTCGAAATTGAACATGGCAATGTGGTGATCCCCAACGTGCCCGGAACCGGTATAAGCTGGAATGAGAAAACGCTGGAACGTTATGCAGCTTAATAGGAAACAGTAATGTCAGTTCGGCCTATCAAAAGCGTGTCCCAGGCACAGCCCACAATGGAGGGGGCTGGTGTAAAACTGCACCGGGCCTTTGGCTTCGGAGATACGGAAACATTTGATCCCTTTCTCTTGTTTGATGATTTTCGCAATGAAAATCCCGAAGACTATAAGGCCGGATTTCCCTGGCACCCCCATCGCGGCATTGAAACTATCACCTATGTACTGGCGGGCAGTGTTGAACACGGTGACAGCCTGGGCAATCACGGCACGCTTGGTGCGGGCGATGTGCAATGGATGACGGCTGGCAGTGGCATCATGCATCAGGAAATGCCGAAAGGTGATGCAGCGGGCCGCCAGCATGGCTTTCAGCTATGGGCCAATCTTCCATCATCTTTGAAAATGACAGCACCGCGTTATCAGGACATCGGCGCCGCAGAAATTCCGCAAGTGATCGAAGATAATGGTGTCAGTGTGAAGGTGATATGCGGTGAATTTTGGGGAAAGCGCGGGCCCGTTGATGGCACAGCCGCTGAGCCACGCTATCTTGATGTTTGGGTACCACCCAACATAAGCGCGAGCCTGCAGGTCGAAACGTATCGCCACGCCTTTGCCTACATTATCGAAGGCTCCGGAAATTTTGCAGATGCTTCTGAACCTTTCGGCGTGCTGACGGAGAAAGAGGCCCCAACAGGCGAAGAATTTCATGTCCGCGAGATGACGGGCAACCGATCGCTCGTCGTATTCGACAGCGGTGATGAAGTGCGCGTTGAGGCAGGCGAGCAAGGTGTGCGCTTTTTGCTTGTCTCTGGAAAACCAATCAAAGAGCCGGTTGCATGGTATGGCCCGATTGTCATGAACACCCAGGCAGAACTGAACCAGGCGGTTTCAGAACTGCAATCGGGCACATTTATCAAACCTTGATCATAAGAAGTGATGAACGCACGTGTTGGCAAACACCAATGCGGTCGTTAGACAAGTCTATGGGAACAATTTAACGAGCAAATACCCGGTGTTTAGCGAACGCGTTACAAGCCTGGATAGATTTTTTGACCCCGGTGCGGCTGGATGGGCAGGCGTATCAACCACATCTGTGGAGATGGTGCCCGCGCCTCTTGGCCTGCAACCCAATGAATATATTCAGGTTTCCTGGGAAGACCGCGACTATGGCGCACTTGAAAGCCTTGATGCCAAATCTGTACATGATGGTGCGCAGATCGCTATTTGGCTGTCCTGGGCAAAGGCGAAACCCGATACGGGAGGTCAAGAAGGCTTTCCCGACAGTGCCGCACTTGCATTTCCCATCGCCGATGTGCCGGACATTACATCCATGGGCACGCCAAAGGCACCCATTCACTTGTTGCACTGGATGGCCCGCAAGAACGCCCTGCGCGCGGTCGTCGCGCAAGGCATTGGATCCAGCATGGAGGGTGCAGATGTTGCGCAATCCGTCAAGGCAGGTTGGACACAGGGCCGCTGGAGCGTGGTCTTCACCCGCTCCCTTATAGCGGGAAAGCAAGCAGTCTCTCTTGTTCCCGGCACCCAAAGCCAGATAGGCTTCGCGGTGTGGGATGGTTCAAACGAAGAGCGTGCAGGTATTAAGGCGGTCTCCGCCGACTGGACGGATTTTCAAATAAAGGAATAAAGCACACCATGGACAAACGTCAGGTGGCGATGGTTATCGATCTCAACAAGTGTATCGGATGCCAAACATGCACGGTCGCGTGCAAAACCCAGTGGACTTCGGGCGAGGGCCAGGAAGGCATGTGGTGGAACACCGTTTCCTCAGCGCCGGGCATGGGCACACCGCGCGGTTGGGAAGAAATGGGGGGTGGCTTTGAAGACGGCAAAGCCAAAAAAGGCGTGCTGCCCAAACAGGCAGATTTCGGCAATCCGCTTGATTTCAATTTCCAAGAAGCATTGTTTGATGGCGATGAAACGTTGCAACCCATCGATGGTGACCCAGACTGGGGAACCAACTGGGATGAAGATGTTGGCGGCGGCGATTTTCCCAACTCATACAATTTCTACATACCGCGCATTTGCAATCACTGCACCAGGCCAGCGTGCATGGAGGCGTGCCCGCGCGGTGCCATATATAAACGCGACGAAGATGGGATTGTTCTTATAAATCAAGACCATTGCCGGGGTTTCCGCTTCTGCCAGGAGGCCTGTCCCTACAAAGAAATCTATTACAACGCCACAACCGGCACCGGTCAAAAATGCGTGTTCTGCCTGCCACGGGTGGAAGAGGGGGTTGCCACAGCCTGTTCGCGGCAATGCCCCGGGCGCGTGCGTTTTCTGGGCTTTCTGGATGATGAAGATGGACCGATTTACAAGCTTGTGAAGAAGTACAAGGTCGCGCTTGCGCTGCACCCTGAATATGAAACCGAACCGAATGTCTTTTATATTCCTCCCAGCGCACCAGCAAAATTTGACGATGAAGGCAACCCGATAGATGACCCACGTATTCCGCTGGAATATTTGGAATCTCTCTTTGGACCAGAGGTCGGACCAGCTCTTGAGATGATTGAGAAAGAGCGCGGCAAGAAAAAGCGTGGCGAAGCATCTGACCTTATGGACACGCTCATTTCGCGCAACTGGCTCGATCTTTTTGGGCCGTTCACCAACAGCCCCAAAGACGTTGCTGAGAAACGCGCACAAGGCGGCAATGCTGAAACCATTTCCTTCCCAGGAGCTGGCGAGTGAGCACAACGCTTACCAGAAGAAGTTTTCTGAAAGCGGGTGCGGCAACCGCTGCAGGGCTGGCCATGCCCAACTTCATGGCGAGAAGCGGCGGTAGCCTCGAGGCTTTGGCGGCCAGCAAACCACCGGAGTTCACATCCTGGCTTGATATTATGCGCCAGCAGTGGACGTGGGATAAAACCGTACGTGGCACCCACATGATCAATTGCTGGTATCAGGCCCATTGCGCGTTTGATGTTTATGTCAAAGACGGGCTCGTGTTCCGCGAAGAACAAGCTGCGGAATATGAGCAGTTGCGCCCTGAACTGCCGGACATGAACCCGCGCGGTTGCCAAAAGGGCTGCACTTTTTCTCATCGCATGTATGAACCCAACCGCATCCTGCACCCCCTCAAACGAGCAGGTGAGCGTGGGGCTGGCAAATGGCAACAGGTAAGTTGGGATGAAGCCCTTGATGGCATTGCCGATGCCTGGCTCGATGTTTTGGAAGAAGGTCACACTGATCAAGTTGTTTGGGATCTGGGTGCCAATATTAACGTCGGTGCGGCCAATGCGGGCCAAGGACGGCTTGCCCAGCTTACGCACTCGATTTGTCTTGATTCAAACTCCAGCAATGGCGATGGCCATCGCGGCGCTTACGAGACGTTTGGTAATATCTATATTGAACGTTCGATCGAGGATTATTTTTATTCGGATCTTATCTTGATTTGGGGCTCAAACCCTCTCTTTACATCTATTCCCAACGCTCATTTTTTCACTGAAGCACGTTATAACGGCACCGAAATAATCGCTATTTCACCGGACTTTAACGCATCTGCCACCAAGGCGGATCTGTGGGTGCCCGTAAAACCTGGAACAGATGCCGCACTGGCGTTAGGCATTGCGAATTACATTGTTCAACAAGACCAGGTGGACGAAGATTTCGTCAAAGAACAAACAGATTTACCCCTTTTAGTGCGCTCAGATACGGGTAAATTTCTAACCGGTAGGGATGTGAACAGTGGCGATGAAGATCGCTACTACGTGATCGATCACAAAGACCGTTTGCGCCTGGCGCCGGTCAACACGCTTGCGCTTGGCCCGCTGAAACCGCAGCTCGACGTTAAAACCGAAGTGACACTTGCGGATGGAAGTTCAATTGAAGTCGTTTCCGTCTATGCATTGTTGAAAAAGCGCTTGGCACCTTACACCTTCGATGCCGTCTCAGAAATGTGCGGCACAAACCCCAAGCTCATCGCGCGTGTTGCTGAGATGATTGCAGGCGCCAAGGCGCTTTCAAATGTCACCAGCTCCAGTCTGAACAAGTATTATCACGGCAACCTCACCGAACGGGCGATGATCCTCATATGGGTATTGCGTGGGCAAATTGGCAAACCAGGTGCGGGATATTCAGCGTTTTCGTTTCTCGCCAATGATGGCTGGGAAGATTATGTCGCCGGTCTGCGGCCAAAAGAACGCATGTCGTTCGGCTCTGAAATCGGGCTTGATCTCATCTGGAGCAAGATTAAGGGCGTAACCGATGAGAATTTCTTCAAAGACTTAGGCCACGGCAACTTTATCGACCCGGGCCGCGATTTGCCCGTGTGGACTTCAAGCGCTCTGTTCTGGCAGATCCATGGCGGCATCGCAGATCACGCGGGCAACGTGCCGGGATCTGAGAGAAGCTCCAAAGATTTGTTCATGGAGGCGCTCAATTCAAAGGCGCTTCCCATGCAGCCGCCGGCGGAACGCCCACCGCAAATACTGTTCAATTATTGCTCTAATCCCCTGCGCAGCGTGCGCAATGGGCGCAAGATGATCGATCATCTGTGGGCGAAACTGAAACTGGCCATCACCATCGATTTCCGCATGAGTTCAACCGCGCGCTATGCCGATTATGTGCTGCCTGCCGCAGCCTGGTATGAAACGACAGACCATAAATGGGTGACACCGCTGGTGCCCTATAACCATGTGACCAACAAGGCGGTTGAGCCGCGCGGGCAATCCAAGCCTGATTTCTGGATTTTCACTATGCTGGCAAAACACATAGAGGCACGCGCCAAGGCACGCGGCATGAGCTCTATTGCCAGCCATCTCGGCAAAGAGATCAAGCTTGATCAGCTCTATGCCGACATGACCATGGATGGCCGGTTTGGTGAAGAGGACGGAGAGAAGGCGGCAGCCGAAATTCTCGCACAATCCAGCAATCTTTCCCATGTGAGCTGGGAAGAGCAGAAAAAAAAGGGCTTTGCTCGCTACAAATCAATCGGGCTTAGCCCTCTTTCCATTGGTAATGCGGGCGATTTAAAGGAGGATGAACCCTTTATCGCGCTCACTCATCACACAGAGAAAAAGCAAGTTTATCCTACGCAAACCGGGCGCATTCAGTTTTATCTCGACCACGATCTCTATCTTGAGCATGACGAGCATCTGCCCCGTTTCAAGGAGCCGCCAAAAATCGGCGGGGACTATCCCTTGATGATGACCGGTGGCCACACACGCTGGTCGGTGCATGGTGTATGGCGCGATGCCAAGGACATGCAAAATTTAGATCGCGGTCAGCCCTACATTGTTGTCGGTGTGAAGGATGCAGAAATCCGCAACGTCAAGGACGGCGATTGGGTGCGTTGCTTTAATGATGCGGGTGCGTTCTTCATCCGGGCAAAGGTCATGCATGGCGTACAAGACGGCCAAACCGTCATGTATCACGCCTGGGAAAATTATCAATTCGCAGGCGGCGGTACCCCAAGAGATGTATCACCTTCACCGGTGAACCCGGTTGAGCTGGCAGGCCAACACCCGCATTTGCGGGCCGGAATGCTGGAAGGTCACCCAAACTTCTTCGACCGCGACACCCGCATAGAAATGGAACGGGCCTCACCGCGAAAAGCGGCAGAACTCTCAGCTAATTCAAATGCGTGAGCGCAGCCTTACCTATCGCGCCTTCGCGGAAGGTTTTGCTCGCCATGATGGCGCTGCGAGTTTGTTGGATGAAAGCATTATCCCCGCGCCACCCGATGATAACGGGCGCGCATTTACCGAAGCATTTGACACATCCATATCGGCAGAAGCATGTTCACTGCATGAAAGTGATCATACGAGTCACGAGCAAACATCATTGTTTGAAGAGCTTGTACGATGGCACAAACATTTCGGGCTTCGGCGCACGGATACAGCCTTGTTACCCGATCATGTTTCCGCGGAACTGGAATTCATGCACTTTCTGAGCTTTCAGGAAGAAGCAAACACAGACGATATCAAAGCTGCTCTCGCGCTTAAACGGGCGCAGCGTGATTTTTTAGCACGACATCTCTTGGTTCTTGGCGAAGCAATTGCTGAAAAATGCCCGCCCACCGCTAAGCGCTACAAAGCACTGACTTTAGCGTTGCGAGACTTTCTCTCTGCTGATCTTGAATATCTAAATGCAGCAACGGCCGATGGCAGCACCTAAAGCTTGCTCTTGCGCTTGGCCGTTTCGGCGATGCGATTTTCCTGTTCAATGAGTACTTGGTTGATATCGCTCAGTGCTTTCGCAAATTCTTTGCGTTGATCTTTGCTAAGGGCTTTGAGAAGCAGTTGATCAGCGCTTTTTGCGCCGGGTTGGGTGGCTTGTAATGCCCGCCTGCCAGCGGCTGACAAGCGCAAAGTGTTGACGCGCGCATCCTGGCGCGTACGCCGCCGCTGCACCATTCCAGACCCAACAAGTCTTGAGACAAGCTCTGCAAGGGTTGACCGGTCAATGCCCGTGATCTCAACCAACGTTGTCTGACTTACACCTTCATTTTGCTCAATCGCCAGCATGACCGCGAATTGCCTGTGGGTTAATCCCTTCGAACCGACTTCAGCGGCGTAAACATCCGACGCATACTGCGCGGCACGGCGAAGTAAGTGTTGAGGAGATTTGTTTAAATCTTTTATTTCAGCCTGCCTGGCCATTTATTGTGCTCCGAATCATAATCGCCAGCCCTTTTTAGATTAAATCACCACATGACAAAAATGCGAACTAACTATTAGGTGATTGAGCCGTTTCTTCACATCTGTCATTATCCACGATCATATAATGCCAAGTTTTTTAGCGGCCTTTAGGTTTGTCGGGCTTCGGACAGAGGTAAACGTGTCAAACGTGAAATTACCAGACAATTTTTCGCGCCAAGTGCCCCCGGGCGACGATCTAGAGCGTGATGTATGCAACACGTGTGGTTTTATTAGTTACGCAAATCCAAAAATTGTCACAGGATCGGTTGTTACGGCACCCGATGGCAAAGTTTTGCTGTGCCGCCGTGCCATAGATCCAAGAGACGGTTATTGGACACTTCCAGCAGGCTATATGGAACTCAATGAAACGCCGGCCCAGGGCGCTGCAAGAGAAGCCATGGAAGAAGCCAACGCACGGATTGAAATTTCATCATTACTCGCAGTTTATTCAATCACGCGGCTCTCGCAAGTGCAGCTCATCTATCGCGCCATTCTTGTTGATCCAAACATCGCACCAGGGCTGGAAAGTCGCGAGGTCGGTTTGTTTGACTGGAACGAAATCCCATGGAATGACCTCGCCTTTCCATCTGTGCATTGGGCCCTAAATCACTACAAAGAAATCGAAGGCTTGGCAGAGTTTACACCCTTTACAAACCCGCCAGGCGAATCCGGAAACTCCTTGCCGCACGGGATATAGCAACTAAACGACACCCGGTTCCACGCCGCCTTTCAAATGTGCATACCATGCCCATAAAAGGCGCGCGGCCACCGCACGCCATGGCCGCCAAGCTTCGCCAACATCAAGCATTTCCTCACGGGTTAAGCGTTCAGGCTTGCCAAGAATGTCTGCAGCAGCCACTTGCAATGCCAAGTCACCCGCCGGCCATACGTCTGGCCTGCCAAGACAGGACAGCAAGTAAATTTCAGCTGACCACGGCCCAATGCCCTTTACTGCAGTGAGCGCCCGCGCCACATCATCATCGGCCAATTCGGGCAGAACAGCCAAATCAAGCACACCTGAGGAAACAGCGTCCGTGAAAGCCATTATTGTGCGAATTTTTGGACGCGACTGGCCGACCGCACGAAAATGCCTCTCATTCAATGTTGCAAAATGAGCAGGGTCATGTGGGCTCAATTCATCACACATGCGCTGCCATATCGCTGCTGCGCTCGCCTTTGAAAGTTGTTGGCCTGTAATAATGCGCAACATCCCAGAAAATCCGGCTTCCGTGCGCCGCAATGGCGGCGTGCCCGCCTGCTCAACCACTGGGATAAATTTTGGCGCGAACGCGCACAACGCATCAATTGCGTTTTCAAGATCGGCGACCGTGTCGAGCGTGATTTGACGAGTGGACATGTCCAGCATATAGCCATCTCATGAGCTTTGATGACAAGTCAGAAACGGACCAGGTTCCCATATTCAGATTTGCGCCCAGCCCCAACGGGCGGTTGCATTTGGGACATGCCTATTCCGCACTGTTCACGGAGCGCGCGGCGCGCGACGTAAATGGCACGCTTTTATTACGCATTGAAGATATAGACACCGTGCGTTCAAAGCCGGAGCTGATTGACGGCATTATTGAAGATTTGGATTGGCTCGGCATCGAATTTAATGGTGAAACTCGCCGCCAGTCTGAGCATTTCGATGATTATCGTGCAGCGACTGAAAAGTTAAACAACCTTGGCGTTCTCTACCCGTGCCAGGCAAGCCGAAATGACATCAAAGCCGCCATTGATGATGCATCGCACCCACGCGATCCCGACGACAGCCCGATTTACCCAGGTCTTTATCGTGATAGCAAGGTGTCGCCCAATGCACCTTATGCACTTCGGCTCAACCATGTGCTCGCCATTCAACTCGCCATGCACAAACAGTCAGGCATTGTCACCTTTACTGAAGGGTTGTGCGGGCCAGAGGGCGAAGCCGGCCTATTGCAGGTGCAACCCGAAATGTGGGGCGACGTGGTGATCGTGCGCAAAGACACGCCGTCCAGCTACAATCTCTCCGTGGTTGTGGATGATGCCCTGCAAGGTGTTACCCATATCACGCGCGGCCAGGATTTGTTTTACACCACCCATATTCATCGGGTACTTCAAACCTTGATGGATTTACCCGAACCGCACTACTTCCATCACGAACTCATTACCGATGACACCGGGCGCAAGCTCTCAAAATCAGCGGGCGATCGCTCTTTGAAAGCGCTGCGCGATGTGGGAGTTACGCCAGCTGACATTCGTTACGAACTGGGGTTTATGTAAGCAATCACCATTGCAAGAGTGGCAACCGATATCAGGGTTGAAAGCGCGATGGTTGCGGAGACGGACGCCACGCCGCAATCATATTTCACCGCAAATAAATAGCCATTCAACCCGGTTGGCAGGGCCGCCAAGATGAGCGCCGTTCCAGCCCACGCCGGCGGCAATTCAAAAATGTGATAGGCCGTCACCCACACGCATAGCGGCATTAATCCAAGCTTGATAATTGTCAGCGCAGGCGCTGCACGAATCTCTCCGCGCAAACTATAAGCGGCAAGCGACATGCCCAACGCAAACAGGGCACACGGAATTGCTGCTTGACCCAATTTTGAAATGATATCGTGAACAATTGGGGTGAGACCAAGACCTGTGATACGCCACAAAAGCCCAAGCAAGAGAGCCATGATGATTGGGTTTTTTGCGAGCACCACAAACAAGTCACGCAACAGTTTTAGAGGACTTACTTTACTTCCAGATGAACGGGCCCACTCGATCTGAACAGTCGATGCCAGCCAAAGAACAGGTGCATGCACAGCCGTAAGGAGAGCCAGCGGAAGTGCCGCTGCTTCCCCAAAAGTTGCAAGAGACAAGGGAATTCCCATCATCACCGTGTTGCCGAAGGTGGCGCCCATGGCAAAAGATGCGCTTGTTTCCGCCGGACGCTTCAGCGCCACGGCAACCAATGATGACGCCACCCATGCAACGGATGCAGCCAGAAAGAAGGCGCCCCATAATTCCCAGGCAGAACCCTGATCGAGTTCAGATTCTGCCATTAAGCGAAACAACAGTGCGGGAATAGCCACCCAAAGCGCAAACGTGGATAAACCTTTCTCAACCTCGCGACCAAGAAAGTTAGTGATTGCCGCAAGCCAACCCAGTGCCAGAAATGCAAACACTGGCAATACGATTGTGAGAACCTGATTCAAGAAAGCGCCTTGATGAGTGGTTTTTAAAAACTCTTATAGGCTATGGTAAAGGTATGTCAAAGAAGCCACCAAGCCTTACAGAAGGTAAGTCGCCAGATGAACTGCTGGAACGGGCTTATCATGTTGGCGACGCAAACGATGCGCTCAATCTTTATCGCGATTGGGCCGATACCTACGATGGCCACTTGGTGGATGATTTGGGGTATGTGTTGCCGGGACGGGTTGCCGCAGTAGTTGCAGAGCATATCACCGACAAGAGCACCCGCGTGATAGACATTGGCTGCGGCACGGGCCTGACGGGACAGGCACTGGTTGCCCAAGGATTTTCCACCATCGATGGGCTTGATTTTTCGCCTGATATGCTGGTGCAGGCGGGCGCGAAGAACATCTATGGCGCGCTGGTTGAGGCCGACCTGACACAGAAGCTGGATATTGCCTCAAATACATATGCCGCCGCCATGTCGTCTGGAACCTTTACCGAAGGGCATGTTGGCGCGGAAGCATTCGACGAGATTTTCCGTATTCTCAAGCCTGAAGGCACATTCATTGCATCGGTAAATCTTGAAATCTGGGATGAGGGCGGATTTGGTCCAAAGCTCGAGAGTTTAACCAAAGCTGGAACAATTGCCGTTGAGGACGTTGTAAAAACAATCGCTTTTCAAGGGGGCGGCGATCACTTTCATATCCTCGTTGTGAAAAAGTGTAGATAGACGCTTTAGACGAAGCAGTGTTTAAGCTTCATCAAGCGTCAGCCGTTCCACCAGATTGGCGAGGAAC
>JBPCVX010000274.1:0-2999 GCA_051010095.1 Hyphomicrobiales bacterium
CAAGCGGTCGCAAGCGCAAATTGGACAGTGTGGGCAACCGTTATTTATCTCGGTTTAGTCATGACTGCGTTTGGATATGGCATTTGGTACACTCTGGTAAGGCGGCACCCTTTGAACGTTGTCGGGCCATTTCTCCTTCTGCTGCCGGTGTTTTCAATCATCGGGGCTGCCATTTTCCTTGGCGAGAAACTGACATTTGAAATCGCTTTGGGCGCTGCAATTGTGATCGCGGGCATCGCAATTATTATTTGGGAACCCCGAAAATCGCGACGCTAATCTTAGAGAGCAGCAAACTCTGCGCCGTATTCATCAAGTACCCGCCGCGTAAATTGACCAATATCGCGATATTCCGCTTCTGTCAGGTTTGCGAGTGATACACGCGCTGAAGCATCAAGCACTTCAAACCCTTTGCCGGGCAGCAACACAACACCTGTTTCCTTGGCAAGCCTGAACAAAAAATCTGTACCCTTGCGTTCTTCAACAAACCAATTAGCGAACTCTTCGCCGTAAAGCTGACCACCGAGTTTTTGTAAGTTGATCAGCGTATAATAGTTCACCTCTTCAGGCCCGCGCAGCGCCTCAATGCCCATATTTAGGCACAAAGTTCGATAGCGTTTGCGCACCAGGCCTTTGGCGGCATCCTTATATTGGTCGTTGCGATCAAGCAGACCACTCATCGCAAACAGCGACATTTGCAATTGCTGGGGTGTCGAGGCACCGGCTGTGTGGTTCAGTGCAACCGCGCGGCTGTCAGCCACAAGGCGATCAATAAACTTCAGCGCACGGGGCTCCGTCGTCAGCGAGGAATATCTTTGATCGAGAACCTTCTTTTGTTTCTCAGATAATTCCGCCAAAGCCTGATCGAACACATTGTCTTCATGCAACGCAATCGCCCCAATACGCCATCCAGTTGCGCCAAAATATTTAGAGAATGAATACACACACAATGTGTTTTTTGGGCAGGTGGCAAACAGCGACACGAAGTCATCGGCAAACGTGCCATACACATCATCGGTTATGATGAACAGATCCGGGCGCTTGTTGGTCACAAAATCAGATAACCTTGCCAACACATCATCCGTAAGTTTGGTTGACGGCGGGTTGGAGGGATTAACGACACAAAAAATCTTGATCGCTGGATCTTCCAGCTTGGCAAGTTCCTCATCGCTGTACTGCCAACCGCTTTCTTCATCCATCCTGATGTCGACAACCTCAAGGCCGTATTCAGGCAAAGGCGGTATTTCCAGATATGGCGAGAAGATGGGTGTTCCCAATGCGACCTTGTCGCCTTCGCCGATCAAGCCATTGAAATGCAGGGTCTGAAAGATATACGTCATTGCGGCTGTCCCGCCCTCGGTGGCAAACACCTGGAACGGACCGGTATGCGGCTTTGTGCCATACATCTCCTTTTTCAGATAAGCTGCCGTTACGCTCTCCATAGTGTTGAGCATGCGCGGCGGGGTGGGATAACTGCAGCCCAAAAACGCATGCACCATCTCATGCACGAATTGCTCACGGTCCAGACCCAGCTGGTCATTGGCATAAGAGATCGCCGCGTTCAAAAACCTAATGCCGTCAGTATCTTCATGTCGGTGGCCATAGGTTTCAAACCGCTGGAGAATGCCTTTTTTGTCGGGCATGCCTCCAAATCCGCTGTCGAGATATGAATATGAACGCTCCGCCTCTTGCACTGCGAACTCGCCGATGCGCAAAAACGCCTTGCGCGGCAAGGTGGCGAGAAAGTTCGGGTTGCCCCGCCCTGCGTTCAACATCATGCGTTGGGCATCGTTGGACGCGATCTCGATCAGTTTGTCCTTGAGTTCAAACGGGCTGAGACTGTCGAGGGCCTTTACATCTTCACCACTCATGGCGGGTTCCTTATCTCGAAATTAGGGTGATGGATTTTTGGTGATGATGCCGACAATGATTGGCCCCCACAGAGTGAGCAGCACATTGGCAACAGCATAAGTAACTGTGAAGGCGACCACCGGCGTTGCGTTGCCTGCTTTATCAAGCAGGGCGGCAAATCCGGGATTGGCGCTGCGCCCGCCAACCACACATGCGAGCAGCTCAATCGGGTTTTTGATGCGCAACACATAGTAGGTAAAAAAGAAGGTAAATATCTGGGGTATTATAGTGACGCCCACACCCAAGAAGAACAACATCAATCCATATTGCTGCACGCTTGAGACGACGTGCGGCCCTGCCGAAATACCCACCAGACCGACAAACACCGCAAGGCCGAAGTCGCGCAGGAAATTAGATGCCCCTTGCGGGAGCGCTGCAAAACGAGGGTGCGTGCTGCGCAACCACCCGAAGAACAATCCAGACAGCAAACACCCACCACCGCTGCCCACGGATACGGGCACACCGCCAATTTTGAATGATACAAGACCGATCAAAAGGCCGATTGCCATGCCGATACCGAAGAAGATGAAATCAGTCACAGCAGCAGCGGAAATCTTGTAGCCCACTTGCGGCTGAACGCGGTTGAGATCTTTTGGCCGACCGGTCACTTCAAGCAAATCACCCTGGTGCAGTTTCAAGCTTGGAAGAAGCGGCAAATCATGCCCAGAACGGCTCACGCCCGTAAGGAAAACACCGCGGCGCGCATCTGCGTTCAGTTCTGTGTGCAGCTCGTGCAATTCTCGTTCAGCAAGCTTTGCATTGGTGAGGATAATTTTGCGCCGTTCCTCGATCAGCTGAAGATCAGACGGGCGCGGTATTTCCTCACCAAAATGCCCAACTGCCTCATCAAGCGCGGCTACAGTGCCGGTAAGCGCCACAACATCATTGGTTACAATTTTCTCATCATCTGAAAGCTCCAGCGCCTTGCCTTCGCGTACGATGGCTTCGATGGCCGCGTCTCCCAAAGCGTTGTCAATTGAAGAAATCGATGCGCCGATGGCCTTGTGCGTTGCCGCCGCTTTAAAGAAACGTGTGTCTATGGCGGAAGCCGCATCAAACTGGCCCGGCTCCAATGTAGCCCTGCCCACTGA
>JBPCVX010000275.1:0-2564 GCA_051010095.1 Hyphomicrobiales bacterium
ACCCAAGCGCTGGTAGAGTTCCATCGCAATTTTTGAAGATCATCGACAAGGAGCGCTGGGCCAGATTGCCCAGATCGTTGGCAAGATCAGCATTACTGCGCGCTACACTTGCCTCGTGGCTGTAATTTCCATCTTGCCCGAACGGCACCTCGCGCATAAAGAAATAGCGCATCTGATCGAGCCCATAGGCATCGATCAGGTTGAACGGGTCAATGACATTGCCGACGGATTTCGACATTTTCTCGCCCTTGTTGAACAAGAAACCATGGGCGAAAACACGCCTTGGCACGGGCAATCCCGCTGACATCAGGAACGCCGGCCAATAAACCGCGTGAAAACGGATAATATCCTTGCCGATAACATGCACGTCGGCAGGCCAATAGTGCCACTTTTCGTCGGCCTCATCAGGGAAGCCAAGGCCTGTAATGTAGTTTGTCAGCGCATCAAGCCACACATACATGACGTGTTTGTCGTTGCCTGGAACCTTAATGCCCCAGTCAAATGTGGTGCGCGAAAGCGACAGATCCCGCAATCCACCTTTTACAAAACTCACGATCTCGTTGCGGCGGCTGTCTGGGCCGACAAATTCAGGGTTTTCCTCGTAGAGCGCCAGTAATTTGTCTTGGTAGGCGGAGAGCTTGAAGAAATAACTCTCTTCTTCAACCCACTCTACGGGAGTTCCTTGAGGGGAAAGTTTCTCGCCACCCTCGCCTTTATGAAGCTCGCTCTCGTCGTAATAAGCCTCATCGCGCACCGAGTACCAGCCGGAGTAACTGTCGAGATAGATGTCGCCATTGGCTTCAATACGCCGCCAGATTTCCTGCGATGAGGCATGGTGGCGCGGCTCGCTTGTGCGAATGAAATCATCGTTTGAGCAATTCAGCGCCTTCACCATCTGCTCAAAGCGTGCTGAGTTGCGCGCGGCAAGTTCTTCAGGCGCGAGGTCTTCATCACGGGCGGTTTGCAGCATCTTGATGCCATGTTCGTCTGTGCCGGTGAGGAAATAGACATCATACCCATCAAGGCGCTTGAAACGTGCCAGCGCATCTGTGGCTAATGCCTCATAGGCATGACCAATGTGCGGTGCGCCATTTGGATATGAAATGGCGGTAGTTAAATAATATTTTTGTTTTTCAGCCATTTACACGACAATCTTTAGTGAATGTTTTGCGATTACGCAGCGGCACTTTCGCCCCAGGCCTGCTCAATACGATAGAATGTTTGCAAAAGCACCTGTCTTTTATCGAGATTTAGGGCATTTGCTAAGTTTATGGAATGGCTAATTTCACCGTGCGCCTGTGCCAAGTTTTGTGCGAGAGCTGTTTCGCCCGCCAGTGCACAATGGTGCGCGCGTGACGCCAACCAATCTAGAAAAATGCCGTTAAACAATGCGTATTTCTCTTCTGCACCGCGTGCAGCGAGCGTATCAACAAAATGATGCAGTTTTGTGCGATTAAGCACGGGCAACTGCGCTGTCAACTCGCCGAAGGCAAGCAAGGTTTCCTGCAGTCCCAGCTCAAACATCTCTATCGCGCGGCCTGGGCTGCCTTCAGCCCAACTAATCGCACCTTGAATATCATCTTCAAGCGGGCGCTCCCCCTCAATTGGCACCGCGTTGACCACGGAAACAACGTCATCACTGGTCAATGGATGCAAATCAAGCTGCACACACCGTGAGCGTATTGTCGCCATCAGTTTCCCAGGAAAATCACTCACCAATAGAAAAAGAACACGCGCTGGCGGTTCTTCAAGCGTTTTCAAAAGTGCATTGGCGGCAGTGCTGTTCATGGCGCTTGCCGGATCAACTATACATACCCGCCACCCGCCTTCGCCAGCTGTGCGCGAGAAAAATGATGATGCTTTGCGGGCCTCAGCAGCGCCAATTTCACGTTTGAATTTCTTGGTACGTGGATCCCAGGCCGGTGAGATCGTGAGCAAGTCTGCGTGCGCTTCAGCAGCAACACGCCGCGAAATCAAATCATCTTCATCAACAAAAAGGTTCTCAACCGAATTTGGAATAGCGCTTGGGTCAGGATATCGCAGCACAAAGCGAGCAAATCTATAAGCCAATGTTGCTTTGCCAATGCCATGTGGCCCACCCAGAATCCAGCCATGGTGCATTTTTTCCGACCGATATGCGCTTAACAGCTGACGCTCGGCTTCCTCGTGGCCCACCAGCGTGTATCGCCTGCGAGGATGGCGTTGTTCTTCAATGGTGGGTTCAAGTTCGTCGTTCACTGCTCAATTCCAAATCGCGTGCTGACCAAATGCCATACATCGCGTGCAATGTCTTCTGCGGGCGCGCTTGCATCAACAACTCTGCACCGGATTGGGTTTGCATCGGCAATAGCGAGGAATGCTTCACGCAGTGCTTCGTGAAACGCCAATCCCTTTCGCTCAAAACGGTCAGGCCCACCGCGCGCTTGCGCCCGTTCCAAACCAATAAGGGTCGCGATATCGAATACAAGTGTGAGGTCGGGATGGTTCTTGCCGACAATTTGGGCGTCGACCGCGTCAATGAACGCCATGGGCACACCGCCCGCACCACCTTGATAGGCCTTTGT
>JBPCVX010000276.1:0-10815 GCA_051010095.1 Hyphomicrobiales bacterium
CACCGTCCAAAAGCACTACGCTTAGAAGCTGGGCAGGCGCGTGCATTCGCTCAAGATCTGGACAATCTGCTGGAAGGGTTGAAGACCGCTATGCCAGCGGTGTTTGAGACTGAAGATTATCAAGATCAGCGCCTTGCGATTGAAAAAGAGTTTAAAGAGCATCAAGAAAAGGCGCTCAATGTTATTGCGGAGAAGGCATCCAAGAAAGGGCTTAGCCTTGCCCGCACGCAGCAAGGGTTCACGATCGTCCCGATGCAAGACGATCAGCCCATGGGGCCGGATGTTTTTAATCAGTTGCCTGAAGAGACCAGAATAGAACTCCAAAACCAAATTGCTGCATTGCATGATGAATTGGCTGAAACCATGCGGTCGGTTCCCCAGCAAGATAAAGAGCGCCGGGAAAAAGTGCGCAATCTCAACCGTCGCCTTGCCGAAGTTGCGGTGGGCCGCGCGATGAGTGAACTGTTCGATGCCTATGGCAAAGATGGGCAGGTGAAGCAGCACCTGCAAGCCATAAAAAACGATCTCGTCGATAATGCATCTTTGTTTGTGCGTGCCGCACAACAGGCAGCAGACGAGGCCGACGGAACAGAGCAGGCGAGCGCTCCGCTGGATATGCAGTTTAACCGTTTCAAGGCTAATGTATTCGTGTCTCAATCAACATTGGAACACGATTGTAAACCCGTTGAATATTCGGATTTTCCAGCCCTAGGGCACTTGCTTGGTCGCATTGAGCATATTCCTCACATGGGCGCGATGCTCACCGACTTTACGCTCATAAAGCCAGGCGCCTTGCACCAAGCCAATGGCGGTTATTTGATGGTGGACGCAGAGCGCTTACTCACCCTTCCTGGTTCTTGGGCTGCGCTGAAACGGTGTTTGCGCTCGCGCTCTATTGCTATTGAGCCACCAGCCAGCGGCCTTTCCACGACCACCGCTGTAACGTTGGAACCGCAACCCATTCCACTCGACATCAAAGTGGTGCTGATTGGCCGCCGCGATACGTTTTATGCGTTGCAAGGGGGCGATCCAGAATTTTCAGAATTGTTCAAAGTCGCAGCCGACTTCGATGAAGTGATCGACTGGTCGAAAACGAATGTGCGTTTGTTCTGCCGTTTGCTGGGCTCGATAGCGGGGCGCGAGGGCACCAGGCCATTAAATGCAGAAGCATGTGCTGCTGTGGTGGAACGGGCAGCGCGACTTACCAGCGATTCAGAACGGCTTACACTGCGGGTTGGGCAGCTTGCGGATATCGTTCGTGAGGCCAATTATTGGGCTGAGAAAGACAGCGGGCGCCTCATTCAAGGTGGCCATATTCAAAAGGCCATTGAAGAGCAAGTTCGGCGTTTAGACAGAATTCGCGAACGCATGCATGAGCAAATTTTGCGAGACACAGTCCTCATCGACACCAAAGGCGGTGAGGTCGGCCAAATTAACGGGCTTTCCGTACTTCAAATTGGCGCATTTGCTTTTGGTAAACCCACCCGCATCACCGCGCGAACCCGCCTTGGCCAAGGCAAGTTTGTGGATATCGAACGCGAGGTTGAGCTTGGAGGGTCGCTGCATTCGAAAGGTGTATTGATACTTTCTGGCTTTTTAAGTGCGCGTTATGCGCAGAATGTGCCGATGTCGCTTTCTGCAAGCTTGGTTTTTGAACAATCTTATGGCGGCGTTGATGGAGACAGCGCGTCGTCTACCGAACTGTATGCGATACTGTCGTCGCTCTCAGGCGTGCCTATTCAACAAGGATTGGCGGTCACAGGATCGGTGAGCCAAAATGGTGATGTGCAGGCAATTGGCGGGGTCAATGAAAAAATCGAAGGTTTCTTCGACATCTGCCAAGCTGATGGCCTAACTGGCAAACAAGGGGTTCTCATTCCGCAAGCAAATGCTAAAAATTTAATGCTGCGCCAAGACATTGTAGAGGCGTGCGCGAAAGGTAAGTTCAATATTTACTCGGTGAAGCATATTGATGAAGGTATTGAAGTTCTTACCGGCGTTAAGGCAGGAAAACGCGGAAAGAACGGTCTTTTCCCAGCAGACACAATCAACCGTTTAGTGGAAGATAAATTGATAGAGTTTGCAGCTTTGCGGCGGGATTATCTCACGACGGTTTAGACTTCTGGTTGCGTAGAGAGTAAGAAAACGCCTCTCGAAAGCTAAACCTTACGGCATGCCATGAGGCATGATGCTTGCCCCTTTTGAACACACGCGCTTTGCTGATTGAACATATCTAGCGCAAGCGTGATGGTTCCGCAGTCATTGCGCTTTTTGCTGCGATAGACATTGCTAATTTCGCAACGCACATAGACCGTATCATCGGGACGCACTGGCGCTTTGAAGTTCCATTGCAAATCTTTAAGCGCCAGAACTGTGCCATCGATAAGATCGATCTCACTAAGCAATCCAAACGTAATCCCAACCAACATTGGTCCATGACTTATGATGCCGCCATGCATGCTCTGCATTGCGAAGACCTCATCAACATGTAGCGGATTGTGGTCACCCGAAAGCGTTGCGAACGTGGCGATGTCATCGCGGGTAATCGTGCGCTTTGGCGTGGTGAACACATCACCGATGGAGAATTCCTCAAAATATTTACCCATTCGTTTTGCCTGTCTGTATCAAGCCGCTTTAAGCTGAGCCACGTTTGGTCTTGCCTTGGGGCGTCGCGTCGCCCTACGCTTGCGGTTGCACTCATGGCGCATCTCCAAAGTCTTGAAAGTGGTCGACGATATTAGCCGCTGTCGGCCAGTCCATCGCGATGTTGAAAGTGCGGTCGTCACGTCCACTCAAGTCGCAAAATTTGCTGGCAAGGTGCTGGTCACTCATGGGGTTGGCCAGGGCGCCAATTGGATAAGCACATTGCAGGTGAATATGTTCGCTCGATCGTAGAGTAATATCCACGCGTTCTGGCTGGTTTGGATCATAATTTAAGGCTGGATTCTGCGGTTTTTCCGTATGCACCTTGGTGCATGCGATGAGGCGTTGGACTTCGGAGTTTTGCCAAAAGCCGTTTTTGAGATCATCAGGGGTTTGATCACCGGTCACCAGCACTTGCGCTAAACAGGCTTCAACACTGAATAAGGCCTCATCGGCGTCTTTAGGGTTGGCGAAAGGCAATATCTCTTTGTGAAAATCGGGCATTGTGATGCGAACATCAACGATCTCACTAGATTTACCTGGATATTGTGCACGAAAGTCGAGCGCACACGTCATCGTCCGGTGGGTGTATCCGCATGAAGGCCAGGCTTTCAGCATAATGCCGTATTCGACGAGAGCCGGCGGGGCGCCCAGTTTGGCAATGGCATCGCGAAACGTTCCCTGGTTGCCGGCGCCCAGCAAGCCGTTCATGCCACGTTCCCCATCCAGAATATGTGGTTGTGCTGTGACACCTTCCTGCGCCATGAGCGCGCAAATGATACCAGACTTTGCGGCAAATCCTGCCTGTGCTGGTTTCGCGTTTGTGCCGAATTGGCCGGTATATCCAATGGCCTGCGAGACGGCGAGAGAAAGCGCATGGCCCGCACGCTCGGGGTCAAGGCCGCGTGCATGTGCCACCGCGGCCGCCGCGCCCAATGTGCCCAATGTTGCTGTGGTATGAAAACCCTTGGCGTAATGTGGCAACGTAAGGGCGTTGCCCACGCGGGCGATAACTTCAAACCCGGTTGCATAAGCGCGCAGAAATTCTTCTCCACTCATTGGTGTTAGGGTTGCCGTTGCCAGCAGCGCAGGCACCAGCACCGCACTTGGGTGTGTGTTGCCTGGTTCTTCCCAATCATCCAAATCATAGGCATGTGCGGCGGTGGCGTTCGCCAGTGCAGCGAAAGCGGGAGAAAAAGACTTTCCGCAGCCATATACCGGCGCGGTTCCTGGGCCGAGTTCTTGCAGCGCACTTTGCGCGCGCATGGCCACGTCGCTTTTCGCACCAACAAGAATGCACCCCATTACATCGGTTACGGCTTGTTGAACGCGCTTGCACAGCAAAGGGTCATCTATCTTGCAACCTTGCGCCACAAACGCAGCTATTTGGGTGAGTGCGGTCATGCAAAATGCTCGCCCAAATTTGAGCGAACTGCAAGCGATATGAATAGTCCTAGCGCCTTCACTCTAGGGTGAGGTGCCAGAAGCGTTCTTTTCCGTGTTCAACGCGTTTCTTCAGTCGCTTTTGACTGCGCGCCACAATGAAATCTGGTCCGTCGCACCGTTTTTCAAAGCAAAATTGTTTTGGCAGTTGGCTGTATAACGAGTGCGGTGGCTGCTTTTGTGTGATCTTTTTGAGTTTCGCACCGGTTTGATGGCTGTGATACCAAATGCGCTCCAAGCCCAGTTCTTCAGTGACAAACCAGATTGCTGCGCTCAACATTGCCTGCTGCCAATATTGCGCGCGTGGAGCGAGCACCAGCTCTGCGTATTCAATGAATTGCGGCAGGGGGCCGATGCGCGTGTCGCCCCGCCACAGGTCCAGTTCACTTGCGGTTTGCACGCCGCGTTCATTCTGCAAACGGTAGGCGTAGTTTTGCATGCGCTGGGCGCGGCGTACCCAATCGCTTTGGATTTCTTCGATGAGCGCTTCTCCGGAGATCAGATCCACATCAATCCGCGCCCAGGCCAGTGTCGTGCGCCCCTTTTTGCATACTGGGTGATCTTCGTAATTCAAGGGACTCTCGCAGGCCGGTTGCACCAGACGCTCATATGCACGGTCGTGTGCGTTATCAAAATTGAGCTGAAGCACAAGATTAACGCCCGGGCGTGAGGTTTGATGCCAGAAACGATCGCGTTTACGTGCACCCCATAGACCCAAGGTCAACACGAACTGGGCTGGATCTATCTGCGGGACATAAAGCAAATCCTGTGGGCACAGAATGCCATCTCCTTTTGCGGCCACAACTTCCTTTACACCTGAACAGTCCAGCAATTTGGCAAAACGGGTCCGTTTCAGCGCGGCGATCGGTGTCGGCTCATGCAAAATGCGTTGCAGCAGCAAAACTGCGTGGCGGTCATTGTAATATTCAAACAATGTCTGGTCTTTTGGGAGATTGCGAATAATCGTGTTGGCGATTTTAACATCCATAATGTTTACCATCCGCGCGGGTGGTGAAGCGCGCGCATTCGTCCAGGATCAAAGATGATCCGGTTCATTCAGAGGTTTTCAGGGAGACGCAGGCCTTATCAGCTTGCTGTGAACGTCAACTCGGCAGATGGCGCCCAGGCAGGCAAGGGGTGTGGCCAGATGGGCCTTCCCAGCAATGCGGCATTGCAATTTTACATATATGCAACATGTCATGCTCCTGCGTTTGGTTATGTCAAATCAAGGGATACTGCACATAAATGAGCGCTGTGGCCATTTCAAGGGCATTTGCTAAATTGCGTAAATCTGTTGCTTCTTTGCAACGGCGTTGCTTGAACAGACCTGCTGCCATGCCCATATCTCATTCATGCACATGTCACGCCGCAAATTTTTAGCAAGCGTCGGGGCGGGCGCTATGATGGCAGCCGCACCTGGTGGAAGCTTTGCTATGGGTGCGCAATCTGGACTAATGGCGCCATTGGGCCCGGGCCAGTTCGCAGTTGTTTCACAACACGCCACTTGGGGGATATACGAAACCCTGGCAGAAGCCCATCGCGAGGCCGAACTTATCCGTCATTCCGGCGCAATCATGACCAATGCCGTCAAGTGCTCACCCGGCATGGTGCGGCAATATCAGATGGGAAATCTGGCCGGATTCGTTGAACTAGATGGCTGGGCCATCACCCAGGAAGAGGCAAAGTCCAAAGCGCTGGATATGTTGTGCGGGGCTGAAGATCGTGATGCAGTGCGCGCGCAACTGCTTGAGCACCATTTGAAGGATTTGCGCAAGCGGGTAGCCGCAACTGACCCGGTCGAAGGTGAAGAGCCTGCGCAACCGGACGCTTTGGCTGAACTTGCGGCGCAAGGCTATGTTGTCCGCCAGGATCCGGCTCAACTCATCGGCCCAACTGATACCCGCTATGTTGCTGTCACCGATGAAAGCTTATGGGTTCTTACCGCTGGAAAAACCATTGAAGAGACCCACGAAACCGCTGTTCGTTTGCAAAAATATTTTGCCGATGAACAGATCATTGTTCTCAAAGCATCGCAAACACTTGCTCGCGCTGTATTGGAAAACGGTTATGAAGTTCCTTTTCTTTGGAAACTCAATGATCAAATTGCCTGCCATGAGAGCGAACTATCCAGGAGCGCTGGTGCGTAAATTCGGTTGAATTTCTAGCCGATAAGGTGTCCAATTCACCTTCGATAATTGTGATTTTATTGCGTTGATTGCTCTAAAGATGGTTGCCGAACCAAACAACAACATAAACCAGATTGACGTGGCATTTTTCCTGGTGCCAGGTTTTTCCATGATGGCACTTAGCGCTGCTGTTGAGCCTTTGCGTGCCTTGAATCGTCTGATCGGTGAACGTCGTTATTCTTGGCAAATCGTTGCACGAGAAAATGGACCTGTTGCCGCAAGCAATGGTTTCGAAATCAACGCACCATTTAGTATTGAAACCGCACCTGTTACAGAGCTGACAATTGTCGTCGCCAGCATTGGTGTGCAAGTTTACAACGATAGAGCTGTGTTCGAATGGTTACGCCGCAGGCGCGGTGGCGGGCGCGCCGTTGGCGCGGTGAGCAACGGAACCCTTTTATTGGCGCGCGCCCAATTGCTTGATGGTCGTGCAGCGACCATCCATTGGGAGAAGCAAAGACAGTTTGCTGAAGAATTTCCCGAAGTGATCGTTAAACCTGACCTATACTGTGTCGAGGATGACATACTGACAGCGGCTGGGGGAACGGCCACCTTTGATCTAATGTTAGCTTGGATTGCGCGCCATGATGGACATGATGCAGCCGCAGATGTAGCTGAGCAGTTTTTGCACGGTGCCCTGCGGGAGCCTGATGCGGTTCAGCGTAGTGATGCGGCTTGGCGTTACCAGGTGACCGATAAGCGCCTTTTGTCGGCAATCGAACTCATGGAATGTAATATTGAACACCCATTGCGTATTTCGCAATTGGCAGGTTTGGCGGGAACATCCGAACGTCAACTCGAGCGCTTGTTTGGTGAAAATTTCAAATGGCCCCTTCTGAATTCCACATGAATGTGCGCCTGAAAAGAGCTCGCGAACTGCTTATCAATGCAACCGATAAACTTGCTGAAATCAGCCACCTTTGCGGCTTCTCTAGCCCGGCTCATTTCAGTCGTGCATTCAGTGCGAAATATGGAGTAACGCCGTCAAGTTTGCGTAAGCACGAAACTACTCTGTGACGGTTACAGGTAAGAATCTGGCGGAGATGTGTAAGGTTGCCCGCATTGCATCTGCTAGGCTCTTATAAAACAAATCGTCTACAAAGGTGATTGATGGCCCGCGCATTCCAGGATTTTCTGCACAGCACAAAGTATGACGATCTTCCAGACGAGGTTAGCCATTATGCGCGGCGCTGGGTTCTCGATCTGATTGGGATTGGGGCAGGGGGATCGACTGCCGAACTCTCCAGAATTGTTCGTAATCATTCAGCGCGTCATTTTCAATCGCGCGACTGTTCGGTGCCGCTGCTTTTTGACGGCCGCGCCGTGAGCCCATTGGGGGCTGCACTTGCGGGCGGAATGACGATTGATGCTCTCGATGGGCACGATGGGTTTAATCCTGCAAAGGGGCACGCGGGTTGTGGAGTGTTTCCAGCGGCACTGGCTCTTGCGCAGGCCCATGGCAATGATGACGGCAGGGAGTTCCTGACATCGATTGTGTTGGGATACGAGATCGGGTGCCGGGCAGCACTTTCATTGCATTCAACCGTACCGGACTATCACACCTCGGGTGCGTGGGTGGCAGTGGCGTGCGCTGGCCTTGGCGCGCGGGCCCTTGGGCTCGATGCACAAAAGACACGGCATGCGATTGGTATTGCGGAATATCACGGGCCACGCAGCCAAATGATGCGTTGTATTGATCACCCCACAATGCTGAAAGATGGCTCTGGCTGGGGAGCGATGGCCGGGTTGTCAGCTGCCTATATGGCAGCAGACGGTTTCACTGGTGCGCCCGCGGTTACGGTTGAGGACGATGGGGTCAACGACATTTGGGTCGATCTGGGTGAACGCTGGTTGATTCTAGAGCAGTATTTCAAGCCTTATCCCGTGTGCCGTTGGGCGCAGCCGCCTCTGCAAGCTGTGCTAAACTTGAGATCTGAGCACGACTTAACTTCAGAGCAGGTTGATCATATCGAGGTAGTGACCTTCCATGAGTCTTTGCGACTTGCGGTATGTGAACCAAAGACCACCGAGCAAGCACAATACTCAACCGCCTATCCAACCGCTGCTGCATTGGTGCGCGGAAAAGTTGGTATTGCGGAAGTTTCACCTGAGGCGTTTGTTGACCCTGAAGTGAAACGCATCGCCAAGGGCATGATCGTGCGCGAAAGTGACGTCTATAATGAAACCTTCCCACATTTGCGTCGTGCTCATGTGGTCATTCATTGCAAAGATGGTCGAACCCTGGAAAGCCCACCAACTGAATCTCATGGTGATCCTGACCCGGGTGTAAGTGATGAAGAAGTGGTTGCAAAATTTTATTCTCTAGCATCACCTGTGGTTGGCGCAGAGCGAGCTGCGCAAATTGAAAATGCCGTGGCTTCGCTTGGTTCGGTCGCGGGCGTCCAAGACCTCACAAATTTAGTTTGCACCGCTTGTGACGAAGGAGCTGATCGCCATGTCGGAGCGGCGTAGACGGCGTCGCGGAGCCTCGCCGCGTGATCGGGAGGCGGAGGCTGGACGTCTCCCCCAACTTCCATGGCAGCAACCACAATATCCGTTTCAAGCAATGGAAATTATCAGTGCCGACCAGGTCGAGGATATCCATAACGCCTCCATGCGCATTCTCGAAGAGCTTGGTATCGAGCTAATGAGCGATGAGGCGCGCGCACTGTTCCGTGCAGCTGGTGCTGAAGTCGATGAAGCAAGCGGAATTGTAAAAATCGACCGGGACCTGGTCGCAGAAAAGATAAAAACCGCGCCATCGCGCTTCACTTTGACACCGCGAAATCCCGCAAAAAAGCTGGTGTTTGGCGGTAATTTTACGGCATTTGGGCTGGTGGCTGGCCCGCCTGCTGTGCATGATTGTGTAAGTGGCCGACGTTCGGGCAATATGAACGACTTTGAGAATTTTACCCGGCTCGCTCACCACTTTAATGCCATTCATATCCTCGGAAATCAGGTGTGTGCGCCGGTTGAACTACAAGCCAATAATCGTCACCTTGATACCTACAATGCGAACATTTCGTTGTCAGATTTGTGCTTTCATGCCAGTGCAATTGGTGCTGGCCGCGCTATAGATGCCATCAAAATGATGGCGATTTCACGCAGCATCTCGCTAGATGAAATCGCTGAAAGCCCCGGCGTCACCACGATCATCTCGGTGAACTCGCCGCGCAAGTTTGATGATGCCATGGCGGATGGTTTAATCGCTATGTCGCGGCACGGGCAAGGGGTGGCTGTGACACCATTTACGCTGATGGGCGCTATGACGCCGGTGACGTTGGCGGCAGGGCTTGCGCAACAAAATGCAGAAGCCTTGTTTGGGGTTGTACTTTCCCAACTCGCAAGACCAGGCGCGCCTGTGTTCTATGGTGCTTATACGTCGAATGTGGATATGCGTTCTGGTGCGCCAGCATTTGGCACCCCTGAAAATGCCAAGGCCAATATCGCCAGCGGCCAGCTTGCGCGCAGATATAATCTTCCCTATCGCGCATCTCCAACCAACGCTTCCAATGCGGCTGATGCACAGGCGGCTTATGAAACCGAGATGGCCTTTTGGGCCTGCACATTGGGGCAAGCCAATTTGCAATATCATGCTGCGGGTTGGCTCGAGGGCGGCCTTTGCGCGTCGTATGAGAAGCTGGTGCTCGATGTCGAGATGCTTCAGCACATGATGTCGTTCATGCAGCCCATCGATACGAGTGAAGCCGAACTTGGTTTTGAAGCCATGGCGGGGGTTCCAACAGGTGGGCATTTCTTCGGATCACCGCACACCATGGAGCGTTATGAAACGGCCTTTTATCAGCCAATTGTCTCAGATTGGCAGAATTATGAAAATTGGGAATTGGCTGGTGCAAAGGATGCTACTCAACGCGCGACGGATATCTGGCAGCAAGCATTGCGTGAATACAAACAACCTCCAATGGATGAAGCCATCCGAGAAGAGTTGGATACCTATATCGCCAAACGCAAAGAAGAAATCGGCGATGGAGAGCCTTAATGCCGCTGCGCGTTGAAAGACTGCTGGACGCGCCGATAATCGCGCCACACATGGATGACCGGATGGGTGATAATATTAACGGCCCAGCAATTGTGCGCATGCCCGATTGGGCGGAAGGCAGGCTTGGCACCTATCATCTTTATTTCTCTGATCACAAAGGAAAGTACATCCGTTTGGCTTATGCGGATGCGCTGATGGGTCCGTGGCACATACACACACCAGGTGCACTTGATCTTGAAAATTCACTGTTTGAGAAAGCTGATCCGTCCGAGCCACCGTTTGATGAGCGCCCGGCATGGGCGAAGAAAATGAAGGGTGGGTATTTGTATGCTCATATTGCCTCGCCAGATGTGCACATTGACCATGAGGCGCGTAAAATTCGGATGTATTATCATGGGCTGTTATGGAACGGTGATCAACAAACACGGTTGGCACTCTCAGCAGACGGTCTGAATTTTCGGCCATTAGAGCCGTTGCTGGGCCCGCCATATTTTCGAGCCTTCACCTACGAAGGATACATTTACACCATTACTTGGGGTGGAG
>JBPCVX010000277.1:0-13916 GCA_051010095.1 Hyphomicrobiales bacterium
ACTTGGTGCTTTACGTTTCACATCTCATTCACCGAGCTTTATTGCGTTTGAGCGCGGTTACTTCAAAGAGCAGGGGCTTGAGGTTGAGTTTAAGTTTTTCCAAGCCGCACAGCCAATGGCCGTGGCGATCGCGTCTGGCGATGTGGATTTTGGGGTCACAGCGGTGACCGGCGGATTAATCAACCTGGCATCTAAAGGGGCAATAAAGGTCATTGGCGGCGCTTTGCAAGAAGAAGCCGGCATTGATGGTTCGGCCATTGTTGTTTCTAAAAAAGCTTACGATGAAGGGCTTACAAGCCCAGACAAACTGGCTGGCCGTAGCTTTGCGATCACCCAAGCTGGCTCATCATTTCATTATATGGCGTCGCGGATTGCCAAGAAGGAAGGCATTCCCATGGATAAGATCAAGTTGGTGCCTTTGCAGAAAGTAGGTGCGATCATCGGTGCGCTGAAATCAGGCCAGGTGGATGCGTGGGCGATCGTTCCTCATATTGCGAAGGCGCTGGATAAAGCAGGTGCGGTTAAGATCATCGGTTGGGTGAACGATTATGCCGCCGATTATCAAGTCACGACGGTGTTTACATCTGCAAAAAATGCTAGTGAAAACAAAGATTTGGTGAAGCGTTTCCTCACAGCTTTCGCAAAGGGTGCAGCCGATTTTAACAACACACTTGTCGATAAGAAAAAAGATGCCGCTGCGGAAGAAGAAATGGTCAAGCTCATTCACAAATATGTCTATACGAGCAGACCTTATGAAAAAGCAGCACCCTCAATCCGCAATGGAGCAATGCGCATCAACCCAGGTGCGAAGCTGAACCTTACAAATGTCACCTCACAGCTTGATTGGTTTAAGAGCGAAAGTCTGGTGAAAGACGACGTATCGATTGACCAATTGGTTGATGGCAGATTCGTGGAAACCTACTAGGAAGCTTGGGAAACATCATGGATTTGCTGCTGAAGAACGTATCTCATCGTTATGATGATGTGGAGGTTCTCAGCGGCATCGATCTGGACATCGAGCAAGGTCAGATTGTCTGCGTTATCGGACCATCTGGTTGTGGGAAGTCAACTCTGTTGAGGCTCATTGGCGGGCTTGAAAGGCCCACTGCGGGGCAAATTCTTGAACTTGGCGAAGCTCCGAAGGGGTCGCTAAACCCGCTCACGTATATCTTCCAGGATTTTGCATTGCTGCCGTGGCGCAGCGTCAGTGGCAATGTGAGTTTGGTGCTGGAGGATCATGGGCTAGAGGCATCCATGCGCGATGAGATCATTCAAGATGTGCTCGCGCGCACTGGATTGAATGAGTTCCGAGACGCGTTTCCGCGTCAACTGTCGGGTGGAATGAAGCAGCGTGTTGCGATTGCGCGTGCACTTGCAGTGCGCCCTGCGGTTTTGCTTATGGATGAGCCTCTTTCCGCCTTAGATAGCCAGACCCGTGAACTACTCATGGATGACCTTATAGGCTTATGGCAGCGTGAAAAGTTCACTGCAGTTTATGTGACCCACAATTTGGATGAAGCCGTGCGGTTGGGCCACAAGATTGTTGTGCTTTCGCGCCGACCGGGCAAAATTCGCGAAATTGTCGCGATTGACCTGCCGCTCAATGAGCGAAACTCTGCGCAATCTGAACTTCTAGGGAAGCGCGATCAATTGTGGGATCTGATGCGTGCAGAAGCCCTGGCTGCCGACCGAGAGCTTGCAAATGTCTGATAAAGAGAGTCGTGAGGTGCCTTTCCGTGGCAGTGGATTTTCCCCAAAACCTGTCCGGTTTGTTGCGCCAATCGTCTTCATCATATTGCTTGGTGTTTGGGAGCTTGGTACCCAAACAGGTGTGATCAGCCCGCTGGTGCTGCCGGCACCATCTGAGGCATTTGCTGCACTTTCTGAGCTGTATACTTCCGGTCTGTTGTGGACCCATCTGGCGGCATCACTAAAGCGTTTAGTCTTTGGATGGACCGCAGGCACAATTCTGGGCATCTTTTTCGGTCTGGCGATTGGATTGTTTTCTCTGGCACGCGCAGGGCTCATGCCTCTGGTGTCGGCACTCTTTCCAATCCCTAAAATCGCCCTACTGCCATTGTTTATAATCTGGTTTGGCATTGGCGAGGGATCAAAGGTTGCCACCATATTGTTTGGCACGTTTTTCCCAACAGTTATAGCTACTTATGGCGGTGTCGATGGTGTTGACAGAGGTCTCATTCGCATGGGCCAATCGTTTGGGCTGAGCTGGACATCCATTGTGCGCAAAATCATCATTCCAGGGGCGCTTCCTGCGATTCTTTCAGGCGCTCGAATTTCTGCTTCCATAGCGATCATATTGCTGGTTGCTGCAGAAATGATTGGCGCAGAGCATGGCGTTGGAGCCTACATTCTGCTTGCGGGCAGTTTGATGGCTGCAGACCAACTCATTGCAGGCGTTGCATTGCTCTCAGTGATGGGGCTTTGCGTTGCCTGGGTGATAGGTCGTGCGGAAAGAGTGCTTTTGAGATGGCGTGGATAGCGAAACTTTGAAGGCTGGTGAAATTGCTTATGCGTCACCGTTTGGTAACACCCACGCGAATTTTGTCACAAATTCGATACATTATTATCAGATTCCCAATTTTCTAGTGTCTGTCAGGGCAATCAATTCGTTGTTCAACCTTGCATGCTTGCGAGAGATGGCTTTAAATTGGAGCCTTCAGATAAACTAAAACTCAATGCCTATGGGGAGGCAAGTAATGAAATTTTCCTTGAAACTCACTGCTCTGGCTACAACTGTTGCTGCTGCAGCACTCTTTAGTGGTCAAGCAAACGCTGCTGAGCGTCAATTCATCTCAATTGGCACAGGCGGTGTAACCGGCGTTTATTATCCGACTGGTGGTGCAATCTGCCGTTTGGTCAACAAAAGCCGCAAAGAACATGGCATCCGTTGCTCGGTCGAATCGACGGGTGGTTCTATCTACAACATCAACACCATCCGTGGTGGTGAGCTTGAGTTTGGTGTTGCCCAGTCTGATTGGCAGTACCATGCTTATAACGGCACGTCTAAGTTTAAAGACAAAGGCGCGTTCAAAGAGCTTCGCGCTGTATTCAGCGTACATGCTGAGCCAGTGACGATTTTGTCGCGCAAGGATGCCAACATTAAGAATGTGACAGACCTCAAAGGTAAACGCGTAAACATTGGTAACCCAGGTTCGGGTACGCGCGGTACATGGGAAGTGCTCGAAGGTGCTCTTGGCTGGAAGCGTGAAGATCTTAAGCTTGCATCTGAGCTGAAGTCTGCTGAGACAGGTCAAGCTCTTTGCGACAACAAAATCGATGCTTATTTCTGGCTGGTTGGCCATCCATCTGCATTGACTGAAGAATCTGTTTCTTCATGTGATGCACAATTGGTGAATGCAACTGGTGAAGCAGTTGAGAAACTTGTTTCTGAGAAGCCTTACTACCGCGATGCGACGATTCCAGCGGGTATGTACAACAACAAAGAAGATGTCAAAACGTACGGTGTTGGTGCTACCTTTGTATCTTCAACGGCTGTTAAAGACGAAGTGGCTTATGTCGTTGCTAAAGCTGTGATGGAAAACCTTGACCAGTTCCGCAAACTGCACCCTGCTTTTGGTAACCTGAAAGCAGAAGAAATGGTGAAAGACGGTCTGTCTGCACCACTGCACCCTGGTGCAGAGAAAGCCTACAAAGAACTTGGTCTTATCAAGTAATTTCGTGACCGAAATGCGGGGCTGCGCCTTAAGTTGTGGCCCCGCATATTAATAAGAATACATATTCTAAGCAGCTGAGGCGGGGGCCAGATGCTGCAGAAATCTTCTTTTCAAAAAAGAGGGGGGTAGGCTGTGAGCAATCAAGAAACCAGCCATCCGGCAGCCGCTGAACTCGATGCAGATGCGATCGTTGCCGATTCCGAATCCGGTGGCCGTAATCCAATCGGTTGGGTAGGAAGGCTATTACCAGCTATAGCGCTCGTTTGGTCGTTTTTCCAACTTTATGCTGCATCCGATTTGCCGTTTATATTGCAAGCAAGTTTCGGTTCTATTTTGCCGGTAAACTTTATCGTCACCAATACGGCGGCGCGTTATATTTTCCTGGCTTTTGCGCTGGTTTTGGCGGCATTGGCTTATCCACTTTATTCAGGCGCCCCACGCGACCGTGTGCCGTGGTATGACTGGGTTCTTGCCGGCCTAGGCATTGTCGCCACAATGTATCTCTTGGTGTTCCAAAACCAAATTGCTGAGCGAGCAGGGTCTTGGGAACAAAGTGATATCATCATTTCATTCCTTGGAATGTTCATCTTGATGGTCGCGGTATACCGCACCATTGGCCTGCCCTTACTTTGCGTGGCGGCGGTATTCATATTGTATGTCTTCTTCGGCGACAAAGGATTTATCCCCGAAGCCATTCAGTGGAAGGGTGCATCATTCGGCAAAGCCATGTGGCATTATTGGATGCAAACTGAAGGCGTGTTTGGCGTGCCTCTCGGTGTTGCGGCCTCGATGATCTTCATGTTCGTGCTGTTTGGTGCCCTGCTTGAGAAGGCGGGTGCAGGCAACTATTTCGTGAAGGTTGCGTTCGCATTGCTCGGCCACCTTAAGGGTGGTCCTGCCAAAGCATCTGTTGTGTCTTCAGGCTTGAGTGGCATTTATTCAGGTTCTTCAATCGCCAATGTGGTTTCCACAGGCACGTTCACCATTCCATTGATGAAACGTACAGGTTTCCCTGCTGAAAAGGCGGGCGCCGTTGAGGTTGCAGCCTCCACCAACGGCCAGCTTACACCGCCGGTTATGGGTGCTGCTGCATTCCTGATGGCTGAATTTATTGGCATTCCTTACGAACAGGTATTGAAGCACGCCATTCTGCCGGCGATCATTTCTTATATCGCCCTGTTTTATATCGTGCACTTGGAAGCACTAAAGCTTGGTCTTAAGGGCCTGCCAAAACAGCCTTCCACCCGCACGGCTTTGCAAAAGCTGATGGGCGTGTTGTTAGGGTTTATTCTCGCAGCTCTTGCCGCACTCATTACCTATTATGGGCTTGGCTGGATTAAACCCGTATTTGGTGATCTGGCAACGCCGATAATCTGTGTTCTGTTTGCCATTATCTTTTTTGCCGTTCTTCGCTATGTGGCTAAGCACCCAGACCTTGAATTGGACGACCCGAATGCGGCAGTAACCGAACTGCCACCGGCTGGCCCAACAGCAGTTACCGGATTGCACTTCTTGCTACCGATCATTCTGCTGTTGTGGTGCATCATGGTGGAGCGGTTCTCGCCATCCAAATCAGCGTTTCTTGGAACGCTGGCAATGATCTTCGTAATGGTGACGCAGCACGCGGTGAAAGCCTATTTCCGCAAATCTGGCGACATAAAAGCAGGTCTTAAGCAAGGTTGGGGTGAGTTCATCGAAGGCATGATCGGGGGCGCCCGCAACATGATTTCTATCGGTGTTGCAACGGGTGCTGCTGGTATCATCATCGGTTCACTTACACTCACCGGTGCACACCAAATCGTTCAGGACTTCGTGGAGATTCTCTCTGGCGGAAGCCTCATGGTGATGCTCATTCTGGTGGCAATCATCAGCTTGATCCTGGGCATGGGCTTGCCGACAACGGTGAACTATATCGTTGTGTCATCGCTCATGGTGCAGATCATTGTTGAACTCGGCGCACAGAACGGTCTTATCGTACCGCTGGTTGCTGTGCATATGTTCGTGTTTTACTTCGGCATTCTAGCTGATGACACACCACCGGTGGGGCTTGCCGCGTTCGCGGCGGCGGCCATATCGCGCGGTGACCCGATCAAAACAGGTATCCAGGGTTTCACTTACGATATCCGTACAGCGATCCTGCCATTCCTGTTCATCTTCAACACCGAGTTGTTGTTGATCAATGTCGGTCTCTTCAAGGGAATATTCGTGTTCGTTGTAGCGACCATCGCCATGTTGGTGTTTGCAGCGGCCACCCAAGGCTATTTCCTTGTGAGAAGCAGACTTTGGGAAACCCTGGCATTGCTGTTGATTGCGTTCACTCTGTTCCGACCAGGCTTCTGGCTCGACAGGATCCAGGCGCCTTATATGCAAGCTGAAGCAACTCAGATTGCGGAATTTGCGGCCAAGATTCCAGAGAATGGACAGCTTAGAGCAATCTTTGCAGGCGAAGATATCAAGACCGGAAATGTGATCGAGAAAACGATTATATTACCGCTCGGTAAAGCCGGTGAAGGTGCCGACAGATTGCGTGATGCGGCGGGCCTTGAGTTCCGCTCAGAAGATGGCAAGACCATCGTTGACAATCTGACGCCTGGCGGTTTCGCCGAAAAACAGAAGGTTGATTTCGATTGGGAGGTTAAGTCCCTCGAGTTGCCTGCTGACCGCTTGCCCAAGGAAGTGTTCTATATTCCTGCATTCCTGTTGCTTGGTTTAATCGTATACTTGCAACGTGGACGGCGTGAGGAAGATGAACCAGCAGCAGCGGCGGCTTAATACCGGCGATCATCTGGAAAATTTATTCCGGTTCTAATGAAATCAAACACCCCGCATTATATGATGCGGGGTGTTTCTTTTTTACGCGTGCCATTTAAAACATATATATTAAAAATTGTATTTAGTTGTATTTTCATTTAAGTTTATTGGGGTGCTGGGACTTACGTTTCCTTCAGGGAGCGCGGTTTATGAAGAACCTAAGTCCAATTGGCATCACTGCCATTGCAGCGATTTTTCTCGTTGGGTGCCAAACATCACAGAAACCAAGTGTTTCTCAGAGCAAGCAACCTGTGCTGCAGCAACAATCTTCCGCATTCGAGCAGGCAAAGATTGCGCACTGTAAACCAAACAACGGTCTTGCGGAGGGAGTGAGGGGCGACCGTGGATCTTACCGTTCCTCCGCGTCAGCATATTCAGAAGGCAACAAATTGGGGCGAAAGCTCTATAAACTCAAAGAACGCCGCCGGAAATTTGCTGAGAAGATTAGAAATTTTGAATTTAACCTTGATATAAAAAAGAGAAATTTCCGGGAGGCACCAAAAGATTCCGAACGCTATGTAAAGCTACGTGGCGAAATTTCGAGAGAGAGTTGGCAGCTAGAGCGAGAGAAATTCAAGCTGCAGTTGCTGGATGACAAAGTGAACAATACACAGCGCGAAGTTGATGCATTTCGTGCGCGCCACGCGTAAATCAATATCCGTTCGCCTGGGGTAGTTTTTTATGCAACGCTAGTGCTTGCACTTTTTAAATGTATTTGCGCGAGAGCGAACGAGGTTCTTCCATGAACGATACCACTGGTTTCGGGGCCATCCGAAGTATGGATTATGTCATTATCCTATGTGACGATCTGGATAAGATGCGGGGGTTCTATAGCGATCTGTTTGGCTTTCAAATCGAAGACGAAGAGCCCGGTCATTGGGTCGGGTTTCGCGTAGGGACTTTGTTTCTTGGTTTGCGACCACGCGAGCGCCCTTATGACGGTCCTGCGCCGAAACAAGACGCAGCCTCGGTGCAGCTCAGTTTCCGCGTACCGCCTGCAGATGTCGACAAGGCCTATCAGACACTTGTCGACAAAGGCATTGACGTTATTGAGCCGCCGACCAACCAAGACTGGTGCCACTGCACACTATTCTTCGCTGACCCGGAGAACAATGTGATCGAAATCTACGCTGACATTCATCCACGTGACACGGCATCGACACCGTCAAAAATTCACCGATCAGTCACCTAATTGGGCCAGAACACAGATTGGATACTAGCCCGCGATTGCCTCATCAAGTGAGCGGGTGAGCTTTTCGATCAATTCATCGATTTGGGCATCCGTGATAATAAAAGGTGGTGCCAAAAGCACGTGGTCTCCGGCAATCCCATCCACGGTGCCGTTATCGGGATAACACACCAAGCCGTTTTCCATGGCCCGACTTTTCAGTCTCGCTGCCACATTGCGGCTGGGCGCGAATGGCGCCTTGCTGTCGCGGTCTTCAACGAATTCCACACCGAGCATCAATCCACGACCGCGTATATCACCCACATGGGGGTGTTCAGCGAATGCTTCTGCGAGGGCTGAGCGCAGTTTGGTACCCATCTTCGCAGCCCGCTCCACCAGATTCTCATCTTCAAAAACCCGTTGCACTTCAAGAGCAGCGGCGCAAGCGGTTGGATGCCCGACATAGGAGTGTCCGTGCTGGAAGAATCCGCTGCCGGCTTCAATTTCATCTGCCAATTCTGCACGCACCATCAAGGCACCGATTGATTGATACCCAGCGCCTAATCCTTTTGCGATCGAGATCATGTCGGGCACGATGCCATCTTGTTGGCACGAAAAAAGCGATCCTGTGCGGCCCATACCGGCCATTACCTCGTCCAGCACCAGTAAAGTTCCCGTCTCATCGCAAATGCGTCTGATCTCTTTGAAATACCCAGGCGCAGGTGCGACTGCTCCTAAAGTGGAGCCCACAACAGTTTCTGCGAAAAATGCGATTGCGCGATTTTCTCCTAGCTCGTTGATAGTGTTTGACAATGACGCTGCGGCGCGGGTGGCGTATGCTTCATCGCTCTCACCAACTTCTTGCAAACGATATGCATAGCAAGGATCTGCACGCTTTACCCGGTGCATAAGAATGGGTTCAAAGACCTCTCGGCGGTGAGGATTGCCGGAGAGAGAAAGCGCACCAGTTGTGTTGCCGTGATAACTTTGATCACGGGCAATAAATGTGTCGCGGCTCGCCTGGCCACGCTCAACATGCAACTGCCGGCTGAGCTTCATGGCTGCTTCGTTGGCTTCCGATCCCCCTGAAAGAAAATAAGTGCGCCACGCACCACCTGGTGCTTTTTCGCTCAACTTTTCTGCAAGTTCTTCGGCCGCCGCGTTGGTGAAAAAACGGGTGTGTGCGAACGCCATCGTGTCGAGTTGGTTTTTGATTGCATTCACAATGCGCGGATGGCCATGGCCTAAGCACGAAATTGCCGCACCCCCCGAAGCATCCAAATACTGTTTTCCTGAAGCATCGGTGATGTAAGCTCCAGAACCTGCTTCGGCACTTGGATAATCCGTCTTAAGATGGCGGTGAAAAACGCGACTGCGGTTAGATGCACTCATGGGAGCGTGTCCTTAAAAAAGAGATAGAGTCTAAGAATGATTGATACCCCAAAAACTCGTCTTATGGAACTTTTTAACGCCGCAGTGGCTGCTGCCCAACCGGCTCTTAGAGTGCCACCTTTTCTTCCTAAAAATCCAAAGGACCAATTGATTATAATTGGCGCAGGCAAGGCGGGTGGCGCCATGGCGGAAGCGGTTGAAAAGGTCTGGCCCGGACCTCTTGATGGCCTTGTAATCACCCGCTATGGGCATGTTAGGCCGACGGAACATATTGAGGTGGTTGAGGCCAGGCATCCTGTGCCCGATGAAGCTGGATATGGGGCCACTAAGCGCATCATGGAAAAAATAAAAGGTTTATCGGCGGATGATTTGGTTTTGTGCCTCATTTCCGGCGGTGGATCAGCATTATTGACTATGCCTGCAGGCGACATAACGCTTGCAGAAAAGCAACAGGTGAACGAACAGCTCTTGGCATGTGGTGCGCATATTGGTGAAATGAATTGCGTGCGTAAACATCTTTCGGCGATCAAGGGCGGAAGGTTAGCAACGGCAGCATATCCGGCGCGGCTCGTCAGCTTAATGATCTCCGACGTACCAGGAGACGATCCCGCAACTATCGCGTCCGGTCCGACGGTGGGCGATGACACAACCCGTGAAGATGCACTGGAGATCGTGCATCGGTACAATCTTTCCCTTCCAGAAAGTGTGCTGAAGCACTTGGCATCATCTGACTGCGAGAGCCCGTTTCCTAATGATGAACGCTTAACGCGTGTTGAGAACCATATTATCGCTGCGCCTTCTCAATCACTAGAGGCGGCAGCCGAAGTTGCTGCCAAGTGCGGTGTCGAAATTCTTTCGCTTGGTGATCAGGTTGAAGGGGAAGCGCGCGATGTGGGCCGCACTCATGGTGCGCTTGCGCTTGAAAAGGCCGCGCAATGCTCTACGCCAGTGCTCATTCTATCAGGGGGAGAATGTACGGTCACGATCAGGGGTTCAGGGGTAGGCGGGCCCAACACAGAATATTTGATGGGTCTTGCTTTGGCATTAGACGGCCACCCGCGCATTCACGCGATTGCATGTGACACAGATGGTGTGGATGGCGCGCGGGACAATGCCGGTGCAATAATTTCACCTAACACGCTTAAACGCGCTGCTTCTGCCGGAATGGATACATCTGCGATGTTGGAAAATAATGATGCCTGGCATTATTTCGATGCGCTTGGCGATTTGGTCGTCTCCGGCCCGACCCACACAAACGTGAACGATTTACGGGCCATTCTGGTGTTGCCGGAGTGAACACGAGAAAGCCGATGCTAGACTTTCCCGCATACAAACTTTTAGCCCTTTACGGCTTTCTGCTTTTGCTCGCCAAGGCCTGTGATGCCAAGGCTCATGACATCGCCCGCTTTAACAAAGCGCGGTGGTTTTTGTCCCATGCCAACACCTGGAGGGGTGCCTGTCGCGATGATATCGCCTGGCTCTAGGGTCATTGTTTTTGAGAGATACCAAACAATGTGACCGACATCGAAAATCATCTTTGAGGTCGAACCGGTCTGCTGGCGCTCGCCGTTAACATCAAGCCACAAGTCCAGTTTTTTGATGTTGTCGATTTCATCTTTGGTTACAAGCCAAGGACCAACAGGGGCGTATCCATCGCACGCTTTGCCCTTTACCCACTGCCCGCCACGCTCAATTTGCCACTCACGCTCAGACACATCATTCATGATTGTGTAGCCTGCAATATAATCCATCGCGTCGCGCTTGGTGATGTGCTTGGCGCGCTTCCCAACCACGATACAAAGTTCAACTTCCCAATCGGTTTTTTTCGATCCTTTGACCATCACAACATCGTCGTTAGGACCATTTAATGCGTTCATGGTTTTCGTGAAAAGCACGGGCTCTTTTGGGATAGGGTTGTTTGTTTCTTCCGCGTGATCTGTGTAATTCAGACCAATGCAAAGTAGTTTCTGAAACCCTGAAACGGGCACACCGAGGCGCGGACGCCCTTTAACCAGCGGAAGTTTTGAAATCGCGGTGCGCTTTAGCTTGCTAAGTTTCTTTTCAATCACCTCTGGCGTGATGTCATCAACGATACCGGAAAGGTCGCGAATTTTTCCGTCACTGTCGAGAAGACCAGGTTTCTCACGCCCTTTTGGGCCATAACGCAATAATTTCATGTGGGTGTTGCCTCTAGATTGTTTAAGCGGAGAGAGTATCCGCACTTGGATGAAAGGCTGGTGTGAATCCAGCCGCTAGAATTTCAATGAAAGGCTCAGGTGTTAGAACCTTCGCCAGACCCGAAGACGGGCGCGGCAAGCGCTTTGTATAACCGGAAAATGTCCAATGAAGCAAATATGCAGAGTGAATGGCTGCAACCTCACCGTCATGAATAATTGCGGTGCCATCAGGCAATTGATCTATTGTTCTTTGTACAGTGCGTTTTTTGCGCCCCTGCAAGCGCGCCGCATGCGCCAGCTTGTCGAAGTCATTCGCAAACGGGCGTGTCTTTTCACCATTAAGCTTGGCGAATGTGATCAAGAAACCCTCAGCCCGCTTGCGCTGACATTCAAAGCAGGGTCGATGGCCGGCGGCTAGGGCGGTCACCTCATCAAGAAAGAACAACTCAGTGTAGCGGCGCGGTGTCATGATTTGGCGATGGCGATTTTTAAAGTCGAGCACGCAATAAATCCAGGCACGATTGACCCAACGCCTTTTGGTGAGCGTCTTTTGGTCATCATGCAGGCATCCGCCACGGTTACCCATCCAGGTGCCGCGGGAATTGTTGGCAAAAATCTCGCCATGCGGGTCGACACGGTTTTGCAAGGGCACGATGATTAGCCTTCGGTACTCTCTGGGTTTAAGATAATGACGTGCAATCGTCTTGGCCCATGCGCGCCAAGTTCCATGCGTTGTTCAATATCGCCTGTGCGCGAAGGTCCGGAAATGAAATTTACCGTGCGTGGAAGCACTGCTTCGCCGTAGTGACGGCGGAGCTGATCCCAAGTGTCTTCATAATTTCCCGAAATCCTTCCCGCTTCCACGACGACAATATGATTTTCGGGCAGGAAATTTAAAGTTGTCGGGTTGTCTTGGCCCGAAGCCAGAACAAGGGTTCCAGATTCAGCGACGGCCGCAAAAGCACGGCTAAGTGACACCTCATCGCTGATGCGCGCGCGGCCTTCTGAACGCTCAAGCGACGGTGTTTTGCTCCACGCGAGGCCTGTGAGTGCGGGGTCCTTCCCATGGCGAATGCGCTGGGGAAGGTTGTTGCTTCGCAAGTAACGCGATACCGCGCCAGGAATTTCACCGGGTGTTGCCACCTCTTCAACGCTCGTATTTGCTGCTTGCATCATCTTGGTGAACAGTTCCACATGGTGTTGCGTGTCGCCATCTCCGCGCTTGGGAACGATGTTGCGCGGATGAACCTTCAATCGGTCAAGCACGGCCTGACGCCGCTTGGCATCGAGTTGATCGGTAGCCTGCACCCGGCGAATTTTTGTGAGCATCGCATTGCGGGCGTCTTGGTTGTTCGGTGCTGAATTTTCATCAGAATTAGCCATTTTTTTCACGCTCCCTCCATAGTGCTTGGAACGTCTTTCCTTGGGGCGTAGGCATGTCGCGATGCTTTGTCCATCCACCAGCCAATGGTAAACGCGCAACACGGCCCGATTTGCCGCCCATAAGACTTAAGCCACGTGCGGCAAGGCCCATTACCCGATGATAGAGCTTTGGCCGCGCAACCAGCCAGCGCCAAATTCCAAGACTGCTGCGGACAGAATTGGGTGTGAGGTGTTTTTCAAACTCTCGCTCACGCCAGTGGCGCATCATTTTCGGCAGAGGAATACGCATTGGGCACACTTCTTCGCAACGCCCGCAAAAAGTAGAAGCGTTTGGAAGTTGCCCTGCTTCATCAACACCAATTAGTGAAGGGGTGAGGACAGATCCCATAGGTCCAGGATAAATCCAGCCGTAAGCATGCCCGCCAACCGCCTGATAAACTGGGCAATGGTTTAAACATGCACCGCAGCGGATACAGCGCAGCATCTCCTGAAACTCTGTACCGATCATATCAGAACGGCCATTATCCAGCAGCACGACATGGTATTCATTGGGGCCGTCAAGATCACCCAGCCGTCTTGGGCCGGTTGAAAAAGTTGTGTAGGTTGAGATTTCTTGCCCCGTTGCAGAACGCGCGAGAAGACGGATCAACGTGCTTGCATCTTCAAGGGTGGGTACAATCTTCTCAATTGATGCGATGGCGATATGAACTTTGGGCAGATTTTGTGTGAGATCGCCATTGCCTTCATTAGTGACGATCACAGATGTTCCCGTCTCGACCACCAGAAAATTAGCACCCGTAATGCCGATATCTGCTTCAAGATATTTCTTGCGCAGCACTTCGCGCGCCTCGTGCACCAAAGAGGCAGGCTCGTCCAAATTGCGATCTGCCGGGAGATCTGTATGTTGGGCGCGGAAATCCTCTTCAATCTGTTCTTTCGTCAAATGCACTGCGGGTGCGATGATGTGGCTAGGTGTTTCACCGCGCAGCTGAATAATATATTCGCCCAAATCCGTCTCAACCGGCGTGATGCCCGCTGCAATGAGTGCCTCATTGATACCGGCCTCTTCTGAGATCATCGATTTGCCCTTGGTCACCGTCTTGGCGTTATGGGACTTGCAAATATCAGTGATTATGCGCTGAGCATCGGAGGCACTTGTCGCCCAATGCACATGTCCACCCGCTTCAAGAACGCGGGTCTCAAAGGCTTCCAGGTACAAATCCAAATGTTCGAGAACATGGTTTTTGATGTCTCGTCCACGATCGCGCAATGCTTCAAACTCGGGCAGTG
>JBPCVX010000278.1:0-3925 GCA_051010095.1 Hyphomicrobiales bacterium
TTACTTCGATACCGCGCACATTGCGGTTAATCGCGCCGATCATATCATTATCAATCAACAAGCTCTCAAAGCAGAACCCGAGCAAGCTTGCATGCATGCCAACAGATTCATACACCAGATTAAGCCCTGCTGTGCCCGCCAGGGCTGCGGTAAGGCCTTTCTCATAACCAGCTTGAATGTCGGGCATTTTGGAATCACACATGCCGGCCGCAGATCCAGTTGGAAGATCGTAGAAGTGGCCCATCTGCGCACAAGCGGCTGTTAACAAGGCCTGCTCGCCTGAGCCGCCAGACATAGCACCAGTGCGCAGGTCAGATACAAACGGCCACGGGCCGAAGATCGCCGGCGCTCCGGGTACGATGGCATTCACATACACAAGCGCTGCAAGACATTCCGCCACTTGCAAAACAACAGCGCCAGCAAGAGCTGCAGGGCTTGTCGCCCCCGCCTGGCCCGCGGATAACAGCAATACAGGCATTCCGCCCAACACGGCTTGTTCCAAACAGCGGCACGCATCTTCAGCAAACTTCATGGGTGGTACGACGAAGCAACATGACATGGACATGAAAGGCCGTGCCCGCCATGCCTCTTCGCTCCCAGCAATCATGTGCACCATTTTAAGTGCTTCTTTCACATGATCGGGTTCTACGAAACTTGTGCCCACATGTTTGGTGGTGCCGGAAAGGCATGCATAGGCGGTGTTAAGGTCAAGATCGCGCGGGTCTTCCATATCGCGCGCCACAACGGGGCGTTGGAAAAAATGAATATGGTCGCAGTTCGAGGCGATACGAGCAGCATCATACAAATCTTCCAGCAAACTTTCACGGTAGGAATTCGTCTCAGGCTCGGCGATATGAACGGCGGCACCTGCAGTGCCAAAATGCACCTTCTTGCCAGAGGGTGTGATGTCATGCTTGGGATCTTGGCCATAGAGCGTGAAGCTGCGGTTTGCTTTGGCAACCACATCCTCAACCACAGCACGTGGAAAACGCATGCGACCATCTCGGTATTCGCACCCTGCGGCGGTCAAATACTCAACCGCGCTGTCGATGCAATCTGAAATACCAACGGTTTCAAGAATATCAAGAGCAGCTTCATGGATGCGCTGCATGTCCTCATCTTTCAATGGTTTAAACCAGCCACCGACCATACCTGGCTTAACCGCTGCCTCTTCCAGTGGAATAGGTGCAGCGCGCAAAGCCTTTCGCGCAGCCCGCCCGCCTCTGCGTTTGATTGTGTCTTCTAAAACACTCATATCGTCATCCCCACCCTTTATGAGAGCTTCAACATACCTCAATAATGTCGACTTTGTGCACAATTGGGTCGCGGGCGATACAGGAATTTTTTCACCATGGGGTGAAACTCAATCAACAAAGGCTTACGCATTAATTCCATTTTTCGTCATTTATTCATGCGGTTCGGGAAATTTAGGTTTTTGATAAGGTGAAATAAATTGGCCAGACGCCGTCTTCCTCCGATGCGTGCCCTTATGGCTTTTGAAGCCGTCGCCCGCACGTGCTCTTTCCGTGCCGCAGCCGATGAATTGAATGTAACCCGCTCGGCTATTAGCCATCAAATTCGCGCCCTTGAAGAACAGCTCGGCTTGCTGCTGTTTAAGCGCGACAAGCGCCCGGTAGAGTTGACCACGGCTGGGTATGCTTATTTCCCCGTCGTGCGCAATGCATTTGACCAGATCGAAGAGCAAACCAGGCGCATTAATGCAGGCGAAGCCGACAATGAGCTCACCGTGCAAGTTTATGTCACCGTTGCGCTAAAGTGGCTTATTCCGAAACTATACGATTTTGAAAAACGCTATCCGGATATGCAAGTACGCCTATCAACGTCGCATTTGGATTGGGATTTTGACCGTGGAAATGTTGATATCGGGTTCATTTTGTCGCGCCGCAAAACGCAAGGGCTTTATTCGCGCGACTTGTTCCCATCATCAATGGTGCCTGTGTGCAGCCCGGCACTAGTGCATGGTGATGTGCCGTTAAAGACACCTGAGGATTTGCGCCAACATGCGCTTATTCATGTCTACACTGCAGAAGAAGACTGGACTGCATGGTTGGAGAAAGCGGGTCTTGATGATCTTCAACCTTCCAGGAAACTATCATTCGACAGCTACGTAATGGCGTTGCAAGCCGCCGCCGATGGCAAGGGTGTCGCCATGACCATGTGGCCGTTTGCAGCTGAAGATATAGAGAGCGGAAAACTGGTGTGCCCGTTCGATATGCACGTGCCATGCGCCCATTCCTGGAAAGTCGTTTACGAGAGTGCGCACCGACACAAGACGAAGATTCAGCGTTTTGAAAAATGGCTCACCGCACAAGTCGAAAATGATCCTGAGGTGGCAGCTGTTGCAGAAGCGGCAAGGCTGGCAGCGGAGTAATAATAACCATTCATAATATTGGGGGAAAAAATGGAAGCAGAACCAACAGCACCTGCTCCAAGACGGGGAAGACGTGAGAATTCGCTGCGTGCACGCAATAGAGCGCGTGCACAAGAAGCCCCCGAAGGCGGCGCTATTGAGCAATTACCTTGGAGGCAGCCGCGCAACCCTTATCCACCTATGCAAATCGTGTCCGAGGATGAATTGCAGCACATTCACGATGCCTCCCTGGATGTGTTGGAACAAATAGGCATTGATTTCATCAATGAAGACGCCAAGGCAATCTTGAGGAAATCGGGTGCTGAAGTGGACCCCAGCTCCGACCGGGTGCGACTTGATCGGGCGATGGTGGAAGAGGTTATTAAAACCACGCCATCCGAGTTCACGCTGCACGCGCGCAACCCGGCACACAACCTTCAGATCGGAGGTAGCTGGATGGCCAACTGCCTGGTCGGCAGCCCAGTCGCCAGCCATGACCTTGACCTCGGCCGCCGGGATGGCAACACGCAAGATTTCCAAAACTTTCTCAAGCTCTGTCAGTACTTTAACATCATTCATTTGATCGGCGGCTACCCCGTTGAACCGGTTGACCGCCACGCATCCATCCGCCACTTGGAATCCATCCGCGATTTTGCAAAATTTACAGACAAAGTTTTCCACGCCTATTCACTGGGCGAAGAGCGTATCACAGATGGTATTGAGATGACGCGCATCGTGCGCGGCGTGACCGATGAGCAGCTGGAGCGAGAGCCCTCATTGCTGTCAATCATCAATTCATCATCACCATTGCGGCTGGATGATGTTATGTTGAACGGCATCATCAACATGTCATCGCGCAATCAAGTGATTGTCATTACGCCGTTCACTTTAGCAGGTGCCATGGCACCAGTAACTCTTGCAGGCGCGCTCGCCCAACAAAATGCGGAAGCACTGGCAGGAATGGTGATGACCCAGCTTGTGCGCCCTGGAGCGCCGGTCATCTATGGCGGCTTTACCTCCAATGTTGATATGAAATCGGGCGCACCTGCTTTCGGCACACCTGAATACATGAAAACGGCGATTATTGGCGGCCAGCTTGCGCGTAAATATGGCGTGCCTTACCGCACGTCAAATGTGAATGCGTCAAACACTGTGGATGCGCAGGCAGCCTACGAATCTGTGTTCTCTCTTTGGGGGGTCACCATGGGGCATGGAAATCTCATAAAACATGCAGCGGGATGGATGGAAGGCGGCCTCCAAGCATCGTTTGAAAAACTCATTCTTGATGTCGATCTGCTGCAAATGGTGGCTGAGTTCCTGAAACCCGTCACGATTAACGATGAAGAGTTAGCGCTTGAGGCCATGCGCGAAGTTGGGCCAGCTGGTCATTTCTTTGGAACCCAACACACCCAAGACCGCTATAAAACAGCCTTTTATGCGCCTATCGTTTCAGATTGGCGCAATCATGAAAGCTGGCTTGAAGCAGGCTCTCCAACCGCCATGGAAAAGGCCAACACAATCTACAAACAGGCACTGGATGATTATCAGCAACCC
>JBPCVX010000279.1:0-10792 GCA_051010095.1 Hyphomicrobiales bacterium
TGACCGATATGCGCGCAAGTGCTGATTATCGGATGAAGGCTGCCCAAAACATTCTGCTGCGGTTTTATTTGCAAGAGAGCGGAGAAAGCGCAGCCCTGGAGGTGCACCATGTCTGATGTGATCTCAGGAGGTGTGCATACATCGCGCGAACATGATTCAGCCCACAAACATGTGAGCGGGGATGCAACCTATATTGATGACATCCCCGAAACCCGTGGCACACTCCACGTTTATGTGGCCCAGAGCCCCATCGCCCATGGGCGGGTTGTCTCGATGGATCTTTCAGCAGTGCGCACCAGCAAAGGTGTTGCGTGCGTGTTAACGGCTGGTGATATTCCAGGCGAAAACGATGCAAGCCCTGTGTTCGGCGATGATCCGGTATTTGCTGAACAAGAAGTCATCTATGCTGGTCAATCAGTGTTCGCGGTGGCCGCCGACACTTTGGCCAATGCGCGCCGCGCCGCCGATGAGGCTGAGATCGAATATGAAGAGCTCCCCGCCATACTCAGTATTGATGAGGCAATGGCGCAAAAGCATTTTCTGTTTGAACCTGAAACCTATCGCATTGGTGATGCCGACAAAGGCTTGGCTGATGCGAAACATCGCCTGCAAGGAACGCTCACTCTTGGCGGGCAGGATCATTTCTATCTGGAGGGCCACATCGCCTACGCCATCCCTGGTGAAGACGGCGATATGTTTGTCTGGTCATCCACCCAGCACCCATCTGAAGTGCAACATAATGTGGCGAAGGTATTGGGCGTGCCAGACAATGCGGTGAACGTGCAAGTGCGCCGTATGGGCGGCGCGTTTGGCGGCAAGGAAAGCCAGCCGGCCCTGTTTGCTGCCATCGCAGCGCTTGCCGCGAACGCCACGGGCAAGCCCGCCAAGTTACGGCTCGACCGCGATGATGACATGATCATGACCGGCAAGCGCCATGACTTTAAGATCGCGTATGATGTGGGCTTTGGAGATGATGGCCGCATTTGCGGGATCACCTTTGAGCAAATGTCGCGCTTTGGTTGTTCATCCGATCTTTCAACCGCAGTTTCCGATCGCGCACTGTGCCATGCAGACAATGCCTACTTTCTGGAAAACGCGCGCATCACCTCGCATCGCTGCCACACCCATACGGTCTCGAACACCGCTTTTCGCGGCTTTGGTGGACCTCAGGGCATGGCCGGCATTGAACGCGTGATCGATCACATTGCCCATCATCTGGGCCGTGATGCGCTGGACGTGCGGTGCATCAATTATTATGGCAGTGAAGGCCGCGACCTCACCCCTTATCACATGAAGGTTGAGGACAATATTCTTGCAGAAATCACCGATGAGCTTGTTGAAATCAGCGGTTATCATGACAGGCGCGCAGCGGTTGACAGCTTCAACGCGGAAAACAAAATCCTCAAAAAAGGCCTGGCGCTGACGCCGGTAAAATTCGGCATTTCCTTTAACGCCACCCACCTCAACCAGGCGGGCGCCCTTGTGCATGTCTATAAAGACGGCTCGGTGCACCTCAACCATGGTGGAACGGAGATGGGCCAAGGCCTGTTCACTAAAATCGCCCAGGTCGTGGCGGAAGAATTCCAGATCGACGTCGAGCACGTAAAAATCACCGCCACCACAACGGGCAAAGTGCCCAACACATCGGCGACGGCAGCCTCATCAGGTTCAGACCTAAACGGAATGGCTGCCCAGGCAGCAACGCGCACCATCAAGCAGCGGCTCATCGCCTTTGCTGCTGAAACCCACAACGTGGCCGAAGACCAAGTGGTGTTTAAGCCCAACCGGGTGCTCATCGGCAATGAGGAGATGGCGTTCAAAGATCTGGTGATGGCGGCCTATATGGCGCGCATCTCGCTTTCATCAACCGGTTTTTACAAAACACCAAAATTACACTGGGACGCCTCCACAAATCAGGGTCGCCCGTTCTTCTATTTCTCTTACGGGGTTGCCCTTTCAGAAGTGGTGATCGACACCCTGACAGGCGAAAACAAAGTGTGCGCAGTGGATATCCTGAACGATTGTGGCCAATCGCTGAACCCGGCGATTGATTTAGGCCAAATCGAAGGCGGCTTTATACAGGGCATGGGCTGGCTCACCACGGAAGAACTATGGTGGGATGACAGCGGCGCATTGAAAACCCACGCCCCTTCCACTTACAAGATCCCGTGCGCCAGCGACCGGCCCGACCATTTCAATATTTCCATTTGGGAAAAAGGTCGCAACGTGGAAGACACGATCTACCGCTCGAAGGCCGTTGGCGAGCCGCCATTGATGCTGGCGCTTTCCGTGCTATCAGCCCTAAGTGATGCGGTTTCCGCTGCAAGCGATCACAAAGTCTTTCCGCATCTTGATGCACCCGCCACACCAGAGCGTATTCTGGAAGCAGTAGAACGCGTAACAAGCAAGAAGCCTGATGAGGTGCACACATGAGCGAACATCAAAAACACTTGCGGCGTGCAGTTGAACTTTCCGCACAACAGATGCGCGCAAATGCTGGCGGCCCGTTTGGCGCAGTCATCGTCAAGGATGGCGAAGTGATCGCGGAGGGGTTTAACCAGGTCACATCCTGCAACGACCCAACCGCCCATGGAGAAGTTGTTGCCATTCGCGAGGCATGCAAGAAGCTTGGTGACTATTCGCTGCAAGGGTGCATCATCTATTCAAGTTGCGAGCCCTGTCCCATGTGTCTAGCGGCAATTTATTGGGCAAGGCTTGATGCGCTCTATTTCGCCAACACACGCCAAGAAGCAGCCGAGATCGGTTTTGATGACGAGTTTCTCTATCTCGAAGTACCAAAGCCGATTTCTGAACGCAGCATTGAAACCGTGCATCTGGAGCTTGCTGAAGCACAGGCCGTATTTCAGGAATGGCAGGATAAACCAGATAAAATTATGTACTAAAACGCTTACATCGCGCACAATAAGTGCCGGGGCTTAAGGGGGAAGAGGTGGAGACACCGCAGCTGGAAATGAAGGAGATCACCAAGCAGTATCCTGGTTGCTTGGCAAACGATCATGTTGATCTCACGGTGATGCCGGGCGAAATCCACGCGCTGTTGGGGGAAAACGGCGCAGGCAAATCCACCCTGGTGAAAATCATCTATGGGGTTGTTAAGCCAGACCACGGCACCATGCTGTGGCAGGGCGAAGCCGTTCACGTGGCCAACCCGAACGCAGCACGCACGCTTGGCATTGGCATGGTGTTTCAACACTTCAACTTGTTTGAGACCCTCACGGTTGCTGAAAATATTTCCCTTGGCATTGATCCCGACCATGATCTCTCAAAACTCGCCAGCGAAATTGGTGAAATTTCTGAACGCTACGGCTTGCCGATCAACCCGCACCAGCATGTGCACGCATTATCAGTTGGTGAGCGCCAGCGCGTCGAGATCATCCGCTGTCTGGTGCAAAACCCCAAACTACTGATTATGGATGAGCCAACATCCGTGCTTACCCCGCAGGAAGTTGAAAAGCTTTTTGAAACCTTGCGCAGGCTGGCCTCCGAAGGCTGTTCCATTCTTTACATTTCACACAAGCTCGATGAGATTAAAGCGCTGTGCGACACTGCCACCGTATTGCGCCTTGGCAAGGTGACCGCCCACTGCACCCCAAAGGAAGAAACGCCCAAAAGCCTTGCAGAAATGATGATTGGATCTGAACTTCCGGTCACGAAAAAAGCAACCGGAGAAAGCAAACCATCTACAGGCGAACCGCTATTAGAAGTGCACAACCTGTCTCTGCCATCCGATGATCCACTTGGCACTGATCTTAAGAACATCTCCATGACCGTGCCCAAGGGCGAAGTGCTCGGCATTGCAGGTGTTGCCGGCAACGGGCAAAAGGAATTTCTTTCAGCGCTGAACGGAGAAAGCCTTGTAAGCGATGCCAACATGGTGGTGGTTCACGGCAAGCCCGTTGGCACGATGACGCCTGATAAACGCCGCCTGATGGGCCTGGCCTTCGTGCCCGAAGAACGCCTTGGCCGTGGATCTGTGCCTGAAATGAGCCTGGCGCAGAACACACTTCTCACCGGAGCCCACAAGGGACTTGTATCCAACGGGCTCGTTAATCGTGACCAGACCGATGACCTGGCAACCCGAATTCGTAAAAATTTCGACGTGCGTTCGGTGGGTATTGAAGCAGAAGCGCGCTCGCTTTCCGGCGGTAATCTGCAGAAATTCATTATGGGCCGCGAAATTATGCAAGAGCCCGAATTGCTGATTTTGGGATACCCCACCTGGGGTGTCGATGTTGGGGCGGCGGCGGCCATCAGGCAGGAAATTATCGATCTGGCCGCAAACGGCACAGCGGTGGTGGTTGTATCTGAAGATCTCGATGAGCTTTTCGAAATCTGCGACAAGATCGTGGTGATCGCGGAGGGACGTTTGAGCCCATCACGAGCAACATCTGATGCCAATATCGAGGAACTGGGCTTGTGGATGTCGGGGCAATTCAGTGAAGAGGAGGCAGGCCATGCAGCTTAGGTTGGAACCCCGCGCGTCTGTTTCCAAGAACATGCAATATGCAGCACCGTTGATCGCAGCGGGGCTAACAGTCGTGGCAGGCATTCTGCTGTTCACCGCTCTTGGAACCGACCCACTGGTGGCGCTCTACACATTCTTCATTAAACCGCTGACGAGTTTCTATGGCTTTTCTGAATGGCTTCTCAAGGCAACGCCTCTCTTGCTCTGCGCACTCGGGTTGATGATCGGTTTTAAAGCGAATGTCTGGAACATCGGCGCTGAGGGCCAGTTAACGTTTGGCGCGATTTGCGGTGGCGGCATGGCGCTGGCCTTTTGGGGCGAAGAGACCATTATCACACTTCCTCTTATGTTGATCGCTGGCGCGTTCGGCGGGCTCGCCTATGCGGCAATTCCGGCATTTTTGAAGAACCGCTTTAACGCAAACGAAATTTTGACCAGCCTGATGCTCACGTATGTGGCCGTACAAATATTGGGTTATTTGGTGCATGGGCCATGGCGCAGCCCGGAAGGCTTCAACTTTCCCGAAACCCGTATTTTTGGTGATTTGGCGATATTCTCTCCGCTGATTGAGGGAACCAGATTGCACAGCGGGGTGTTTGTCGCCGTGGTCGCGCTCATTTGCGTGTGGTTCTTCATGTCAAAAACCTTTCTGGGATTTAAAGTGTCTGTCGCGGGCCAGGCACCGGCAGCAGCGGCTTACGCGGGCTTTAGCCGCAAGGCGATTGTGTGGTTGAGCCTGCTAACCTCCGGCGCACTGGCGGGCCTTGCCGGCCTCATTGAAGTTGCGGGCACCATCCAGCAATTGCAGCCAACAATTTCACCAGGATACGGGTTCGCGGCCATCATTGTTGCTTTCCTTGGCCGGTTGCACCCATTCGGAATTTTCCTGGCGAGCCTGCTCATGTCGCTGATGTATTTAGGCGGTGAATCACTGCAGCTTAATCTCAATCTCCCGCTCGCCGTCACCGGGGTGTTTCAGGGGTTGTTATTGTTTTTCGTGCTCGGATCAGACGTTTTGGTGCGCTACCGCATCCGGTTGATCGGCGCTGGTGAAAAGGAGGCGCGGGCCTGATGGACGGTATTGATGCAACAATTGCGATTATGGTCGGCGCTATTCAAGCGGGCACGCCTTTGGTGTTTGCAGCACTTGGCGAGTTGATCACAGAAAAATCCGGCGTTTTAAACCTCGGTGTAGAAGGCATGATGCTCATCGGCGCGGTGACCGGCTTCATCGCCACAGTGCTCACCGGAAATCCCTATATCGGCGTATTGGCAGCAATAGCTGCGGGCATTGCGCTTTCGTTGATTTTCGGCTTTCTCACCTTGTCGCTGCTCACCAATCAGGTGGCTACCGGGTTGGCGCTGACAATCTTCGGCATCGGGCTGTCTGCCTTTTTGGGCATTGCATATGTGGGCACACCGATTAACGGCCTAAAGCCGCTGGACATTCCGGGCCTGTCAGACATTCCTATACTTGGTCCATTATTGTTTGCCCACGATATTCTAATCTACGCGTCGTTCGTGTTGTTTGCAGCGATTTCATATTTCCTCTACCGCACGCGCGGCGGTCTGATCCTGCGTGCTGTTGGCGAAAGCCATGAGGCCGCCCACGCTCTTGGGTATAAAGTGATCGCCATCCGCTACTTGGCGGTAATGTTTGGCGGCGCGTGCGCCGGGCTGGCGGGCGCATACCTCTCATTGGTCTACACACCGCAATGGGCAGAAAACATGACCGCCGGGCGCGGGTGGATCGCGCTCGCACTGGTAGTGTTTGCCACCTGGCGGCCGGGACGTGTCATGGCGGGTGCCTATCTGTTTGGCGGCATTACAATCATGGGACTGCATATTCAGGCGCTCGGCTTTGAAGTGTCATCGCACTTGGTGGCCACCTTGCCATATCTTGCGACCATCATCGTGCTGACGCTTATCTCGCGTGATGCCACGAAGATCCGTCTGAACGCACCAGCATCTCTGGGAAAGCCGTTTCATCCTGCCGCTTAGCACCAAAACTCGGATTAACTTGCGCTAAAACTGGCTCGTTTTCGGATCGGTTGCGTCCGTTCGTCACCTATTAAATGCTCTTAATAATTGCTTATTGTGAATAGTCACACTTTTAAGTAGTATAATTATTGCAGCGTGAGAAAGATTTTATCTCTCGTTTTCCAGTATCTTTTTAAGAACTCAAATACTAACAAAAAAATTTGAGAAGAGAATTTATAAAATGAGCGAATCATTAGGCCTTCGAACAAGACAAAAACAACAACGTCGAGACCGTATACTTGATGCTGCGCGAGATTTATTTTCCGAGCGCGGTTACGCTGCTTCTACAATCAAGGATATTGCTGATCGCGCCGCGGTTTCACCACCAACTGTTCACAAATACTACGGAACCAAGCAGCAATTGCTCTTCGATTTATTGGTTGAAGAAGACAACAGAGATGTCAATCAGCTGCATGAAAAAAATTTGCCTCAGACGGGCGGCGCAAACCCCACCGAAGCCACCACAAATCTGCTTGCAGAGATAGTGGATGCAGCTCTGGAACGGGTCGATGAACACACATGGAATTACGCACTCGAAGCATTTGAAGATCGCAAGAATATCACAGCCCGACAAAAGTTTCGGTCTCAATTGTCCATTAGTTACAATCCAGTCGAAGTACTCTTGCGTGAAATGAAATTACGCGGTGCACTGATATCTGACTTCGATGTGAAATCAGCTCGCGATATGCTTGAAATCATTAACTATTCATTGTTCAAAATGCTGCTTGGCGGTGAACTCAGCAAATCGGACTACAGATCCAAGATACAACAATACGTGCATTGCCTGCTGGCTGGTCAAACCCAATCCGTTTCCGGCATGAGTCATTAAAACTCAAATCTTGAGTTAATGTGCTTCTTCCCAGTTATCCGCCGCGCGCGCATCAACTTTTAGCGGAACCGCAAGTTTCATTGCAGGTTCTAGTGCAGTTTCCATAACATTCACCGCAGTCTCAATTGTTGCGTCGACTTCTGCTTCATCTGCCTCGAAGATGAGTTCATCATGTACCTGCAACAGCATGCGCGCTCCAAGGCCGGCATCGGCAAGAGCATTTGGCATGCGTACCATTGCCCTGCGAATGATATCAGCCGCAGATCCCTGAATAGGTGCGTTGATCGCAGCACGTTCTTGGAATGAGCGCTCATGCGGATTGCCAGATTGAATGCGCGGAAAATGGCAGCGCCGCCCAAATATTGTCTCTACATATCCGTGTTCGTGGCAATACGCTTTCGTGGCATCCATATATTCCCGGATACCTGGAAACCGCTCAAAATAGGTCTTGATATATTGTGATGCCTCAGCGCGCGCTATACCGAGTTGATTGGCCAGGCCAAACGCTGAAATACCATAGATGATCCCGAAATTAATGGCTTTCGCACGCCGGCGCACCATTGGATCCATGCCTTCCACAGGGGTGTCGAACATCTCTGATGCGGTCATTGCATGAATATCAAGACCATCGGCAAAGGCTTGTCGAAGCTGTGGAATATCGGCCACATGAGCGAGTACGCGCAATTCAATTTGGCTGTAATCGGCACTGATCAACTTGCGCCCTTTTGGGGCAACAAAAGCTGTGCGGATGCGCCGGCCCTCTTCTGTACGCACAGGAATATTTTGCAAGTTTGGGTCTGATGATGAAAGTCGCCCTGTGGACGTGGAGGCCATGGCATAAGAAGTATGCACGCGCCCGGTGTCGGGATTTATGAACTCTGGCAGCGCATCCGTGTAGGTGCTTTTAAGCTTGGCAAGCTGACGCCATTCCAGAACCTTCATCGGCAGATCATGGCCTTGCGCGGCCAGACCGTCGAGCACATCTGCCCCGGTACTCCAGGCGCCGGTTGCAGTTTTTTTGCCACCTTCCAAACCGAGTTTACCAAACATGATCTCGCCGAGTTGTTTCGGTGATCCGATGTTGAAGTTCTCTCCGGCAAGTTCGTAGATCTCCTCTTCACGGGTCGCCATGATTTTCGCAAATTCACCCGAAAGCCGCGCTAACACCGTTCTGTCCACGGTGATGCCATTCCCTTCCATGGCGGCCAGAACCGGCACAAGCGGGCGTTCAAGCTTTTGATATACTGTCGCTTTCGCCTCTGCCGTCAGCCTGGGTTTCAATATCATCCACAGCCGCAATGTAATGTCGGCATCTTCCGCCGCATAGGCCGTCGCCTTATCAAGTGGAACCTTGTCGAAGGTAATTCGCGCACGCCCGCTGCCAGCAACATCGGAAAATGAGATCGGCTTGTGATCAAGGTGAATCTGCGAAAGCTCGTCCATGCCATGACCATTGCGGCCAGAGTCAAGCGCATAAGAAAGCAACATCGTGTCATCAAGTGGCGCAATAGAAATATCGCGTTGCTTCATCACCAGCATGTCGTACTTGATATTCTGCCCGATCTTCAAAATTCCGGGATCTTCGAGAAGTTCCTTCAAGCGTGAAAGAGCTTCAGTTTCTGCAATCTGATCAGGTTTATCGTTCTCCAAATCCAACAAATCGTCCGATGCTCCCCCATGCGCAAGCGGCACATAACACGCCTTCCCAGGCACGCTTGAAAGCGAAAACCCAACAAGATCGGCCTGCATCGCATCAAGGGAATTGGTTTCTGTATCAAACGCCACATAGCCAACATCTCGCACTTCTGCGATCCATTGATCGAGCGCTTCAGGTGTTGTCACTGTCTCATAGGCCTGGGTGTCAATATCAACTTCGCGTGCAGCCTGCGCCCATAACAGAGCGCCATTTTGCGGGGTTGGTTCGACCTCATCACCATCACCAATTTCCGCTTCGGCTTCCGATGCCTCCCAATGCTTTATCTCAATATCGACGGGCGCGATCTCATCTGCATCCGCATCAAGCTCTGCGGCGATGCGCTTGGTAAGTGTCGTAAATTCCATGGCTTTGAGAAAGCCAACAAGTTCCTTTGCGTTAGGTTCCACAACTCCAAAATCCGCAATCGACTCCTCAACCGGCACGTCCGTTTTAAGTGTTACCAACTCTCGAGACAGACGCGCCTGATCAGCAAACTCGATCAGATTTTCACGGCGTTTGTTTTGTTTGATCTCGCTCGCACGTGCCAAAAGCTGGTCAAGATCACCGTATTCCTCCAGCAATTGAGCGGCGGTCTTTACCCCAATGCCGGGAACGCCCGGAACATTGTCCACACTGTCGCCTGCCATCGCCTGCAGATCGATCATCTTTTCAGGCGGCACGCCAAATTTCTCCACAACATCGTCTGAGGCAAAAACTCGGTCTTTCATCTGGTCATACATGACGACCTTGTCGGTAACGAGTTGCATCAGATCTTTATCTGATGAGATAATTTTCACCGTCGCGCCAGCGGCTTCGGCTTGCTGAGCATAAGTTGCGATGATGTCGTCAGCTTCATAACCTTCCATCTCAATGCACGGCACATTAAACGCGCGCGTTGCCTGCCGGATTATGCCAAATTGTGGGCGCAAATCCTCAGGCGCCTCAGGTCTATGCGCCTTGTATTCAGGATAGATTTCGTTGCGAAACGATTTCGAAGAATAATCAAAAATCACCGCCAGATGGGTTGGCGCATCATCGCCCTTTGCGGCGTCATGCAACAGCTTGTTGAGCATATTGCAGAAACCGGATACAGCACCTACGGGCAGGCCATCCGATTTGCGGCTCAGCGGTGGCAGGGCATGGTAGGCGCGAAAAATATAAGATGACCCATCAACCAGATAAATGTGGTCACCAGACTTTATGGAAGCGTGTGCATCAGACATGTGCTTACTATGCCACTGCACATCTTGAGATGCCACACCGCGCGCACCACCGCCCACAAGCAATCGCGCACAAGGATCTGCGGCCAGTCATCTCAAATCAATTGCCGCAGCCCACACAATAGGCTAAACGAGAGGCACTTCTCGGCACCCGTAGCTCAGCTGGATAGAGCGCTGCCCTCCGAAGGCAGAGGTCACAGGTTCGAATCCTGTCGGGTGCGCCAATTATTTACAATAAAATCAATGTATTAACGATTTTCACATTTATGAAATTTCCGTTTTCTTTGCAAAATTGCCCTTTACAAAACATGCACAAATTTGTTTCAACTTTTTTCTGTGACCTAGTACAATCATTTGACACTGCTATGAGTGGTTCAAATGGCAACATCTAAGACAAAAATTGATCTAAAGGGTGATGGTAGGGTCATTATCTACAAGCGCGAGAACTTGAAACGCCCAAAATGGCAAGCTCGCATACGAGTCCCCAATGCAGCGGGCTATAAGATTGTAAGCACAAAAAC
>JBPCVX010000280.1:0-8812 GCA_051010095.1 Hyphomicrobiales bacterium
CGCCAGAGACGTCAATGACCTTACGCACACCTTCAAAGGCGTTTTTACGCAACATTTCTGAGGCATAGCGAACGCCATCACCTATTCCTGTGCCGCCGCCGCCAATTCCACGATCACGCCCAGAATGCCCTTGGAACGTTTCCAGCACACGGGCAAAGTTTTCAGCTGAGCGCGGGGTCGACAGAACATACCATTCAGTTGCGTGTTTGGGAAATGCAGCATCTGACCAAAGCATGAGCGCAACCGCAACTTTGCCATGCGGACCGGAGCGAATTGCCGTGTGAATGGAAGGCTCACGAAAGGCATCGGCATAGCCCTTCATCTGGAGCGCATATTCCGCACGGTTAATGCTGCCCGACGCATCAACGGCCAATACAATTTCTAGATCAACTTGCTCGGCTTTTGCATTTTCTGGAGAGACCGTTGCAAGTGCCAAGACCAGCACGACACCAACAATCGGTTGAAAGAATCTCTTCAAGTCGTTGGGGAGCATCCGTGCTCCTTTCAATCCGTAAGACTTTACTCCAGTCCTAGGTCTTTTTTGCGCTGCGCCGCCCAAGCGCCAATCAAGCGGTCACCCACAATACCAAGGGTTGCGATACCAAGCCCCGCAATAACCCCGCGTCCCGCATCGCTGGTGGGTAGCGCACGGTAGATTTCCTGGCCTAAATCCTGCCCGCCAATCAAGGCGGTAATCGCGGTCATGGCAAGTGCCATCATTATGGTTTGGTTTACACCCAGCATGATTTCGGGCAAAGCAATGGGAAGCTGCACTTTCCATAGTCGTTGTAATTGAGTGGTGCCTGCCATTTGTGATGCTTCGACGGTCACTGGAGGGATAAGCTTAAGGCCCAAATAGGTATACCGGATCGCTGGCACGGTCGCGTAAGGCACAATGGCGAATATGATCGCCAATTCGCCAACCCTAAACAACATGATTGCCGGCACCAGATAAATGAAAGACGGGAACGTTTGCAGCGTATCACATATCAGCATAACTACGCGCGCGACGCGCGGTGAATGTGCTGCCCATATACCAATCGGCACACCGATTGCGACACAGAACATAAGTGCCGAAGACACAAAGTAGAACGTCGTAGAAGCGAACCCCCAGTTACCTGGCAGGAGAATTATGCAAATTATGAGACCAGCATTGAGAGCCGCGAGCTGCCAGCCACCAAGCCGATAACTCACTGCGGCAATTACGGCAACAACCGCAGACCATGGCATTGCGTGGCATAAATCACGCACTGGTATTAATAAGTAAACGGTGATGAAATCACGAATTGGCCGAATGTAGTCGATCAAACTAAAGGTCACTGCCTTGATCGACTTATCAAGCTCGAGAGCATCTTTACTGGTTACCAACAGATGCTTCTTTGCAAGAATTGACACATCCCGGAAATAGAACGCGGCAATAAATGATACCAACAGCATTGCAGAAAAGAGGATGAGATGTTTGTGGCGTTCAAACACGCCAGGCTGCCTATCATGCGAGTATACGGATGTGCGATTCGCGTAGGCCTGAGTGAGTTGATCGAGCACAACCGCCATAAGAACAATCGCGATGCCCTGCATAGTCGCAAAACCAAGTTTAAGTTGCTGCAGAGAAAAGAGTAACTTGTGACCCAAACCTTGCGCACCAACCAGAGAACAAATCACCACCATGGCAAGTGTTTGCATGATGACTTGATTTACACCTAGCAGTAACGTTTTTTCAGACGCTGGCAACTGCACTTTCCAAAGCAATTGACTGTCGGTACATCCACTCATGCGGCCCGATTCAATGACATCCTCGGGCACCGTGTTGATCGCCAAGATCGTGCATCTGGCCATAGGCGGCATGGCAAAAATAACTGTGGCGATTAAAGCAGGCACTTGGCCTGCGCCAAACATCACCACTACTGGAACCAGATATGCCAAATGAGGCGTTGCTTGCATAAGATCAAACATCGGCGTGATGATCTTGAGTGCCCGTTTAGAACGCGTCGCCCACACGCCTAGCCATAAACCAATAAGCACAGAAAACGGAACCGCTACTACAACTAGCGAGAAGGTTTTCATCGATTCACGCCAAAGACCTGTTACAGCCAAGTAGCTCATGCATGCGACCGCCAGCAGCGCGCATCTCCAACCGCCAACCCAGTGGCCAAAAATGCCGACTCCCATAACAACCGCAACCCATGGAATTGCTTTAATTTTGTCTCTAGGCGTCAAGGCCTCGAGTACATATCCAGGAATTTGAGAAATGCCAGTAAGTGCTTCAGGGGCGAGCCAAGGCTCTTTCTTGAGGGCTTTTGCCAGATCTTCCAAAATGATCGGCAGCGCGTCAACGGTGACAATTGCGAGAATTGCCGCAGCACACCAAAATCCAACGCGCGCACCTTTGCGACGATAGATTAAAAATCCGGCGATCCCAGAAAACATAATCCAAAAAAGAGGCAGCAGATCAAAGGGCTTTGCGCCTTTCCACAACAAGTATTCCGACCAAAGAAGTGGCTGTTTCAAAAGCCAGGCCATCGTTCTAGTGGCTTCTTTTACTGTAAAAAGACCAAATGTAGCGCTCTTATCTAGCCACGTAAAAAAACTTGTAATCCATTCTTTAATCGGAACCACAAGTTCCGCTGGCCAATTCCAAGCCCAACCGAAAATGTAGGCGAAAAGCAATGCACCCAAAAACACACAGACGCATTGGACGAGAAGAGAACGTGGACTGAGCCAGCCCGTTTGAGTGCCTGCTGTAACCGTAGCCGTGCTCACGGCACTCATGCGGCACCTCGACCGAAGAGCGCTTTGGAAATTTGAGCACGTGAAATTGTTCCAACAATTAAATCTTGTTCATCGATTACAGTGATCGGAGAATCCGAGTTAAGAACCTGCTCTGCAACATCACCAATTTTTGCAGACGCCTTAACGACACGATCAGCCGCAACATCGCGACCGTTTTCGGCGGACATTACAGCACCAACCGACACGATACGGTCTTGTGGGGCATTGCGCGCAAACTCAGCCACATAGTCATCCGCAGGATTTAGGACCATCTCTTCTGGGGTTGAAATTTGTACAAGCTTTCCCCCTTTCATAATCCCGATACGATCAGCAAGCTTTGTCGCTTCTTCAAAATCGTGTGTAATAAATACGATCGTTTTTTTGAGCAGCCTTTGCAAGCGGATGAACTCATCCTGCATTTCAGCCCTAATCAATGGATCAAGTGCGGAGAAAGGTTCATCGAGAAACCAGACATCTGGTTCAACCGCAAGCGAACGCGCAATTCCCACGCGTTGCTGTTGTCCACCTGAAAGTTCGCGGGGGAAATAGCTCTCGCGCCCACCAAGTCCAACGAGTTCAACCATTTCCAATGCACGCTTTTCACGCGCAGACTTATCAAGGCCTTGAACTTCGAGGGGGAATGCAACATTTGATAGTACATCGCGATGAGGCAGCAGTCCAAAATTCTGAAACACCATGCCCATTTTATGGCGTCGGATTTCAATGAGCTGCTTGGCATCCGCGGCAAGCAAATCTCCACCTTCAAAATTGATGGTGCCCGCAGTTGGATCGTTCAAACGGGTAATACATCGGATGATGGTCGACTTACCAGAACCCGACAACCCCATGATGATGAGAATTTCACCTTCGTAAACGTCAAATGAAACGTCTCTGACAGCACCAATATAACCTTCCGACTGAAATGCCTCGTCGTCGGGTGCCCCATTGTGACGTTTCATAAAGCCTTGTGGATCAGCGCCGAAAACCTTCCACACATCACGGCATTCAATTTGAACGCTTTCGTTCATTAAACCCGCCCCAAATATATTTCTTATTATGTTGCAGACCGGAACCGCTCGCGCGGCCCCGGTCTAGCGTTCACCGAATATGGGCAAGTGTCAAATTACATCGACTTCCATTTGTTGATGACTTCTTGATTGTCAGCAATCCACTTGTCCGCCGCTTCTTCCGTGGACATGCCGTCTACATCGACCAACAATGACGCCGCAGCGATCTGTTCATTAGAGAAGTTGATCGCGCTCAACACTTTCCACGCAGCTGGATATTTGCCTTCAAGGCCTTTCCATGCGGCCTTTTTCAGCCATCCTTTGCGAGGCGCGCCGCAGTCATTCACCATATCTGGATTGATACCCCATGAGGGATCTTTAGCGCATTTATCGCCTTCTGGATCTGGGAAGTCGATAAACATACCTTTGTGCTTCGCTTCAACAAAGTTTGGTGTCCAGTTGAAAAGTACAATTGGTTCTTTTTTCGCGGCTGCTGCATCGAGTTCTGCCCATAGCGTGGCGGCTTGGCCTACATTCACAGCGACAAAATTCATACCAAGAGCTTTCACGCGTTCAGCATAGTTCTTACCCCAGTCAGCTGGGGGTCCAACGAAACGCCCCTTTGGTTTGGTTTCCGCAACGGCGAAGATTTCAGCGCACTTATCAAGCGCTTTCCAGTCTGGCAACCCTGGGCATTTTTCAACAACGTAGTCTGGCACCCACCATTCCTCGCGGGTTACCGCATCGTGAGATCCTAGATCTATCATTCCATCTTCAGCGACTGCTTTCTCAAACGCACCCTTCATTGAACCTTCCCAGGCCTCTACCTGAAAATGCATATCACCATCAGCAATGGCCTTGAATTGCAGCTGAGAATCTGACGGAGCATATTCAACAGTATACCCCATGTCTTCAAGCACCTTCCCAACCACGGTTGATAAAACCAATTGGCTGGTCCAGTTGTTTTGAACGACAATTATCGGATCGTCTGATTCCGGGGCTTCAGCGAATACCGGTTGAGTCATCGCGAACATAGCTGCGAACGCAACACCGATTTTTACGAATTTGGTCATGATTATATTCCTCCCTTAACCTGCGCGCAGGCAACATGACAAGCGGGGCATGAACTTGGGTTCACTTTTTCCGGGGGCCTCCGCCAAGCGCAAAGTATTGGACGAAACGAATTCAAAGGCAACTAAAATAATACCAATTATTCATATTGGTTCAAGTTTGGTATTTTTACTGTGGTCGATAATTGTTCGCGCAATTGGTTGCTGGATAAACACAAAATGCTTCGAAAGCGAAGACATATATATGAGAAGACATATATATATGAAAAGGGATGGCTGGGGCGGCAGGGTTCGAACCTGCGAATGGCGGCATCAAAAGCCGCTGCCTTACCACTTGGCCACGCCCCAATAGATGACAAGCTGTTCGCTTGCGCAACTGCGGGCGGAACATAGTCATTTGCGCCACATCATTCAATCAGAAAAGTGTATTTTTTTACATCTTGCATCACATTTACAGTTTACGACCGAGCACCCGGCTTTTTAGGCCGTCAGCAAGGAATTCTATGGACGCACGAAATTAAAACCTGCGCCAATAATGGCCTAGAAACTTAGATTTAGATGCTTTAATTTGATTTTTAGAGAACAAACACTCACTGAGGTCAGGCAATGCTGGGACACGAAAAGACTACGCCTATTCACCAAATCAAACGCATTCTTGGAAAATTCGCGATTTCCGCAATTTCTCTCTCATTCAGCTTCGGAATGCTGGGTGACGTTTCTGGATCCTACATAAACGCCTCTCACGCGCATGATAAAGAGCCGGTGGAATGGTCACCCACTGAACCATATCCGGTCCGTGGTGTGTATTATCCTGGCACCGAAGCTTTAAAACCAGATGAAATGCGCGTCATCGCTTGCGGAACGGGTATGCCGCAACCGCGGATGAAACAGGCTGCAGCGTGCTTTCTTGTCGAATTAGGCAATGGGGAAAAATTTATCTTTGATATGGGGGTTGGTTCTTTCGAAAGGATCACCGCACTTGGGATACCACTCGATCAACTCAATAAAGTATTTCTGGGTCACTTACATCTTGATCATGCAGGTGATTTTCCGGCCTTCTACTTTACGGGTCCGGTCAACAATCGCCTTACACCCTTACGTGTTTGGGGACCAGACGGCGTAAAACCCGAATGGGGCACAAAAGCCTGGTCTGAACACATGATAAAAATGTGGGCCTGGGAAGCTGCAACACGCGGTGCCGCAGTTGACCCTCGTGGTTTAGAGCTTGAAGTCAACGAGTTCGACTGGAAGGCGGTCAACAATGTCATCTTTGAGGAGAACGGCGTTACCGTGCGCACATTGCCAGCAATTCATGGCGAACAGTCTGTCAGCTTTGTCCTCGAATGGAATGGCCTTAAGTTCGCTTTCTCAAGCGATACATTGCCAACCAAATGGTGGCGCCAACATGCCGACGGTGCCGACCTTGCGATACATGAGTGCTTCATTCCGCCGGAATTTATGATGCGTAAATATGGCTTCGAACCTTCGGAAGCGATTTTTGTGGGCTCGCAAGGCCACACCGCCGCGCAAGCATTTGGCAAGATGATGACACTCACAAAGCCACGGCTCGCCGTCTGCTATCATTTTCAAAACGATCATGACACAGCGCCCGCTGTTTATTCGGCAATTCGTGAAACCTACGATGGTCCGCTTGACTTGGCCCAAGATTTCATGACTTGGAATGTTACCAAGGACAATATCCGCACTCGTATGGCAATACCCAATGAAGAAGGATATCCAGCACCAGTTCAGCGCAAAAAACAGGCGCCGGATTCAGCGGCAGAATTTCCGTTCTCTGAGTTCTCTCTTGAGAGCATGGATGCGGATGCTGCAGGCGCGACCAACGATATGATCAAGGTGTTTAACAAGAAAACCGGCAACGATGTTAAACCCGCTTATACCGGGAAGCCGTTTGAGAAGTAGATAATAAAACACCGCGCACCTTTCGGGGCGCGGCGTATAAACCCATTAGTCATATTTTGTGAGGAGCGCCATCTTGAAACTCAAAACCACCATAGCGATAGCCGCCTTACCTCTTAGCATGAACGCAGCGATCGCATTTGACCCCTCCGGCATTGACCGCCTCGAAAAGGAAAGGTCCTGTGTGGGTTGCGATCTGTCGGGCGCAAATCTCAGCTTGAAGAAACTGAATGGCGTAAACCTCAGCGGCGCTAATCTGAAAGATGCTAATTTGTCACTCACGAGACTAATTGCAGCCAATCTTTTCCAGGCAAATTTGCAAGGGTCACTCTTGCAGGACACGCGTCTCAATGAAGCAAACCTAAGTGGCGCCAACCTACTCGCAGCGAATATGAGCAATGGCAGATTCAACAGCGCAAACCTGGCTGGGGCGAATTTCGTCAGAGCCAATTTGAGCCAATCCCGCTTTAATTCTGCAAATCTGTCTGGCGCAAATTTGATGAAGGCTAAAATGATGGGCGCACATTTGAATGAAGCAAACTTCAGCGGCGCTCAAATGCAAGGCGCGAACCTAACAAACGCCAAATTGAAAAACGTCAATTTGAGTGGCGCAAACCTGGCTCAGGCTAACTTAACGAACGTTAATCTGAAGGATGCGGTAATCAAAGACACAAATTTTACAGGTGCAATTTTCTGCAGAACAATTATGCCAGACGGGGAAAATAACTCCGGGTGCAAATAAGACATCGCTGTTTAAGAATGTCAAAACTGTTCGCTGTTGTTAAGCGAGTCTCAAACCACAGTTACTAAAGTTTCCTGCTGCACCATTTGATCCAAATTGTAGAGAATCGACACTGTTGAGACGCTTCCTAGGTCGACAACTTCAACAAAATCTTCAACTGCGCTGCCGTTTGCATCAACCTCAAGCACGCCATCAGCCGACAAGCGAACAAAATCGGAAAGTTGATCAACGGCACCACCGCCATCGGGATCCACGATAAACAGACTGGTTAAATCCAGCAAATCTCCATTTTGGCCAGGCTGGTAATCATCAAAAATGTCCAAAGACGATGACAAAAGCGACCCTGTGGTGATCTTGAAAACGTCACGTCCCGCGCCGCCGTCGACGAGATCGATACCCGCAGCAGCAACCAAAAGATCGTCCCCTGCGCCGCCGTTTAGCGCATCCACATTTAGCCCAACAGAACTTTCGTCCCCGAAAACGATCTGCTGATAGGCGGTATCAACACCAAGCTGGCCAATGGCCCAATTATCGCCTTCGAATGCCACATCTGGATTGGCACCTTGCAGCAAGTCGCTGAGATTTTGTCCCGACACATTCTCCAACTCGACCCGATTGAATGCGGATTCACCCAATAGCGTTCCTGCTGCTGCAGTCAAAGTAACAATATCGCCTTCGAGCAGACCGTATACGACAATGCCTGTATCCGTGACATGCATTTGAATGGTATTTGTTACATCGGTGAGCTCGCCGCCAACCAGTCTCTTAACGGTGACATTATCGGCTTCAAGCTGGACGCCTAAGTCATCTGGATCGTTAAACAAGTCGCCGTCATCGTCTGCCAAGAACGCTTCAATATGTATGGTGACAAACCCTGCCGTTTCGCTTAATCCCACAGCCGAAACTGCGACAACCGCGAACTGGAACAGGCTCAATGGAACATGGTTTCCATAAGTCAGATTCGTCAGAGAGTTGTCAGTCAGATTTGTCACGAGTTCAGCGCGGATACCCTCTCCAGAATTCACGAGCAAAGCTTCCTGCGGGCCACCAGCGTCACTGTTGACACCAATTTGCGATGCGTTGTTGTTCAAGTTTGTTTCCGGTGATGTCGCAGTTAGTATCAAATCTGTCTCAAAATCGAGATTGAGAACCTTGACTTCGCCATTGCCCGCTACACCACCAAAAGTATTGACAGAAAACTCAGGTTCATCATTCGCCCCGTCGATGGTGATGGTGATCACCTGCTGCGTGCCATCCTCGGTGGCAACCGTAATCTCATCGGTAAGGCTCTCGCCCTCATTCAG
>JBPCVX010000281.1:0-5228 GCA_051010095.1 Hyphomicrobiales bacterium
GATCATAACCGTCAGTTCTGTCTGCGTAAGCCTGGCGATAACGCGATAAATTTCCTGCATTGCAGCAGAGCGCCCAACAATTGGCAGTGCTTCCGCGCCGGTGTCTTCATCATTTCGCGCACCAGCCTTTGCCTTCTTTGCCACTTGTTCAAGTCCGCGCGCAACGACATTGATCAACTCGTTGAGATCAAACGGTTTTGGCAAATACTCATATGCGCCGCGTTCAGCCGCTGTAATTGCGGTCATAATGGTGTTTTGCGCACTCATAACGATGATTGGCAAATCCGGGCGCGCCTTGGTGATGCGCGGTAAAACATCAAAAATGTTTTCATCTGGCAACACCACATCAGTGATCACCAGATCGCCTTCACCCGCACTCACCCATTGCCACAGGGTTGATGCGTTTCCAGTTGAGCGCACAACATATCCAGCCCGCGATAGCGCCTGATTGAGCACCGTTCGAATGGCGGCATCATCATCAGCAACCAAAATGGTTTTAACGCTGCTCATTGTTCGCCACCCTTGCCACGATGCATGGGCATCAGAATGCGAAAGACGGTCTTGCCGGGTTCAAACGTGCACTCGATGACACCGCCATGGTCGCGCACAATCTTGGCCACTAATGCGAGCCCCAAGCCTTTGCCCTGAGATTTCGAGGTGACGAACGGCTCAAACAAATGCGCGCGGATATCTTCAGAAATACCGGGTCCTGTATCAGCCACACAGAACTCAAGTGGCAGCGAGACCCGCGCCGTGCTGCCAGGAAGCTTTATCCGCACACCGGGTCTGAAGGCCGTTGTGAGGGTAATCTCGCCACTTTCACCCGCCATTTCAATGGATTCAGTCGCATTTTTCACAAGGTTCAGAAACACCTGCACCAGCTGGTCACGGTTTCCCGGCACTGGCGGAAGGGATGGGTCGTAACGCTCATTAATCGTAACATTTGCCGCAAACCCGTTACGCGCTAGGGTTTTGACATATTCCAGGACCGAATGGATATTCACCGGCTCCTGGGCAAGCGGTCGTTCATCAGAGAACACCTCCATCTGATCAACAAGCGTGCAAATCCGGTCGGTTTCCTCACAAATCAGCCTGGTCAGCGGTTTGTCCTGATCCACAACAGCGCTTTCAAGAAGCTGGGCCGCGCCGCGAATCCCAGAAAGCGGATTTTTGATTTCATGGGCGAGCATACCAGCCATAGCGGTCACCGATCTGGCAGCGCCGCGATGGGTCAATTGCCGATCGATCTTGTGGGCCATGGTGCGTTCTTGCAGCATGATGAGGATGGCGTCCGCATCATCTGCCAGTGGCGCGACCTGCAAATCCACCAAGCGTTCAGCGCCTGTGCGCGGTGTGCCCACATTTACCGCATATTCATTTACCGAAGCGCCGGACGTACGCACCTGCTCAAGAAGCGACAGTAACGGGCTTGAAAAAGGAACATACTCATCCAGAACATTGCGCTTGAGAACGGCCGCGCTGGCGCTGAAAAAGGCCTCCGCAGCCGCATTGGCATAAGCAATATGGTTTCCAGGTTTCACCGTGACCACGGGATGTGGCAACGCGTTTAGGATTGAGTGTGCGGCAGGGCCTGACTCCAGTGCACCCATTATGCAGCTCTTTCCTCGCCAATTTGCGCAAACAGGGCGGATATTGCGCTTTTTACGGCGGCGGGCTCATTTTCACGCATGATCATTCCGCGCCAGTGTTTAATACCTTCTGCATCAAGCCAGCCAAATTCATGCATGGTTTCCAGATACCACCCAAGATGCTTACGTGCGCAGCGCACCCCTTGCTCTTTCCCATAATGCATGAGAATATTGTCATAATGCTCAGTAATTAAATGATATATTTCCTCTAGTGTTGGTGGCAAATATCCCTCTTCGCCAAACCCGTGCGCGATCTCTCCGGGAAGCCAAGGCTTGCCATAAGCACCCCTGCCAATCATGACACCGTCAGCGCCAGACTTTTCACGCATTTGACGCGCATCATCAAGATTATCAGCATCGCCATTGGCGATAACCGGAATGCTGACTGCCTGCTTAACTGCCCTAATCGCCGCCCAATCCGCCTGGCCCTTGTAAAACTGATTGCGGGTGCGCCCGTGCACAGTCACCATCTGAACGCCACTTTCTGCAGCGCGTTTCGCCAATTCTGGCGCATTCTTGGAATTTTCGTCCCACCCAAGCCGCATTTTCAGCGTTATCGGCACTGAGACAGCATCAACAACCGCATCAACCAGTGATATGGCGTGATCGAGATCGCGCATCAGCGCTGAACCTGACAACCCGGTTGTCACCTGACGTGCCGGGCAACCCATGTTAATATCGATGATTTTGGCGCCATTGGCCTCCGCCACCTTCGCGCCCTCGCCCATCCAATACGCTTCGCGGCCAACAAGCTGAATCACCAAAGGTGAAATCTCGTCTGCTCCCGCTGTGCGCGCGACTACATCTTCGCGTCGATACACTAGGTCTTCACTTGCCACCATTTCAGAGACCACCAGCCCCGCGCCAAATTTGTGGGCCAGCTTGCGAAATGGCAAATCAGTGACCCCCGACATGGGCGCCAGAAACACGCTGTTTCGCGTGGTTATCGGTCCAATCTTTATGCTCATTTTTTGTGCAACAACACGTTTTGCCAAGATTTCAGGCATATCTATCGGCAAACACGCATAACTGCAAGGGTTTCGCGTTGTCACTTAGGCTAAGTTCAGCTACCAAACATTCAAACCTATATGTGGATACACGAATGAAGATTGCCGCCATTATTGTTGCCGCTGGAAAAGGCATCCGCGCGGGCGGAGATATTCCCAAACAATATCGTAAAATCGGCGGCGAGATGGTGCTCACCCACACGCTGAGGGCGTTTCTGGATCATGTGGACCTTGTTCAGGTGGTTATTGGTGAAGACCATGAGCCCTTTTTCGCGCAAGCCGTTGACGGCATGGATGTGTCGGACCCGGTGCAAGGCGGGGCGACCCGGCAAGACTCGGTGAAGGCGGGGCTTGATGCGCTGGTATCACATGCGCCTGATATCGTGCTCATACACGATGCAGCGCGTCCTTTTGTGAATGCAAACATCATTTCAGACGTCATTTCAGCGCTTAAGCAAAACGATGGCGCCCTGCCCGCCATGCCGGTTACCGACACCATTAAAACCATTGAGGGTCGTTTCATTACATCAACGCCTGTGCGCGACAGCCTGCGCGCTGCGCAAACACCACAAGGGTTTCACTTCAAAACAATCTTCGAAGCTCATGAGCGCGCTTTAACATCGGGCAGGAATGATTTCACCGATGACAGCTCAATCGCTGAATGGGCAGGTATGCGCGTGGCACTCACACAGGGCGATGCGCGCAATATAAAGATCACCACAGAACAAGACTTGATTGAGGCAAACCGACAGATGAGCAAAGATACATCCGCCCTCACAGATATCCGCACCGGCAATGGCTATGATGTGCACGCGTTTGAACAAGGCGACGCGGTTATCCTGTGCGGTGTTTCAGTGCCCCATGGCAAAAAGCTCAAGGGCCACTCCGATGCCGATGTGGGCATGCACGCCCTCACCGATGCGATTTATGGCGCCTTGTGCGATGGTGACATTGGCAAGCATTTCCCGCCGTCAGACCCGCAATGGAAGGGTGCCGCATCAGATATTTTTCTTAAACATGCAGTGGATCAAATCCGCGCGCGTGGCGGCGTGCTAAGTCATTGCGATGTAACCCTTGTGTGCGAGGAACCCAAGATTGGACCGCACGTTGATGCCATGCGCGACAGCCTTGCGAAAATCATGGATGTTGCGCCAAACCGCATCAGTGTGAAGGCAACCACCAGCGAACGCCTGGGCTTTACCGGCCGCCAGGAAGGCATCGCCTCGCTCGCGACTGCCACACTTAAACTGCCAGAGGAATAAGAGCATGTTTTCATCAGACCTCATCATGGCCGCCAAGGATATTTTGGATATTTGCCGGGAAAACAAATGGAAGATCGCCACGGCAGAGAGCTGCACCGGCGGGCTTATCGCAGCGGTGCTCACAGATGTTGCGGGTTCTTCTGAAGTTGTTGAACGTGCATTCGTGACCTATTCCAACGAAGCAAAGATGGAAATGCTGGGTGTTGAGAAACGCTTGATTGCTGATGACGGCGCGGTGTCGGAACGCGTTGCGCGCGCAATGGCTGAAGGCGCGCTAGAGCGCTCACATGCGACGCTTTCTGTCAGTTGCACAGGGATTGCCGGGCCAAGAGGTGGATCGATTGAAAAACCCGTGGGGCTGGTTCACATGGCCGCCTGCCGTAATGATATTCCCACCTGGCATGAACGCCACCTGTTTCGCGATGATGGCCGCCAGGCGATCCGCGAGGCAACGGTTTATGCAGCGTTTGAGATCATCCGCTCCATGGCGTCGCGGCCAATGATCGCTTAAAGCTCACTTAATTGGGCCTCATCCCTTATGGAGAGCACTATGGCAAGAAGCACTACCGAACCGCCAAGAAATGTGGCGGTGTTTGGGATTTCCGTAAACAGAATGAATGCGAAAACCGGGGCAAGAGGTGTTTCCAGTGCGCTTAACAGGGCGGTTTTACCTGAGGGAACCCGCTTTGCCCCTTCTGCCAGGGTAACGGATGCAATGGCGAATAACAGCCCGAACGCAGCAAGAATGTAGATTTCAGTGAGGTCCACATTAAAAGGGTTCCCAAACATCACTCCAAAAGGCAGCAGAAAGAGCGATTGCAGCACAGAAGAACCCGCCCCTGGTGTGTTTGGATATTTTCGATAAATGACCATGATTGAGGCCATGGCAATGGTCATGCCCAAGGCGAGCAAATCGCCGTTGAGACTGATGTGGCCAAAAGACCCCGACACGATTATCGCAACACCCACAAGCGCTGCAACGCACAAGACCATCGTTTTTGCGGATACTTTTTCTCCAATAGCAAGCCAGGCGAGCAACGCAGCGATGAGAGGTGAAATCGCATATATGAGGGAAACATTGGCGATGCTTGTGAGTTTAAACGCTGGAATAAACGCCGCCGTACCCAGCGCGCCAACCACCCCCACGGCCCACCCGCTATAGCCCATGTGGAAAAAATTATGACGGAACGTTCTACGTTTTAATGTCCAGCCGGTTGTGAAAGCCACCGCAAAAAAACCGCGCCAAAAGATAACGTCCCAGGCACCTGCTTCAACTCCCTTGGTGAACAAACCCGCCGTGCTGTATGTGA
>JBPCVX010000282.1:0-4004 GCA_051010095.1 Hyphomicrobiales bacterium
CACTAGCACCCGCTGTTGCTGAAGCGCCCGCACCCGCTGTTGCTGAAGCGCCCGCACCCGCTGTTGCTGAAGCGCCCGCACCCGCTGTTGCTGAGGCGCCCGCACCCGCTGTCGCTGAAGAGAAGCCTGCTGCTGCTGAAGAAGCTGCACCTGCTGAAGTCGCGAAAGAAGAAGCTGCACCTGTTGGTGATGAGGGTTTCAAAGGGCTTGATGCGCCAAATGGTGAAGCCGACGATTTGAAAAAGATCACTGGCGTTGGCCCGGTTCTTGAAAAGAAACTCAATGAACTTGGCATTTTCCACTTCTCGCAAATTGCGGCATTTACATCTTCCGAGATTGCTCAGGTTGATGAAGTGCTCAATTTCAAAGGCCGCATCGAACGCGATGGCTGGCTGGACCAAGCCGAAGAGCTTGCAAAAGGCTAAGTCAAAAGATTTAAACACAAGGCCCATATGGAAAAATATGGGCCTTTTTTCAGAACACGAACAAGACGAGGAATATCATGGCAGAAATTACCGCCAAGCTCGTGAAGGATCTGCGCGATAAGAGTGGCGCAGGCATGATGGATTGCAAACAAGCGCTGGTCGAAACAGCAGGTGACGTAGAGGCTGCTGTTGATTGGCTGCGTAAAAAAGGCATTGCCAAAGCTGAGAAAAAATCCGGCCGTACAGCCGCAGAAGGACTTGTATGTGTTGTCTCTGAGGGCAACAAAGGCGCTGTCGTTGAGGTAAACTCGGAAACTGATTTTGTTGCTCGTAATGAGCAGTTTCAGGCAATGGTTTCAGAGGTTGCGAAGTTGGCACTTGCAGCAGGCGGCGATATCGCTGCGTTGAAGGTTGCTGAGTATCCAGGGGTCGGCAAAAGCGTTGCTGATCACGTAACCGATATGGTTGGCACGATTGGTGAAAACATGAATGTGCGCCGCTGCGCTGCGTTGAGTGTCGATAAAGGTGTGGTTGCTTCATACATCCATAACCAGGTTGTTCCTGGAATGGGCAAGATCGGCGTTCTGGTAGCGTTGGAATCTGACGGTGATGCCGAAAAATTAAATGCGCTTGGCAAGCAGATTGCTATGCATGTTGCTGCAACAAATCCTCTGGCGGTAAGCTCTGGTGAGCTTGATCAAGATGTTGTTGCACGCGAGCGTCAGGTGCTCGCCGATCAGGCACGCGAAAGTGGCAAGCCTGAAGAAGTGATCGAGAAGATGATTGATGGCCGTATGCGCAAGTTTTTTGAAGAAGTTGTGCTTCTGTCCCAAACATTTGTGATCGATGGCGAAAACACAGTTGGAAAAGCCGTTGAACTGGCCGCTAAGGATATTGGTGCGCCGGTGACAGTCAAAGGCTTTGAGCGTTTTGCGCTGGGCGAAGGTATCGAGAAAGAAAAAGAAGATTTTGCTGCAGAAGTTGCAGCAGCCGTTGGTTCTTGATCTCTAACGCCTAAAAGTAAAAAACGGGGGCGCGCGAATCACGCGTGAGGGGAGTAGAAAGGTTCTGGCTATGGCCAGGATCTTTTTGCTATCTAGAACACGTTTTGATGCTTACTAAGGGGCAGGAGATCACTGCATGGGCAAGCTCGCCTACAAACGAATACTATTGAAAGTCTCTGGCGAAGTCCTCATGGGCAAAGCCGGATACGGCATTGACCTTGAAGAGGTTGCACGCATATGCCGTGAAATTGCCGATGCGCGCGCCCTTGGTGCTGAGATCGCGCTTGTGGTTGGCGGTGGTAACATATTCCGCGGTGTTGCGGGCGCCGCGAAGGGTATGGACCGTGGCGAAGCTGATTATATGGGCATGCTTGCCACTGTGATGAATGCGCTCGCGCTGCAAGGTGGAATGCGGGCAGCTGGGCTTGATGCCGTTGCTCTTTCAGCAATTCCTATGCCTACCGTTTGCGAACCTTTCACACGCAGGGCCGCTCTTGCCCATCTTGAAGCGGGCCGTGTTGTCATATTTGCAGCGGGTACCGGAAATCCCTATTTCACGACGGACACAGCCGCCGCCCTGCGCGCAGCAGAGATTAACTGTGACGTTTTGATGAAGGGTACCAGCGTTGATGGAGTTTACTCTGCCGATCCGAAAGTGGATGAAAACGCTAAGCGTTACGACAAAATCGGCTATAATGATATGCTGGAGCAAAACCTTAAAGTCATGGACGCAGCCGCGATTGCACTTGCGCGCGATAATCACATACCCATAATTGTGTTTTCGATTAGAGATGCAGGGAATATCGTTAAAGTAGTGCAGGGTGCTGGTGCGCATTCTGTCGTGCATGGTGAGTAAAAAATAAGACGTATTTTCAACACGTTGCGCAATTATCGTTTGCGAAACGCGTTATCAGGGGACAGTAAGATGAGTGACGACACTTTAGATCTGAAAGATATTGAGCATCGCATGCAGCGTTCAGTTGAGGTGCTGAGAGAAGAGTTTGGTGGATTGCGCACGGGACGGGCATCGGCATCTTTGCTTGAGCCAATAACCGTCGATGCGTATGGCGCAAAAATGCCAATGAACCAGGTGGGCACGGTCTCCGTGCCAGAACCACGCATGATTACGGTGCAGGTTTGGGATCAAGGTTTGGTTGGTGCAGTAGAAAAGGCCATTCGCGAGTCCAGTCTTGGGCTTAATCCCATGCCCGATGGTCAACTTCTCAGAGTGCCTCTTCCTGAATTGACACAAGAGCGCCGACAGGAATTGTCTAAAGTTGCTGGTCAATATGCCGAACAGGCCCGTGTTGCTGTGCGTAATATTCGCAAGCACAGTATGGATGCCTTGAAAAAGGCTGAAAAAGACAGCGAGATTAGCGAAGACTTGCAGCGCGAGATGAGCGACGAAGTACAAACGCTCACAGATACTTATGTCGGGCACATAGATGAAGCTTTGGCGCAAAAAGAAGAAGAGATCATGCAGGTCTGATAGTGCGGACGCATGAAAGCTAAAGGGGCTGGTCCAACATATGAATGCGACACCGCAAAATGTAACAAAACACACAGAAAGCACCGCTGAAGTTGGTGATGGGTTTGAAGTGCCTCGCCATATCGCGATTATTATGGATGGTAATGGGCGTTGGGCGGCCAAACGTTCTTTGCCGCGTTCAGCTGGCCATCGTCAAGGCGTTGAAGCTGTGCGCCGCGCTGTCCGTGCAGCACTCGAGATGGGGGTCGATTATCTGACGCTGTTTAGTTTTTCTTCTGAAAACTGGCAGCGTCCGGCCGATGAGGTGCAATATTTAATGGCGCTTTTGCGACGGTTTGTGCATCAGGATGTGTCTGAACTGCATGCAGCTGGTGTCAAGGTGTGCATTATTGGAAACCGCGATAATTTGACCGATGATTTGATAAAGCTCATCGAAGACACTGAGAAACTGACAGCAAATAACGCAGCAATGACAGTGAATGTTGCCTTCAATTACGGCAGTCGTGATGAATTGGTGCGTGCGGCCAGAAGCTTGGCGCAACAAGTGGCCAACGAGACGCTTTCACCAAGCGATATTACCGAAGATGCGATTTCAGGTGCGCTTGATACAGCTGGAATTCCCGATCCCGATTTGGTGATTAGAACTTCTGGTGAGCAGCGTTTGTCGAACTTCCTGATGTGGCAGTGTGCTTACGCAGAACTGGTGTTCTTAGATGAACACTGGCCAGATTTTGAAAAAGAACATTTGCTGCGGGCGATTGAAGTGTTCAATGCGCGCGAACGCCGATTTGGCGACGTTACCTCACGCAAGGCGGCGCCTGCGCGATGAATATGCCTTTATCCGGTGGTAAATGGCGTGACCTTGGCACGCGCGCCGGTGTTGCGTTGGTGTTGGCGCCCGTTGTTTTATTTTGCATTTGGCAAGGTGGAACAGCATTTACCGGCCTGCTTGTACTTATCGCCGGGCTTATGGTTTTTGAATGGTGTCGACTGATCTATGCCCAGCCAGGGGCCGTTACACAGATGTGCATCCACGGCGTAGCACTCGGCGGCATATTGATAGGGATTGCGCTTTTCACACCGTTG
>JBPCVX010000283.1:0-5478 GCA_051010095.1 Hyphomicrobiales bacterium
TCCCAAAAACTTGCAGGCATTTCCGCACCACGCGCTTTGCGCACAAGTTCCACATGATTCACATACGCTGAACCATCAGCCCATTGATAGGCGCGCGGCAAAGGTGATAGAGCCTGCGTTTCATCAAAGGGTTCACCTTCAATTTGTCCCAAATCGATGCGCGTTGCTAAATCGTCTAAGCCCTCAACAACACTGTCCCAATTATCAAGTGCTTGTTGAAGAGTTCCCGCATACTTGCCCGCAGGCGTGTAACGGGACAAATCGGCGCGCACGACAACCAATTGGCCATCACGCGTGCCATCTTTCAAAGTGGCAAGCTTCATATTATTGTTTCCTGACTTATTCTGCAGCTTGACGCGGTATGTTAGGGGCCTTTATCGGACCATCCTTCACCAGCCAACTTTCAGAGTATTCCTTCACTTCAGTGCTTTCTGCAGCCGAGCCCATTTCTAGCCCGTCGCGTGTGTCGAGCATTACGGCGTACTCAGACGTGGCCTCGTTCTTTTGCTCATACATTGCCTGCAGCGCTTTTGGATGCGGGCCATGGGTAAAGCCGCAGGGATGCCACGTCACCATGCCGGGGTGAATATTGTCACGAGAGAAGAAGTCTCCATCGTGATAAAACAGCACTTCGTCATAATCATCATTGTTGTGGAAGAACGGAACCTTAAGCGCGCCAGGGTCGCTTTCAAACGGACGTGGCACAAAGGTGCAAATCACAAACCGATTGCCAACGAACGTTGTGTGTGCCGATGGCGGCAGATGATATCGATGAGACATTAACGGGCGAATATCCTTCACATTCAGCCGAACGGGTGTTAGGTCGCCGTGCCACCCTACCGCGTCAAGCGGATTAAAGGGATAGGTTACAGTTGAAAGCTCACCCAGACGTTTGATGCGAACCTGCCATTCTTCATTGCCTGCATATTGGTCTTTGAAAGCCTCATCAATCTTCGGTGTATCCATGATCGCTTGATCATAGACGGCATGCTTACCGACCATACCGCGATCAGGAGTTTTGTAAGACCCGTTGGTGCATTCAATAAGGAGCATTTCAACTGGACCAGACGTTTCAACGCGCCAACTCGTTGAACGCGGCAAAACGATATAATCACCTTGCGCAAATTCCAGATGACCATAGTCGCAGTAAAGATGCCCAGTGCCACGGTGAACAAACAGCAACTCGTCGCCATCGCCATTGCGCACCAAGTGGTCCATCTTGCCGTCAAAATACCAAATGCGCATTTTTACCGATGCATTGCCAAGCACCAACCCGGCATTCCACGGTGAAGCTTCATCTTTAAGCGCGTTGTTTAAATCAAATGCACGGGGCTTAAGTGGGCCTTCCCAACTTGTCCAACCGGTTGGCGGATGGGTGTGGTACATGTGGCAAGCAGGGCCAAAAAACCCTTCTTTGCCCATCTCTCGCTCAAAAGTGCCTTCGGGCAAATCACAGTGAGCCTGACGCGAAGCCTGACCTTCAACGACCGGAAAAGAAAAAAATTCATTAGACGCCATGGTGCCGATCCCCCCTTAGGATGCTGGACATTAAGACTGCATATTTCTGATCTGCTAAAAATAGTTACATATGAAACTAATTTCGTCAATACTTGTTTCGCAGCAGTGCAAAAGAGATGTTTGCTCATGGGGTCAAACATAGTTACAGTTGCAACCAATGACTCTGACAAAATCAAAATCTGCAAACGCAGAATTCGATCTCACGCCATTGCGCCTTGAGACTTTTCTGCCCTACCAACTCAACCATCTTTCTGAGTTGGTTAGCGGCGCACTATCGCAAATTTATGCACGAGAACACGATATTACAGTGCCAGAGTGGCGGATCATCGCGACACTTGGCCAGTACGGTACGATGATGGCGCGCGATATTGCAAACCACTCACGGATGAACAAAACAATGGTAAGTCGCGCAGCAACATCCCTTGCAGATCGCCATTTAATTTGTCGCTCATCAAATCCAGACGACAAGCGCGAAGCATTTCTGACGCTGAGCCCATCGGGAAAAGTTATGTATGCGTCGATTATTCCAAAAGCCAAGGATTTTAATGCGCAGCTTTCGAGCGCGTTAGACGAAAATGAGCGGTTACAATTCGAAGAACTGCTCAACAAAATCACTTCAAAAGCGGTCGATATTTCATCGGGAGATGTTTGAATGCTTCTTTATGATTTCTGGCGCTCTTCGGCAGCTTACCGTGTGCGCATTGTGTTGAACCTCAAGAAAATTGAAATTGAACGTTCATACATAAATTTGGCACCAAACGTACTGGCGCAAAACAGCGCTGAATATCGCGCCCTTAACCCACAGGGCTTTGTGCCAATGTTGGTAATGGATAATGGAACAAAACTTACGCAGTCATATGTGATTTGTGAATATTTGGATGCGCATTTTCCAGAGCCCCGGCTTATCCCCAACGATCCACTAGAACGTGCGGATGTTTTGGCGTTAGCGCTTAGCGTCGCGTGTGATATCCACCCACTCAACAATGCCCGCGTTTTGCGATTTCTCAAAGATGAACTTCGCCATGATCAAGAAACCATATCAAAGAAATGGTACGCCAAATGGGTCACAGACGAATTCACAGCACTTGAGAAACGGGTGGACGGTGATGGCTATTGCCGTGGGTCAACACCCACTCTTGCGGATGTCTTTCTCATCCCTCAGGTTTATAACGCACGCCGTTTTGATGTTGATCTTTCTGCATTCCCGCGCATTTGCAAAATTGTGGATACGTGCAACGGCCTGGAAGCATTTGCTGACGCCGCGCCCGAACAACAGCCTGACGCGGCGTCAACCTAACTCCAAGATTGGTCTATGCAGCGCCTGACATTGCCTCTCCCTGCTTAGAAGCATCAGGCGGGTTGATAAGGAACTTCCGCATTTCCTCCAGCAGCAGATCTTGACGAACCGGCTTTGCAACATATGAATCCATTCCTGCCTCAAAGCAGATATCTGCATCACCCGGCATAACATTGGCGGTTAGCGCCAGCACCGGCACATTGGCCTCCTTGCCGTCAAGTTTGCGGATCTCACGTGTGGCATCCAACCCATCCATATTGGGCATCTGAATATCCATTAAAACCAAGTCAAACTCTTCTTCCTGAACAGCTTGCACAGCTTTCACGCCGTCTTCGACAATCCGCACATCGTAACCATTGGTAACGAGAATTAGCTCCGCAAGTTGCTGGTTCACGTGATTATCTTCAGCAACCAGAATGCGGGGTTTACCGTCTGGCCGCGCAGGAGCCGCAGGCGCAGACAAATCTGCCTCACCACCTGCAGGCAAGTCTGCCTTTGGAGGTGTTGCCGGTTTGTGGGCCGGAAGATCTTCACCTGGCCCACCAAACATCGCCATCAGTTTTGCGGCTTGCTCGCGAACTGTTTCTTTGCGGGCATTGTTTTCCGCACTATCTGCGCTTTCCGCATGCGCCCGATATTCAACACCAAGACTATAAACATTCGGGCTTTCTAGACCTTCCGAATAAAGTCCAGCAAGTGCTCTGCGGGTAACTGCAGGACGCAAAGGCTTAGGCAGCAATGCATCAAAGCCATTGGTTGGCAGCTTACGATCATCACCCATTGGGCCCGCAGCAGACGCCAAAACTAGCTTCATGTCTTCGAACTCACTCATATCGCGAATGCGGATACATAGCTCTACGCCATCAACGCCCGCCATCAGGTGGTCAAGTATTGCTGCCTCGAAAGGATCACCAATTTCTTGCGCCTGTTGAAGCGCATGCAAAGCCTCTGAAGCCGAAGGTACGACCGTTGGACGCATTCCAAAGCTTTCAAGCTGGCGAGCAAGCAACATACGGTTAATTGCTGAATCATCCACAGCCAGAATACGGCGGCTGGAGAGAACATTCAGTTGATCGCGTTGCTCTTCGTCATTTTCTTCTTGTGTAGCAACATCCAAGGTCACATCGAACGAGAAGGTTGCCCCTTCGCCAGCAATGCTTTGCAACTTAAGCTCACTGCTCATGCGTTCAAGAATGGCGCGAACTATCGACAGACCCAACCCAGCTGTTCCGCGCGGTTCGGCACCCTCTTCTCCGGGCAATGCATGCCCTGAGAAGATTTCTTCCTGCTTGTCTTTATCGATGCCAGACCCAGTATCAGATACTGTAAAACGCAATGTTGATGATGCGCCTTCGCGTGACAACTCAGCAATCTCGAGGAGAATGCCGCCTGTTGTTGTTGCTGTCACCGCATTATCAAACAGGTTATTCAAAACTTGCGACAAACGCTCAGCGTCCATGTCCACATGCGGCGGTACATTACGATCAACTGCAACACCAATCTGTAGGCCTTTTTCTCGCGCCGAAACAGCATGTGTTTCAATCACTTGTTCGGCCAAATTGTGCAAGTCACCTGCTTTTGTAGCAAGCTCAAGTTCACCGCTTTCCATCGTAGAGAAATCGAGAATGTCGTTGATGATCGTCAACAAGCTCTCAGCGCCTTGCCGAATAACAGACGTGTAGCGCTTTTGCTCAGAACCCAGCTCCGTGCTGTCGAGATAATCCGTCATACCAATGATTCCGTTCATTGGTGTCCGGATTTCCTGACTAATAATTGAAAGCAATTCAGATTGTGCCACATTGAGCTTTGTGCTGTCACCAAATGCTTTGGGGTCAAACTCAGGCTCTGCTTTCTCTTCCGTGGTTACTGTCACACAACCATTCCAGAGTTCACCGACAGGCGTAAGCCAAATCGTCAGCATTGTATCCCTGCGAGGATCGGGATGAGAGACTTTTAGAGCATCTGCCCCGCCATCTATCGCCGCCTCTGCAAGAATTTCCATGAAACTGCGTGCCGGTGATGCTTCTTGATCGCTTGCATTCGCAACCTCTGCGACAAAATCACCTGCGTCTTTGACATCGAACTGCGCAAGGAAAGCTTCATTTGCAAATACCAAACGCCCTTCTGAATTCAATTGGAAGAGGCCAACTGGCAAACCCTCAGACACAGCTGGCGCAGGCATCGCAGCATGTTCATCAGTATCTTCCTGAGAAACAGGTTCCTCGTTTGAGGTTTCTTTCTCAAAGCCGTCTTTACTTTCGATGACCACGTCTTCTTGCATGCTGTGCTCTTCAACAACCTCTGCAACCTCAAATGCGTCGTCTGCATCCGTTTCTTCTTGCGCAGTCTGCTCTTCAGCAACTGTTTCTGGTGCTGAAGCTACTTCTACTTCGGTTGCCTCATCAAGAACGACATCTTCTTCCGCAATGGTTTCGGCGACGGAGACTGTTTCTTCTTCATGCGGCTCCTCCTGCAGGTCAGCAGCTACTTCGTAGGTATCGTTATCAGTCTCGATGACGTCTTCATTATCAGATAATTCGGTGAAGTTCTCATCAGCCTGCTCTTCAGCATTAGCGTCTGCCTGGGCATCTTCGGCCTCAGACACACTCACATCGCTATCTTCTGATGTCTCCGTTTCAATCTCAGAGACCGGTGAAGCTGAG
>JBPCVX010000284.1:0-17129 GCA_051010095.1 Hyphomicrobiales bacterium
GCACCAGATTCAAAGGCTTCTTGTACGGCAACCGGATCATGTCGCATCTCAGCTATCCGACGCCGCGCTTCGCCACGCCGCGGCTTGGCCACATTAGTTTCTTGGGCAGAAACCACCTCTTCAGTGTTCGGCGCACTATTTTTCACAGTAGGCTTAGCATCTGATGGTGTATCGTTTTTACGTGAACCAACTTGGCGCGCAGTAGCCATGACATTCCCCCAAAGTATTACTTTTCCATGCAATTATGCGTGTTAAATGCATTCAATGCATGGCGCATTGATTGAGATCAATAAGGGAATGTTTTAGGGATTAGACTATTGTAGCGGGCAAGAAAATCTTGAATGTTGTGCCCTCGCCAAGGGTGCTTTCAATCTCGATATTGCCGCCGCTTTGCTTCACGAAACCAAACACCATCGACAAACCAAGCCCGGAGCCTTGGCCTTCTGGTTTCGTTGTAAAGAACGGCTCGAACACCTGTTCGTAAAGCTCTTCTGAAATGCCTGTGCCAGAATCTGTAACCGATATCAAAACACACGGGCCTTTATTGAATTTGCCAATGTCGATTTCGGTGTTTTCACCAACAAAGATATTATGTGTGGAGATTTTCAGACTGCCACCTTCCGGCATGGCGTCACGCGCGTTAATCGCAAGATTGAGAATTGCCGTTTCCATCTGGCCTGGATCGATAGAAATCGGCCACAAACGGCGATTCATTTGCAAATCCAGTTCGATTGATTCTCCAACTGAACGGCGAATCATGTCGCTCATGCCGTCAATAATTGCGTTAACGACAACGGTCTTGCTTTCCAAAACCTGTTTGCGCGAGAACGCCAGCAAGCGCTTGGTCAATTCAGCGCCCTTAAGCGCCGCGTCATAAGCTGATTGCAGTTGGGCTTCCATCTTGTCGTCAAAACGACCTGTGCCCAGATGCATCTGCAAATTGCCCATAATCACTGTCAGCAAGTTGTTGAAGTCATGCGCAATGCCGCCTGTGAGCTGTCCAACCGCTTCCATCTTTTGCGCTTGGCGCAAATTCTCTTCAGTTTTGCGCTGCTCTGTAACATCCTGAAATGTGCCGAATATTGAGATTGGCTTATCACCAATCTGCTGCACTTCGCCAATGGCCTTAACCCATTTGCGATTACCTGCTGCAGAGGTTATCGGCAATACATGCTCAAAAGCTTCACCGCTTTGGAGCGCTTCCATCATCGCGTTTCTAACCGTATCGCGATATTCGTCATCATAAAATTCAATCGCCTTTTCAAGCGACGGCGTTTTACCGCCTTCAAGCTCGTGAATGCGGAAGACTTCAGGTGACCAAGTTAAGTTACCCTCAGATAGGTCAAGTTCCCATGCACCAATGCTGGCGAGGTCGGAAAGTTGAGAGAACAGTCTGTCATTGCGCTCAAGCGCAACTTTCTGATCCATGAGCTGTAACTCATGCACACGTCGCGCACGCGCTTCTCGGTCATATTCCTGACGCAGCCTGTGCAGGTTTAACTGATCCATTGCAAGATCAGCCAACAAGTTAAGCTTTTCATGAATTTCAGGAGAGTCTTCACGCGGCTGAGGGTCGGCGACAACTATGGCGCCAATCAGATATCCAGTAGGGCTGACCAGCGGCGCACCAGCGTAAAACCGCCCCACATCCTGTCGCACAGGAAGCAGTTCGCTTACTTCAGGGTGAGCAAGGGCGTCTGAGACAACAAACGTCTCACCTTTCTCCATAATGTAATTTGAAAGCGAAACTTCGCGCGGAGAATCCTGAATAACCCAGCCAATTGAGGCCTTTTTCCAAGAACGCTCGGCATCTACGAATGAAATTGCACAACTTGCAGCAGACAATGAAACGCAAGCCATTTCAGCAATACGCTGAAATGCCGGATCCTTTGCAGAATCCAAGATACGATACTCATGCAGCGCTTCGAGGCGCTCCGCCTCGGTGTCTGGCGCTATGGCCAATGCAACCATAATGTTCCCAAGCCCTGATATTCAACGAGGCAATTCTAGGCACATTGGTTTTGAAAAACGTTAATTTTTATGTCGAATTTTTGTTTTTTTCATCAACCTTCTCAGGCGGCTCATCATCTTCCAAAATGCGGTGCGCAGCGCCCTCAAGGTCGTCGAACTGGCCAGATTTAAGTGCCCATAAAAAAGCACCAAGCCCGATCAATCCTAACAGCAACGCGATTGGAATGAGAACCAATAGACCGTTCATGCTACACGCTCTCTGGATGCAGAATTTGAGAATGTCGCTGCTGAATTTGTTTCACACGCGGTTTGCTGCACTGGCACATCAAGATGACGAGCAACGCGCAAACGCACCGCATTCCCTGTAACTAATATAGACGATGCCGACATGGCTATGGCGGCAACCAAAGGGGAAGCAAATCCAAAAACTGCGATCGGAATAGCAATCAGGTTATAAACCAATGCAAGTGTGAAATTCTGGAGAATGTGTGTCTTGGCTCTCTGCGCCACGCGCCAGCTATAATACACCGGAGAGAGCGCATCCCCTACGAATACAAGATCAGCGGCCACCCGCCCCACATCACTTGCTGATGACGGCGCAATAGATGCATGCGCCGTCGCCAACGCCGGTGCATCGTTTATTCCATCACCCACCATAAGAACTTTTTTCCCAGCGGCTTGTTCTTGTGCGATTTGTTGCGTCTTCTCCTGCGGTGCTAACTGCGAAAATCTTTCTGCGATACCAAGCTTCGTTGCCAGCCTCACCACAACGCTTTCACGGTCACCTGAAAGGATTGCCGTGTGACAACCCTTTTGCTCGAACGCACCAACAACATTAGCAGCATCTGGGCGTGGTGCGTCTTCAAACTCAAACTGAGCCAGGCATTCCCCATCTTTAGCAAGGCAAAATCCGAGTGCATCTTTTTCACCTTGCTTATGTTCAGCTCCACACCAGGAATTGCTGCCGATACGCACCAATTTGCCATCATGCAATCCCTCAAGGCCACGCCCCGGCACTTCACGAATATCGTTAAGCAATGGAGGTTCCATCCCACGCTTTTGCGCAGCGCGCACAAGCGCCTTTGATAGAGGATGCGTGCTCTCAACTGCCAGTCCGGCTGCAAGCGACAGCGTTTCGGGTGCATGTGCCGCAGCGTTCAATAAACGCGGATGCCCGAGTGTGAGTGTGCCCGTTTTGTCAAAAAACACCGTATCGATCTCTGCAAGTCTCTCCAGAGCCGAACCATCTTTCAAAAACACGCCGCGCTTAAACAACATGCCACTGGCAACAATCTGCACAGCGGGCACGGCAAGCCCTAAAGCGCACGGACATGTGATGATCAAAACCGCGATTGCCGCGAACAATGAGACCCGCCAATCACCCCCGCTCCACCACATCCAGCCGATGAACGTTAGGGCCGAGAGAATGTGTACCACTGGTGCATAGATCTGTGCTGCTTTGTCCGCCAAACGAACGTAACGCGCTTTGCCCTCTTCTGCAGCTTCCATAAGGCGCACAACTTGCGCCAAAAACGTATCTTCCCCAACAGCAGTTGCGCGCACGAGTAGAGGCCCTGTTAGGTTAATCGTGCCCGATTGTACAGCTACACCTTCGCCTACTGTTTCTGGAATGCTTTCACCGGTTACCATGGCGCGATCAACATCGCTCGTGCCGGTTATTACGACACCGTCAATCGGGAAACTCTCGCCTGCGGCAACCGCGACATGCATGCCAGGCTTCACTTGATCGAGCGGTAAAAAACGACGCGTGCCTGTTTCAGATACAACGGTGGCACCTGTGGAGTTGAGCGATAACAGTTGAGTAACAGCAGACCGCGCGCGTGCGCGCATCATGTGGTCTAGATAGCGCCCAATCAGTAGAAAGAAGAGCAATGTAACAGACGCGTCAAAAAACGCTTCACTGCCACGATTGCTTGTTTCGTAAAGGCTCATCCCAACTGCAAGCAAAACCGCAAGTGAAATGGGCACATCCATGTTGAGTGAACCTTTGGAGAGAGCCTTCCATGCCGAGCGAAAAAATGGCCTTCCCGCATAAGCAACCGCTGGAATGGCTATCAGCGCTGAAATCCAATGAAAGAGGTCACGCGTGACAGGCTCAGCGCCCGACCAAACAGAAACGGAGAGCAACATGATGTTCGCTGCTGCAAAACCAGCAACAGCCAGCGCGCGCAACAAATCACGACCCTTTTTATCATCGGCGCCCGCACCCACTTCTTCAGCGCTAAATGGGCGAACATCATAGCCCAATGCCTCAACTGATCCAGCAAGGACCTCAGCTTCAATACCTTCATCGCGCCATTCGATGGCGACGCGCTTTGTCGAGAGGTTTACCCGTGCCTTAGTCACGCCTTCGATGCTCTTTAAGCCCTTCTCGATGCGCGAAATGCAGCCAGCACAGTGAATGCCCGGCACCAGCAGATCTAAATGCTTGTCGCCATTCTCGAGCGTGCGAACCCACCGTTTTATACCCTGATTGCTTTGCGCAGATTGGTTGATTTGGCTGCTTGGGCAACACGCCATATTAGCTGCCTTCCGGAACGGTCACGCGATAAATATTGCGGAAACTTTGTTCCTGCGCATCAACGGCAACAACATCAACATCCCAAATACCTGGCGCAAGTTTTTGAGCGGCAACATAACTGCCAGGAGCCGTTTCAACCAACTGAATGGACGTGTCTTCCTGTTCGTGAGTTGGGCGCTTAAGCATCGCCTGCACAGATAAACCCGCCAATGCTTCGCCGTTCTTGCCTTGCAAGCGGAACGTTATGCCTTTTACATCATGGTTCAGAGAGCCGCGCCAACCTAACTTTTTCATCCGCCGGCCTTCGGCCAATTCTTCATTGAAGTGCTGGCTGGCGACATATGAATTTCCAACAACAAGCCCTGTCCATGTGCCAACCGCAAAATAGGCCAAGACAAGGTTCACCGCGATGATCACACCAAAAAACGTGCTGATCAGCAGAAGCATATGTTTGCCGGTGAACTCTTTTATCATCTTACTCTCACTTGTCCGGCGCCTTAAACGAAGCGTCGTAGTCTGAACTTTCCCGGCCCTCTTTGTCAGTTGCTATAAACACGAACGGCGTGGACTCTCCTTGCAACTTGTCGACTGGCGCGGTGACATAAATCTTTAACGTGCGTAGTTTGTCTGCATCGACTTCGACGGTGAGTTCGCGGGTTGGCGAAACATCAGAGCCGGCCATAGTCATCGTTGCGCCTTCAAACCCATCGAGAGCAATATTAAAGGTGCGCGGACGCAATTCCATATTGAGTATTTTCACAGTATAGCCATTGCGGATCGAACCATCTGAAAGCTTTACGAACAGCGGATTACGATCATGCAGAACGTTTATTCCCATCCGGTCTCGCGTGACGAGCACAAATAGCATCGCAAAACCGATAAGAGCGAAAACTCCAGTATAAATGAAAGTGCGTGGGCGAATGAACGAACGCCATGTGGTGGGGGCTGGCGTCCCACTTGCGTTAGAATTGTAGTCTCGCAACGTGGCATATGAAATCAGCCCTTGAGGCTTACCAACTTTATCCATCACATTATCGCAAGCATCGATGCACAAAGCGCACGTTATGCATTCAAGCTGCTGGCCATCGCGTATATCTATGCCTTGCGGACATACCGCAACACAGGCGTTGCAATCCACGCAATCACCAACGCTGAGCCCCTCTTTCGCTGCCTTTTTTTGGTGGCGCGAACGCGGCTCTCCGCGCCAGTCATTATAGGTAACAACCAAAGAGTCTTCATCCAGCATGGCGCCCTGGATGCGTGGCCATGGGCACATATAGGTGCACACTTGCTCACGCATAAAACCTGCAAATATGTAGGTGGTCGCGGTAAGCACTGCGACGGTTGAATAGGCAATGAACGGGGCCTGCCCGGTCACCAAATTCTTCAATAATGTTGGTGCATCGGCGAAGTAAAATATCCACGCTCCGCCCGTCAGAATTGCGATCACAAGCCAAATGATGTGCTTGGATACACGTTTGACAATTTTGTCGCCGCTCCATGAGGCTTTATCCAACTTAATGCGCGCATTGCGATCGCCTTCGATCCAACGCTCGACAACCAGATAGAGATCAACCCAAACAGTTTGCGGACATGTATAGCCACACCATGCGCGGCCAACGGTGGACGTTACTAAAAACAAGCCAATGCCTGCCATAACCAAGAGGCCCGCAATATAATAAAATTCCTGCGGCCAAATCTGAATGAAAAAGAAATAGAAACGCCGGTTCGCCATATCGACGAGCACGGCTTGATCTGGCGCAAACTCACCACGATCCCAGCGCAGCCAAGGCGTGATGTAGTAAATGCCCAGAGTGATAGCCATAATCCACCACTTAAGTGAGCGGAACGTTCCACTCACTCGCTTGGGGAAAATTTTCACACGCGCGGCATAGTCAGACCGCTTCTCTTTAGAATTGACCGCCTCGACATCGAAGCGGTCAACCTCCGGCTTAACATTCATTATTGCCAACGCCTCTCAGCGCATCTGATTTTTGTGTTACTCGCCGCCACCGAGCGAGTGGATGTATATCGTCAACTGCTTAATCGTGTTTTCGTCCAATCTCTTGCCCCACCCTGGCATTACGCCGTGTTTAGGGACAGTTATTTGCTGAGCAATCTCTCCGCGCGAACCGCCATACAGCCAAATAGCATCGGTAAGATTTGGGGCACCCTGCTCGCGGTCACCTTTACCGTCTTCACCATGGCAAGATGCGCAATTCTCAGTGTAGATCGCCAGTCCTTCTTCGGCGGTTGCGCCATCATGCTCTTGGCCACTCAACTTTAGCACATATTCGGTTACAGCTAAAATCTGCGGCTGTTCTAGAACGCCTTCGCCGAATGCGGGCATGAGGCTTTCGCGCGTATCCTCATCACCAGCATTTCTAATACCGTGTAATAACGTGGTGTGGATGTCTTCTAATGAACCGCCCCAAATCCAATCATCATCATTCAAATTTGGATACCCAGGTGCCCCTTGCGCGCCAGTACCATGACACTGCACGCAGTTGACTTGGTAAGCCGACTTGCCGCCCGCAGTAGCAAATTGCAGCAAATTTTGATCCGCACGAATGTCAGCAAGTTCCATGCCCGACATCTTCTCAAGGAAAACGTTTTGAGCTTCTTTGGCATTTGCAATTTCGGTTGCGACTGCATCCCGCGTCGAATGTCCAAGCAGACCCTTGGTATAACTGGTCACCAAAGGTATTGCAGGGTAGGCAATCACATAACCTATTGCCCAAATGACAGTGAGATAGAACGTCCACAACCACCAACGCGGCAGTGGCGTGTTGAGCTCCTTAATGCCGTCCCACTCGTGACCTGTGGTATCGGTACCGGTAATTTCGTCGGTTTCGATTTTAGCCATTGTCTTCCTCTTCATCACGTAGCGGAATTTTCGCGTCTTTTTCGTATTGTTTGCTGGCTCCAGGTCGGAACACAAAGATAATTATGCCAACGAATAGGAGCACCAGAAAAAGCAATCCCCAACTGTCAGCGAATTGACGGAGTGTTTCATAATCCATGTCCATCGCTCCTAGCGGTTATTGGCTTTTGCATCATAGGTAGAGAAATCCACGAGCGTGCCAAGCATTTGCAAATACGCCACAAGCGCGTCCATTTCTGTAAGCTTGCCGGTGTTCCCATCAAAGTTGCTTACCACTGCCTTTGGATAGCGAGCGGTGACATCTTCTGCGCCATCTGAATCTGGATCGGCTTGAGCACGCAGATCAGTTTCAGCATTTTCAATCATTTCGGCAGAATATGGCACGCCAACAACTGTATTGGCCTTAAGATGCGCGCCAATATCGTCTGTGCGCACCTCGTTTTCCATCAAGAATGCATATGGTGGCATAATCGATTCAGGCACCAATGATGTGGGCTTGATAAGATGTTGAACATGCCAGTCGTCTGAATAGCGCCCGCCAACCCGTGCTAAATCTGGCCCAGTACGCTTTGAACCCCATTGAAACGGATGGTCGTACATACTTTCCGCTGCAAGAGAATAGTGGCCATAGCGCTCCACTTCATCGCGCATGGGACGGATCATTTGCGAATGACACGTATAGCACCCTTCGCGAATGTAGATGTTCCGGCCCACCAGCTCCAAAGGCGAGTAAGGCCGCACCCCTTCCACCTTCTCGATCGTATTTTTGAGATAGAAAAGCGGCGCAATCTCTACAATTCCGCCAATAGACACAACGACTAAGCTTAAGACGAGCAAAAGAGTTGCGTTGGTTTCAATTTTTTTATGATCGATCATAACGCTTCCCCTTACGCTGCTGCCGGTTCAACACGTGAAACCATTGGGGCTTCATCGCGTTTCTTGCCTAAGATTGTCATGTAAATGTTCCAAACCATGACCAACGATCCTGCCAAGAATAGCAAGCCGCCAAACACCCGGAAGGTGTACATGGGCCGGATAGCACTCACGGTCTCTACGAAAGAGTTGACCAAGAAACCTTGCGGATCATATTCGCGCCACATCAGGCCTTGGGTAATACCGGCAACCCACATCACCGCCGCATAAATGACGATGCCGAGTGTTGCGAGCCAAAAGTGCCAATTTACGAGGCGCAAGCTGTACAGCTGATCCCTGTGCCAAAGCCGCGGAACCAAGAAGTAAACCGCCGCAAACGAGATCATACCGACCCAACCGAGAGCGCCGGAATGCACGTGTCCGATTGTCCAGTCGGTGTAGTGGCTGAGAGAGTTCACCGCCTTGATCGACATCATCGGCCCTTCAAACGTCGACATGCCATAGAACGCGATGGCAATCACCATCATGCGGATGATTGGGTCTGTACGCATCTTATCCCATGCACCAGCAAGCGTCATAAGTCCGTTGATCATGCCGCCCCAAGAAGGCATCCACAGCATGATGGAGAACACCATGCCCAGAGTTTGCGCCCAATCTGGCAGCGCGGTGTAGTGCAAATGATGCGGACCCGCCCAGATATAAAGAAAGATCAGCGACCAAAAGTGCACAATTGAGAGCCGATAAGAATAGATAGGTCGCTCAGCCTGCTTCGGCATGAAGTAGTACATCATGCCCAAGAATCCTGCGGTTAAGAAAAAGCCCACGGCGTTATGACCATACCACCACTGCGTAAGCGCATCCTGTACGCCAGCAAAAGCGCTATAACTTTTTGATCCCAGTAATGAGACCGGTATCGAAAGATTATTGACCACATGAAGCATCGCAATCGTGACGATAAAAGCGAGGTAGAACCAGTTCGCCACATAGATGTGCGGTTCTTTGCGTTTAAACAACGTACAAAGGAAGACCAGCAAGTAAGTGACCCAAACAACCGTAAGCCAAAGATCAACATACCATTCCGGTTCAGCATATTCCTTAGATTGCGTTCCGCCTAAAACATAACCGGTAGCAGCAAGCACGATAAACAGCTGATACCCCCAGAAAACAAACCAAGTCGCATTCCCGCCTGCAAGTCGCGCCTGGCACGTTCTTTGTACAACATAAAAACTTGTACATAACAGTGCGTTACCACCAAATGCGAAGACTACAGCGGAAGTGTGCAAAGGCCGTAGACGACCGAAATTCAACTCTGCTGGACCCAAGTTAAGCTCAGGCCATGCCAATTGAGCGGCAATGACGACGCCGACAAGAAAACCAATAACGCCCCAAAACAAGGTCGCAATGGCGCCCGCGCGAATCGGTCCATCAAGATAGGGTTCATTATCTACGGCACTTGGTTCATCATCAAAGCGAAATGCGCGCACCTTAAATATTGCCGCAATCAAACAGGCAATAACGAAAACCCACATGTGAAACGCAAACAATGCGTCATGGGCTTTTGCAGCGGCAATCAGAGCTAACAATGCCCCTATACCGTATAACACCAACGGCGCTGCAGAAGTCATAAGCCGCTCCCCCTACCTCATTTAGAATCCAATAGTCACCCGCTCTTCTTGAAACACCTGCCGCAATGCAACATTGACATATGTCAAGGCGGGCAGCGAACACGCGCTGCATCTTTGCCGGTGAAACAAACAACCTGCCGAAATCGGCATTTAATTGTTAAACGAGCGCAAAAATTTTGCAATGCACGAAAAACAACAAAACCCAATCGACCTAATTGCAAAAGTGCACATTCAGCATGCGGCATTGTGTGACACACTTGAGGAGATTGCAGACAGTCTCCCCGACTCGATTGATACTTCGAAATGTACAAGTGTCCTCGACACACTGAATTACGAGCTTCCTTTGCATCACAAAGACGAAGAGTTAGGCCTCTTCCCGCTGCTGCAGGAAAAGGTCAAAACCGACCCCAACATCGACAGCCACCTACAACAGCTTTCCTGGGAACATGCCGCCGATGAGAGCGCCGCCCATGAAATCGCAGACGTGCTAGATCAACTTTCGCACGGTGAAAGAGCCAAGAATCCGGAAATGCTTGGTTACATGTTACGTTCGTTTTTCGAGAGTTACCGCCGTCATTTGCATTGGGAAAACACAGTGCTCTTGCCACTCGCACGCCAAAGTTTTTCATCTTCCGATCTGGAAGCTCTAAACGATGTCATGGCCAACAATCGCTTTTCCAAACTTGGATCAGGCGTTGCTTGCAATGGCAATTGCACAGCCTGCAAACCTAAAAACGTTCAGGATATCGAATAATGAGCGTACGTTTCGATCTGGATTTAATTGAGCGCTTGAGCGCACCTGTTCCGCGCTATACGAGTTATCCCACAGCACCTCATTTCTATGCTTTCGAAAATAAAACCTATGCAAATTGGTTACGTGCTCTACCCGAGAACGCGGAAATCTCACTTTATCTCCACATTCCATTTTGTGACACGCTGTGCTGGTTTTGCGGGTGCACCACAAAGCACACGTTAAAATACAGCCCCATATCAAACTATCTAAAAGGGTTGGAGAAAGAACTTCGCGCTGTTTCGGCAATGGTTCCGAAAACATCCCGCATTCGCAACATTCATTGGGGCGGCGGATCACCCACGATACTCAACGCGAAAGACATCCGATCCCTCGCCAAGCTCACTGCAGATCTTTTCACACTGCGACAAAACGCTGAATTCAGCGTCGAAATCGACCCGCGTGGTATCAGAGAAGACCAGATTGACGCGCTTCTTTGCAGCGGTCTTACGCGGGCCAGCATTGGCGTGCAGGATTTTGACCCAAATGTACAACAAGCGATTAATCGGATTCAGCCATTTGAAGAAACTCAGCGTGTCGTGTCTGCATTGCGAGATGGTGGGGTCACATCCATCAACTTAGATGTGCTTTACGGACTACCACATCAGACTGAATTCACCCTTGCTCAGACAATTGAAAAAGTAGGCATACTTGATGCCGATCGGGTTTCGCTTTTCGGTTATGCCCATGTCCCGTGGATGAAATCCCACCAGCGCATGATTAAACTCGAGCATTTGCCGGACATCCAACAACGTTTTCAACAAGCGCAGTTCGCAGCAAAATTGTTGACCGATCAAGGCTACACAGCCATTGGTATGGATCACTTTGCAAAGCCCGATGACACGCTTGCGCGTGCTCAATCAGAAAGAACGCTGAAGCGAAATTTTCAAGGTTACACAGCAGAAACCTACGACGCCCTGCTCGGCGTTGGCGCATCAGCGATAAGTCAACTCCCGCAAGGTTATGTTCAAAATCACGTTCCAACTTCAGACTATTTGCGCGCAGTAAACGGTGCGGGATTAGCAGCATGCAAAGGTTTCACACTTACCTACGACGACGCAGTGCGCGCATATACAATCGAACGCCTCATGTGTGATTTTGAACTGTCATATGCCATGCTGCGCGACACGTTCGGTGCGTCCTCGCAAGAAGTAATCAGAGAGGCAATGGCGTTCGCAGCTTATGATCAAGACCGGTTATGCGCAGCAACACCTTATGGATTGATCGTCACTGCGAAAGGCAAACCTTTTATCAGAACAATTTGCGCCTGGTTTGATACCTATCTCAAAAACGGCAAAGCGAAACACTCGCTTGCGGTCTAAAGCTATCCTGATAGGTCTCTCAACCGTTCCACATCGGGCACACTAATTTTGCGATTATCCTCGATGACCACAACGCCAGCCGACTTGAGCCGCGTAATCTGGCGGCTCACTGTCTCAACCGTAAGACCAAGATAATCAGCCATATCATTGCGGGTGAGCGGGAGTTCAAAATGCGCTGCATCATCAATAGCAATATGTTGGCAACCAGTTTCAAGCGAACGTTCGGCAAGCAACGTCAAGAAACTTGCGACTTTCTCTTGTGCAGTCTTTCGACCAAGAAGCACCATCCACTCGCGTGCGGCATCAAGCGCGGTCAATGTGTGTTTGAGCAACCTATGCTCAAGCCCCGGGAATTCATCAAGCAATGCTTCAAATTTCTTTCGGGGAAATACACAGATTTCAGCATCGGTGGCTGTTTCCGCGAAATACGGGTTGGTGTCATGAAACACACGACCCAGAAAGTCCGGTGAAAACAGTAACCCAATGACCTGCTGGCGGCCATCTGGCAAGGTTTTTGAGAGTTTTACAACGCCCGTGACAACATTCGCCAAAAATGTGGCTTCTTCTTCATCGGACATTATTGTCTGGCCAGCCGAAATTTTGCGTTGCTTGGCGATTTGGTTGAGACGCGTCAATTCTTCCAGCGATAACGCGCCGCACACCGCCCTATGACGGATAGCGCATGTTTCGCACCGTGAAGGTTCAACTACAATGTCCGGCTCAACCGACATTAAACTTCAATCTCCCTTGAACGATTTTGGCGATCTAAACAACCTGCCATGGGAAAGTCACAATAGGTTGTAAATCTTATGAGTGGTCCAGCACAGTTTCTCAACGTATTATTTGAGGAATACCCCCGCGCCAAATTGTCCTGACCTCAACGATTTTTGCGACACCGGAGACCGATATGCTCAAACAAATCGCCCTAAAGTCACCCAGCAAACTCATAATTAGCGCGCTCGCAGCGCTTTCGCTATTGGCCTTTGGTTCCAATACTAGCGTGACATTGGGCCCCACTTCCGCATTCGCTCTCGATTCCGATCAACCCTCAAAGCCTAAAAAGCCCGCGAGCAAAGACAAAAAGAAAAAAACCAAGAAGAAGAAGAAAAAGAATTTTGGAAGCGATCAGTCGAGCCTCTGGGGCATTGAGGAGAATAAGGACACCGCCTACCTCACACCGGCTCGTGCAGCGATTGCAGCTGGCGACTATCAAAAGGCAATTGTTCAGTTAGCTGCTCTCAAGCGTCCAGACGACGCAAACGTGTTGAATTTGCTTGGTTATTCGCATCGTAAGCTTGGGCTCGTGGATGTTGGAATTAGTTACTATCTTCGTGCACTTGAAAACAACCCGCAACACACTGGCGTTCATGAATATCTGGGCGAAGCGTATGTGCAGAAGAATGATATCGACAAGGCACGGGTATTACTTAAAAAGCTCAGCAAGATTTGCGGCACTGATTGCCAGGAATATAAGGAGCTTGCGGCTACCATTTCTGAGTACGAGGCAAAGCAGCAGCTATAAGTGTCGCTTTTTCAGTGTTCATATGGCATTAAAAACGCTCCCTAATTTTGGGGGCGTTTTTGTTGGGGGCGTGCATGCCGTTTGAAAAGATCGCTTTCATTGCCAGCGATGCAGAAGAAGCGCAGGCGGCCGTTCCTGTGCTTGCACATCGCTATGGGGCAACAGCTGAAAAAGACGCAGATCTTGTGGTCGCGCTGGGTGGTGATGGTTTCATGCTGCAAGCCATGCACAGATTTATCGGAACCAACACCTCCATTTACGGTATGAACCGCGGCTCGGTCGGTTTTCTGATGAACGAGTACTCTGAAGATGATCTTCTTGAAAGGTTAGCCGAAGCCGTCACGTCAACGGTTCATCCGCTAAAAATGAGTGCACGAGATATTCAAGGAAACTCGTATGAGGCTATAGCGTTTAATGAAGTTTCGTTTTTGCGCGAACGCCACCAAGCAGCGAAACTTGAGATCAGCATTGATGATCGTGTGCGTATTGATGAACTTATTTGCGATGGGGTAATTGTGGCCACTCCAGCAGGGTCCACTGCCTATAATCTTTCCGCACACGGGCCGATCTTGCCCATTAATTCCCCCCTTCTCGCTCTTACCCCAATTAGTGCATTTCGACCCAGGCGTTGGCGTGGCGCGATATTGCCAAATGAAGCAAAAATTTCAGTGCGTATTCTCGAGGCCGCAAAGCGTCCGGTGAGCGCTGTTGCAGACCACGCAGAGTTCCGCAATGTTGCGGAAGTTGAGATCGCACTAGATCAAACTCAGGGTGCGGAGCTTTTGTTTGATGCTGGCCACAGCTTGGAAGAGCGCGTTCTTTCTGAGCAGTTTGGCTATTAATCTCTGTTACCAAGCTGTTAACTTATTGAAATATGTGTCAAATTCGAACGCATTTTCGTTTTTAAGCTTAGGAGTTTTTTAAGGCCAACGCACTAACTTAAGTGTCATAGTTAGTTGCGTATTGGGCCAGTTGGCCCATCTGAGTAAAGTGTGCCAGAAATGCGAAAGCGTTTCTGGCACATGTTTTTTGCGCCCCAGAAACAAAAAAACCGCTCACCCAGAAGGCAAGCGGCTCTGGCATTAAAACAGAAAATGTTTACGCGGCGCGTGCCACGCCTTCCATAATTTCGACAGCAAGTGCAGCAGCGCCAGGTGCACCGTAAGATCCGATCATCCCAAGCAACTCATTGCGCTGTTCATCTGAAAGATTTTCATAATGCGTGAGTGCACACTCAACCATCTTGCGACCAAACACATCGGCTGACTTCGGTGCATTTTCTTGTTTGCGTGTGTTTTCTACGTCAACCGCAACGCGTAACGGCACGAAAAGGGCTTTGGGCAAGGCCGCTTTAGAGTGGACAGCGCGCAAACTCAGTGCACCTTTAGCGTATATCAAAGTACGCACGCGTTCTGCTGGCATACTTGAAAGCAGTGCCAAAGCCTCAACAACAAAATCCATCTCGCCTGTACACGCTGCGCGCAGCAAAATTGACGGTGTCAATTGTCCGCGCTCAACCAAATAGTGGACGAGATGTTCAAGCTCACGCGGCTTGGTGCCGCTGGCAATCCGCAACAGCGCAATTTCTTCAGCCTTTATGATTTTCTTTTCAGAAGCTTGCGCAACATTTTGATCTGTATTCTTTATTTTTCGGCGCATTTCTTGCGAGACCTGTTTGGCCATCATAACTTTTAGATAAGCTGGCAAGTCTGTCCGGCGCACCATACAATCGAGAACACTGCGTTCATCCCCGAACGCACCCAAAATCGTTTCATAGTGACGTGGTGAAAGATTTAGATTTTCATTAGACAACAGCGCAATCGTCGCCTCTACGCCACCTTCTTTGAGAATAACAGATATAATTTCTTCAGTAATATCTGGGCGTTTTGCAACTGTGGCTTTGCGTGCTTCATCGCCAACCCTTGCAATGACGGTTATCATCCTCGAGTTGAGCGACCGCGTCTTTGCCAAGAACGGTAAAGCAACTTCATCAAAGTCAGCAACAACCGCGAAAACCACATCAGCCGAGACATTACTCTCGCCAACAAGTTCTTGTGCCAAGCCGTGGCGCACAGTCATTTCTTGATCAATCGCTAGCTTATTAAGAACTATATCGATTTCTTTCAGCAAATGCGGTTCGGCCCCAGACGTCTTGCGGAGCAACGTCAATCCAGCAAGCGCTTCTATTCTCTTTGCTGTGGAATGGTCTTCCACAGCAGCCCTCAAAACCGCAAGTTGAGAAATCTTCGTGTCTTCATCAACCATTCGTAACCCCAATTACCCTCGTTCGGACCAGAAAGAGAAATGATGTTCCCTGCTTCTTGCGTGTAAGAATGACAGGCGATCCTTAATGAATCGTTCACCATGTTTTCAATTAAGCCAGAACGTCACTCAGAATTCTTTGGTAACTCACTATCAGATTGATTCTCATCACCTTTTTCGTCTGAACTTGTTTCAGAATGCAATTCTTCGGTTTCCGTTGCTTCATCAGCAAGATAAGTGGCTGCAAGTGGAGTCATGCGCGGTGAAACGAGCACAAAGTCGCCTTGTTCTTCGAGCGGCACAGGTGCCCTGCGTGTCATGCGATAAAGTGCAAAAAACGAAATTAAACTATAAACAACCACCATGAAGATAAAGAAACCTTCCGGGCCAATACGATCCATCATTTCGCCCGCAACAATCGGTCCAACGGTCGCGCCAACACCAAACAACAGTACGAGTTTGCTGGCAGCCCCTAAGGTCTGATCCGTATCAAGGTAGTCGTTGGCATGGGCAAGCGCCAATGAATAGAGAGGGAGCGACAGCGCCCCGAACAATCCAAACATCGCGATGAGGACGTACATTGAACTGGGCTGCGTAAACACAAATGCACTCGCCACCAACGCGGTTAGCAGCGAGACAATGGTCATCACAAGACGCCGGTCGTAACGATCTGAAACCATGCCAATCGGGTATTGAGAAAAAATCACGCCAAGCATTGGTACAGCCATGAGCCATGAGACTTGAGCCACACTCAACCCAATTTGCGCCCCATAAACAGCGCCGAGTGTAAAAAACGCGCTCTGGCCCAAGCCATTCAACAAACAGGCAATAACTGCAAGTGGAGAGCCTCGGTAGATATCTAAAACCGCAACCGGCCTGGGATTAGCGATTTCAGGTACTGGTGTGTTCACCAAGGTCATGGGAACCAGGGAAACGGATATCAAAGCCGATACGAGTATGAACAACACAAAGCCGTTCGGGCTCGACACATTCAACAGAAATTGGGCACCGCCCATGCAGGCAAACACGATCATCATATAGATGGAAAGTACCTTGCCACGATCCTGATCACTTGAAATCGCGTTCAGCCAACTCTCGCTGACGATATACAAACCTGCAATGCACATGCCTGTTGCAACACGCAAGATAAACCAGGCGGTCGGATTAACAAACACCGCATAAAGCAAAGCTGCAGTCGACACGACTGAAGCAAAAGCCGCAAACACCCGAATGTGACCAACTTGGCTGACGAGCCGAGGCGTTACCGCAGAACCTAAAAGGGCTCCAATGAAGTAACCAGACATCACATAACCGGTAAGGGTTGCACCAAAATCAACC
>JBPCVX010000285.1:0-5144 GCA_051010095.1 Hyphomicrobiales bacterium
CTTTATATGTGTATCACACGCATGCTGTTCCGGTTGCGGGGCAAGAACCAGCGCTGGCGGCATTATCAAAATTTCCTGATTGATGAAAACCGATGGCGCGCCCAGCGCTACGGTGTGGAAGAGGGATTAATCGATTTTGGCCGGGGCGAGTTGGTGCCGTATGCAAATTTGCTTGATGAGCTGCTCGGGCTTGTTGAAGAAGACGCAAAAGCATTGAACTGCATGGCGGAAATCAACCATCTGCGCGATATTGCTGCTAACGGCACCAGCGCCGACCGCCAGTTGCGCACATATAATGAAGCGCTGACGGGTGGGAAATCACAAGATGAAGCGCTGAAAGCGGTTGTTGATATGTTGATTGAGGAAACTGCTGACGTTTAAGCGGCTACCACCCGCCGCCGCCACCACCGCCCCCTCCGCCGCCGGAAAAGCCACCGCCACCCGATGACCCGGATGAGCTTTTTGGCGCGGGCATGGCACTTGCCATGCTGGATGACATGTTATCGACGAAGCCCGTCGTCATGCGACCGAGCGAACCTGAATTCCAGTTCGACCCCGCATACCAGCGCGGACGGTAAGGGGTTCTGGAGGTTTCGTCGGGAATGGCGCGGGCCAATTGGCTTGCAAAAGCCTCCGACCAGGGTTCTTCAACGCCTAAGCCAATGGCATAGGGAAGGTATTCCTCATAGAGATCTTGGGTAACGTCAGGCGCGTCAGCCATATTCATGCGCTCAGCTTCGGCAACCGATAGATAGAGCTTAAAGCCCTCAATACCGTCCATCACCTTGCGGCCGCCTGGAGTGGGCGCGCGAATTAGGAAGAAAAATAAAACATTCATGACGCCGATGGCGGCAACACCAAATGCCATCAAGATTTCCGCAGCACCCGACAGGATGAACGGCACGATAAGGGAAAGGCCAAGCAAGCCACCCCCGATAATGGCGAAAAATCCGCCGAGTAGCGTCGATCCACCACCTGGGTGCCAGCCAAACAGCCTGCGAAGCCCCTGCATTAAGATGAATGTGCCGAGTGAGGCAATGATGAACGTGATCAGGCAGGCAACAACTTGATCCTCACCGAGGTTTTGAAACATCGCAAAAGCCATAAACAGTGCAATTGACGCGCCCAGGCCGATGGCGAACAAGCCAAAGTTCTTCTTGAAAAATACACCCTCATATTCACTCGTAATCGATGTGTTGAATGAATTCTGTGCTGATTTGAGCTTTGGCCCATTGTCTTCCGTGATGACGATTTCATCGCGTTGCGCCAGCAATCGTGAAAACAACGTGCGCTCGCCCTTGCCCATTTTACCGCCTGTGGTGGAGACCTTTTGCAGGGCGAAGCTGTCGCCGGCCTCGCGGATTTTGATAAAGCCTTTCATGGCGAGTGATACCATGGCAGCGATGAGGGGTTTTGTTGCGCCACGGCCTTCTTTTTTGAAACCCTGGTAATGCACATAACTTACCGCAGCTGGCGACAAACCTTCAGGAGGGTAAAAGAGCGGGATTATGGTGCCGCCTTGCGGGTCGCGCCCGTACTTGGCCCATGTTGCAAAGAAATATTTTGCCAGGCCCAAAAGACCAAAAAGCAAAAGTGCGAACCCAAAATTGCTGGTCAGCAAATGCCAAAAACTTTGAGTTGCTGTTGGCACCGACACAATGCCTTTTTGCCACCCGACAACAACAGACATTCCTTCGCCCGGTTGTAAGGTATCTGTGGTCTCAAAGACAATTGAACTCAAAGCCTCATGAGAGACGCGATAGTTTTTACCGCGCGCACCAAACGGGCCGGTATAGGCGGTTTTTTGTTTTATGCGGGCGGCATCCGGCAACACCACGCGCGATATGGCCTTGCGTATTGGAAAGCGCCAGAAATTACCGGTGGCGTTCCAATAAAGCTCATCAAATTCATCGAAATATCTAAGCTGCCATGCGGTTTCGTAGCGGAGTGTATAGGTATAAACACCTGGTGGCAGGCGGCGGTCTTTATTGCCGATATAGACCCGCTCAAATTGTGCATGGCTCTCAATGAAATAGGGTTCCTGCACCCCGTCGCGCAGAATTTCAATAACCTTAAAGTTTGCCTTGTCCCACAGCCCAAAGCGGGTTTTCGAGCGCACAGGAAAATCGCGAAAGATGCCGCGCCGGATTTGTCGGCCCTCTGCGCGCACACGAATTTTCTCTTCAACGTTTAAAACGCCGTCAATGCGCACCTGCACGGTTGAGTCAAACAGCAAGATTTCTTCACGCGCATGAGCAGCATTTACATCAAGCAGCGTAAGGGCGATGAACCCAAATAGAAGACTTATAAAACGTTTAGAGCTCAACCTTGGGCACTGCCGTGTCAGCTTCGTTTTCGATCTCAAAATATTCACCCACGTCGAACGCAAATTGCTTGGCGACCAGGTTGCTTGGAAAAGATTCAACCAACACATTATTGTTGCGCACTGCGCCATTGTAATAGCGACGCGACATCTGAATTTCGTTTTCGACATCTTCTAAAGAGTTTTGCAGATCAAGCACGTTTTGATTGGCTTTTAGATCAGGGTAATTTTCCATAACCGCATTGAGCTTGATCAGACCTGCAGAAAGCGCACTTTCTGCTTTTGCGCGCGTTGCAGCATCAGCGTCTTCTGCGGCTTCTGCGCGTGCCCTCAGCGATGTGATTTCTTCAAGCAGCCCCTTCTCGTGCTTCATGTAACCTTTAACGGCTTCAACCAGATTGGGAATAAGGTTTGAGCGTCGTTTAAGTTGTACATCGATGCCGCTCCAGCCTTCTTCCACCATTTGGCGATTTTTGACGAGCTTGTTGTAAATGGAAATGACGTAAAGAACTATACCGGCAATAAGAGCGAGAATAATCAACGTGGTCACGATTGTGCCTCCCGGTTTTGTGCGATAATTAGGTGGACACTGCCTCAAACCGCTCCCATATGCAACTCTGGCTTCGTTCGTAAAGTGCTGCTAAACAGGCGCTCATTCTCCTGCAAATGAAAGAAATTTCTATGGCTTCCTATGATTATGACTTGTTTGTAATTGGCGCTGGGTCTGGCGGTGTACGCGCGTCGCGTATGGCTGCAACATACGGCAAAAAGGTTTGTATTGCAGAAGAATACCGGGTTGGTGGAACCTGCGTCATTAGGGGGTGTGTGCCCAAGAAGCTGTTTGTTTATGCAAGCCATTTTCCGGAATATTTTGAAGATGCTGCTGGATATGGTTGGGATGTGGGCGAGGGAGCTTTCGACTGGGCAACTTTGATCGCCAATAAGGATGCGGAAATTGACCGTCTCAATGGCATTTATATCCGCAATCTCAATGCCTCTGGCGTTGAAATTGTGCAATCACGCGCTGTTTTGAAGGATAAGAATACCGTACATCTGGTGGCCGAAAACCGTGATGTGACAGCAGAAACAATCTTGGTGGCCACGGGTGGAACACCTTCGCTGCCCACCGACCTTCCGGGCTACGAACACACCATCACGTCAAACGAAGCGTTCCATCTGGAAACCTTGCCAGACAGCATCATCATTGCTGGTGCTGGCTATATTGCGGTTGAATTTGCGGGAATTTTTAACGGGCTTGGGGTGGATACGACCATTCTTTATCGTGGGCCTGAAATCTTGCGCGGGTTTGATGATGATCTGCGCGCGGGCGTTCACGAAGCCTACACCAATAAAGGCATCCGTATAGTTACAGACACCGTGTTTGAAGGCCTTGAAAAGGTTGATGGGCGCATTCGCGCAACACTTAACACCGGAGAAGTGGTGACGACAGATCAAGTGATGATGGCCATCGGGCGTGCACCAAATACATCGGGGCTTGGCTTGGAGAATGCAGGCGTTGCGCTGGATAAGAAGGGTGCTGTGATTGTTGATGAGTTCTCGCGCACAAATGTTGAGAACATTTATGCAGTAGGCGATGTGACAGACCGTATGGCACTCACACCGGTTGCCATTCGCGAAGGCGCGGCATTTGCCGAAACGCTTTACAACAATAATCCAATGTCGACAGATTATGAGAATATTGCAACAGCTGTGTTCTCCCAGCCAGAGATTGGCACGGTGGGGCTGACAGAAGCGCAGGCGCGTGAAAAGTACGAGGAGCTCGACATCTATAAATCGAGCTTTAGGCCAATGAAACATATCCTTCCAGCGCGTGAAGAAAAGATGCTCATGAAGCTTATAGTGGACGCCAAATCGCAACGCGTGGTCGGCTGCCACATTCTGGGGCCTGACGCTGGTGAGATGGCCCAGCTTTTAGGAATAGCTGTGAAAATGGGCGCAACAAAGCAAGATTTCGACGCAACTGTTGCCGTTCACCCGACTGCTGCAGAAGAGCTTGTGACCATGCGCGAAAAGTGGGTTGCCTCTTAGTTTTCTGCTGGCGCGATGATGCGTTTGTAAACGTGCCATGTGGTGTGACCCAAGAGTGGCAGCACAAATATGAGTCCAACAAACACGGTGGCAACCGAAAACGCCATGAGCACAAATATGGTTGCCGCCCAAAACAGCATGGGGACTTTGTTTTTGTTTACCGCCTTTACCGAGGTGATCATCGCACTGACAAAATCAAGCCCTCGGTCAAACAACAGCGGAAATGACGTGCTGGTCAGCGAAAACATGACTGTGCCAAGTATCGCTCCCACCGTGTTGCCGACCACGAAGAACATCATGCCTTTAGGCGTGGTGAACACCAATTCCAAGAGGGTGCCGATCTCCATCTTCTTGAGCCCGAAAAAGCCAATGTAAATTGCTGCAGCAACATCCACCCAGATAATGTAGGCAAACACCGTTATCACAGCCATCCAACTGAGGTCGTTGCCACCCGCATTCTTGACCGAAGTGAGAATGCCGGGCCAGGCGAGCTTTTGTCCTTTGGAGAGGCGCCGTGAAATCTCATAAAGACCAGCGGCAATAAAGGGCGCAATCAGTGGAAACCCCATGGTCAGCGGATAGGCGTAAATGCTGATTTCGAAAGTGAACACCAGATAGAGCAATATCCATCCAGTAACCGCGTAAAACAGTCCAAAAAATATCGAGAAAAATCCTGCATTTTTCAGATCCGCAAAGCCATCATTTAGGGCCGCGCGAATATCGTAGATTGTGATTTTATTGATGGTTGGATACAGCTTCTTTTTTGCGACCG
>JBPCVX010000286.1:0-2521 GCA_051010095.1 Hyphomicrobiales bacterium
ATTGGATTGAGTACGCCAAGCGGGTTGGGGTTTACTCTTCCCCACATTCATATTCGTAGAATACGAGAATTGAACGGTACCTAGGGTCAGGATTGAAAATCCGTATGACCTCCTCCCGATCGGCAATCTGCACAATGTCTGCTGTACTCCCGAAAGCTGCCTCTTAGCGGTGTGGCGTAGAGAGTCCGAAATGTGCCATTAGCGGCCGTCCAGATAGCTCTCACTGACTCCATAACGGTCGCAAAGAATGTGATAGAAAAGCGAAAGTGAAAGGTGTCTATCTTGGTCGCAAGCAGACAATTGATGTGAAGCAAGTGCAGCGGCTGAAAGCAGAAGGATTGGGTGCGACTGCTATAGCGCTGCAGATGGACATAGACAGGACGAGTGTCTATCGAATCTTGTAGGGGTAGAAACTAGTGCGACAATTCTGGAAAGCGGCAATTTTGGCTGTGTGTTTGTCGTTGATGGGCGTTGGTATGAGCACGGCGCAGGACTTTGATAAAGGGCAAGCAGCTTATCCAGCTTCAAAATGACGGATAATCAGCACTCATCGCACATTTCCCAAAAGGATAGTTGACTTGAAAAATCATGCCTAAATTGACGGCTTGCAGGCACTTGCTGTTGTCTCAGTAATCTTATTGCACACTGTCTTTCAATCGTTTAGTGGGCTGAAAAGAATCTAGTTAAAAAAATTATGAGGCTTTTAAATTGTTTAAATCGAATAGCGATTCAAAGTTTTTAAATTTGAGGAATGCTGGCATGTTTTCCAACGTCAATGAAGTAGTCGAACAACTACGGTTGGCGGAAATTGGTGGTTATCAATTTGCAATCGATTGGTCAAACTCCCCATATCGCGATGTGCACCGAAAAGAAGACCCTTGGGAATATTTTTTTGAACCGTGCTTTCCCGAAGCAGAAATACCAAAAAAAAAATCCAGGGCAGCAACCCTGCCCGGAGGAAAGCGAGTCGCGTGCACTAGAGAAAACATTATCACGCCACGGCTTGATGACGGAAAATGCGCCCCCTTGTTGCTGCCGCGAGATAGGTTAAATGCGAACAGAATAATTAGAAATTATCTACATTTAAAACCTCATGTGTTGTCTCAAATTAATCTTTTCTATAATGAAAATTTAAGGAACAAAATGATTGGACTGCATGTTCGAGGACCTGGACGAATTGATGGTGGTGTTGACGAGTTGCGTGCACGCTTTGGTTTTTCGAGCTGTGAGGTGCCCCTTGAACCCTATTTTAAACAAGTTGATGAAGCACTTCGAATACTTCCAGATGGGGGAATTTTTGCTTGTTCGGATAGCAATAAGGTTATCGAGGAAATTCAAATTCGCTTTGGAGATAAAGTAATAGTATATCCCGCGCAGAGATCCGACTTTGGAGAAATGCACACCAATCATGCTCAAAACAGAGGGCTAATCTTCGATCCTTATGAGCTCGGTTTAGATGTTCTCTGCGAAGCCTATCTACTAGCAAAAACTGATATTTTTGTTCATGGAAATTCCAACGTGGCAAATTTTGTGATTTGTGAGAATTCAACCCTGGTGCACGCCTACATTCAGGCTTAAATAATAAGACTTGGATTTGGTCGAGTTAATACGGCTCTCGCCAGACAAGTTCAAAAAAGAGCCAAAACCAAGCCAATGAGTAATTTGACCCCAGCAGAGTACCAACGCCTTTTCAAAGCGTATCACCAAGACAGGATGCGCCACCCGCACGTGCCATCGCCGACTGGCATCTTCGGCAAGTGGGCGCGCGATGTAATGCGCCCGCCGTGTTCCGTGATCCACGGCTGCACAAGCTCTTTATGCAGGGCTTTCAGTCGTTCAAGCGTACCCGTCTCGTCCTCTCCCATGAGGAGCGAGGAGCCGACCACGTCGGCGGCAAGAATTGCAACGAGCCTGCGTTCCACCATATCTCCTCCCGATCCGACGGATTGGCGGCCAGCGATGATATCACCTTCATAGGTGAGTAGGAATTAGGATGTCCGGAAAGTGGCACAAAGCGGGCATCGGTAATGTCTCTGTAGATGTCTGCAAAGGGCTCTCTGCAGACCTTCACTGCAATGCAGTGTGGGCCAGGTGCTTGCTGGCGAGGCGGACGTCTACAGAGCGGACAATGCTACGGTTGAGATCAAGGCGATCAATGACCGGTTGAGATGGCAACCCAGAGCAGACATATTGCCCCATTTCCAGAACTGAAACAATTCACTGGACCGGTTCGTGTAAGAGATAGCTAAAACCAACAAGATTTGCTCAATGTGTTATCTTTATTTAAGAATCGCACTAAGCGCCGCATCCACCCTATTAGAAATCGATACGTCCGTTTTTTTAAGTTCCTCAAGCGCAGCGACTGCATCCTTTGCACCGGGTCCAATTTTTTCCAGAGCAACAACAGCTTCTGTACGCATTGCTTGATTTTCTTCACTGAGTGCTTTGATCAAGATTGGTACCGCCTCTGCCGCCAAGGGGCCAAAATAACCAATGTTCTTGATCGCTCGTAGTCTATGAA
>JBPCVX010000287.1:0-3203 GCA_051010095.1 Hyphomicrobiales bacterium
GCCCATCGACGCACCGTTTCATAGGAAATATCTATTCCACGTTCCACCAGCAGATCTTCAACATCTCGATAACTGAGCGAGAATCTAAAATACAACCAGACCGAATGTTGGTTGATTAATGGCGGAAATCGATGACGGGAATAGGAAAGTTTCTGCATCCAACCAGCTTACAGTCTCATGAATGACCAGTCACCCGGTTACCGTGACAGTGCCATCGTGACGCCTAACGTCAGGCCAAACAATGAGGCAAGAACTTTCAACATCATGGCGTGTACCAAATCGGGGTTGTATACGCGCGTTCCTGTTGACTGGTTGGTGCGGCTTTGGGAGTTTCAACACCATACCGAAATGCATCGTATACATACCATGGGGGAGTAGGAATTTCGAGAACACGAACATAATAGAACGCCTTTTGCGTCGCATCAAAATCGGGGTCCGTCCAAACAGTACCCAGCTCAGCTGCACCAATTGTATTGGTCCAGTTGGCATTAGTCACGTCAACGGTGTCGCCTACCGGCGGAAGCTTGCCCTTTGCTCCGGGTTTGCGGTCATCTGACCAGGCAACATTATAGATTTTCTCGTGAGTCTTGCCTTTGTTATCAAGCCAACCCTTGACGATTTGGATACGGTCAAGATTAGCTCCGATCGGATCGCGTAATGCATAAACCATGAAGCTGGGAGCCTTGCCTTTGGGCGCTTTCGTGAGATCACCTCCCATTGGAACGCCCTTGGCGTAGCCGAGTAAAGCGGGTTGTCGGCTCTTCAAGTCCGTTTCTGTATAGTCCCACCCACCAAAGAAACGAACCATCATTCGCGGGCCAGTAGTCGCATATACTTCTTTGCGATCCATCGCGTCAAAAATGGAAGCACGCGTGTTTTCATTGGCCCAAACCGCCGTATAGCCGGAGGCAACTTGCTGCCAGCTAAACAGTTCTCCATTTTCTGTTTTGGCGAACGGATGGGTTAAACGCTCCGGTGAAGGCTCATAGCCAGTATGCTTGCCAAAAAAATTATCCTCTTCAGCAGTGGCGAGCGATGTATGGGTGTCTGTGGCACCTTGTAGAGCGAATTTGTATGGATTTGTCCCAAACTTCTTTTCCAGAGCCAAACCATTTTTCAGTGCTTCACGTGCGTACTCACCTGCGAGCATGCTATCAGTTTTCTTCGCCGACAAATCCAGATTACCGACGTCCCAGGTGCCATAGTCAGCAAACTCGTCGTCGGGCGACAGGAATGGGTGTGTCTCACCATCTCCTTTGATTTGTGTGATTTCATACATGCGCTCCCACTTGGCGCGTTGTTCGACGTAAAGTTTATCAAGCTTTCTTCCTGTAAACTGAGCATCCACTGGGAACATGATGCCATTCGAAAGGTTGCCGTTGTGGGCAAAAGCCATGACCGCACCGTTCGTCTTTTTCTCGTAATCTTCAAGATATTTATAGAGATCAAGTGGGTCTGGACTTCCAATCGGTGGAATCGTTGTATATGGCAAAACTTGACGAACCTGGTCAGCATCATCTCGGAAAATTACATTACGGTGCAAATTGTTTCCCTTGACCTGCACGGTCCACTCGAATCCGTGCAATGTCGTGAAACGGCCAGGTTCATTGAATTTTTCGGCGGTGCTAATGACATCATTCCAAACTGTGGAGTAACGCCTTGAGCCCGGTGAATATTGAGCAAACATCTCCGGATCCATTTTGCCTTGGGAAAATGTACCAATAAGATCTAGAGCGGCAGCGACTGCGGCTTCGCCGCCTTTCGCAACTTCTTCTGACCATCGCTTGCCATCAGGATATCTTGTTGCATTGGGTGAGCCTTGGATAACATCTAGTGACATACCCATTCCATCGGAATGATCGGCAACGACTAGCCAGTCAAGCGGGCGGGCAAGGCGCACCGGTTGCCCAGATGAAGCGATAACTTCCTCGCCTCTTGCAAATCGATAGGCCTCGGCTGGCTCAAGACGATTGCCGAACATACCGGCATCCATAGATAGCGTCGTGTGTACATGGGTGTCGCCCCACAACGGTCGCTCAGGGAAAGTACGTTTGGCATAAGGTGAATAGGCTTTGCCTGAATAAGCTTCAGACAATTTTTCTTTTGATGGAGTGCCGACATCCGAAGCATAGACAGGAGAAGTTGCTAAAAGCGCAACAGCCGAAATTGTTGATAGGAGCATTAGTTTCATAGTTCTTCTCCGCTAAGTTTGATTGTGGCTCTGCACTGGGATCAACGCGATAGTATGTGCTCGCCGCCTAAATCCCTATCCAGCGCGAAAAAAGTCATGCTGAAACTCAATTGAGGTTCCGCATTCATCTTGGAAAGATTAGCATTTTGCTTCACGACTTGAATTGATGCAGATCAAAATCTCGCGCCACGTGTCACACAAGACTAAACAAGTGGCCAGACAATCCGATCCATTACCTACGTATGCGGAGCGATTAAACTGAAAACGATATGCGGGGGATACTTCAACTGGTGATGTCAATGACTTTATCTTTATTCACCAGGCACCTTAGGATGGTTGTCCGTTCTTCGCCTGAAGAAAAAAACTCTGTGACCCGTATTGTTATTTCAAATTCTTCGTTGTTCTTTTCATCCAACTTTCTGACTTCATCCAGACGTAAAGATCGACCGCCTCTTTGCAGTGCATTCCTATATGCGCGATGCAGGCAAGAAGCGACCGCATTCTCGCGTGCCCCAAGGTCCTCATTGTAGTCATACTTATCTGTTTCTCGTTTAGCGTTGGCGGAATTTGCAGCCGTTTTTGCAAAAAAAGAAAGCGCAAGAAAAGCTAAAATTCCTTCTGCTCTCTCCTCTTTTAATTGTGCGGCTTTGGCATCTTGGAAGGAAACAACAAGAATTAGCGTCAGGCCGACTGCCACTAAGAAACGCGTGAAATACAAAAGCCGTCCGAATGAGGAAAGAAAGCAAGTCGTATTTATAGTTCTCAAATTTGCAAACATAATAACTCATTAAACACAGACTATTTGGAAATATACAAGGTACTTGTAAGGGCGCGAGCTTTCTTCCGCATCGGCGTTGTGATGGAATTGCGTCGTCTACTCGGGTTCAGACAGCCTAGCTAATTCATCAGGGTCGCACACTTTGATGGTCCGAAAATCTATTAGATCTATGATGCCGGCTGCCCTCAGTCGGGTGAAGTGCCGACTCACCGTTTCGATTGTTAAACCAAGATA
>JBPCVX010000288.1:0-11137 GCA_051010095.1 Hyphomicrobiales bacterium
CTTTACAGACAGTTTCGACCTTGCGCGGTGCGAATGAATTGAACGTCAGCACCGCATAACCCCAACTGTTCAGGCGTTTCGTCCAGGCTGTGAGCCATGCGCTGGATGTCTCACACCCGTGCAGCAATATCACTGCTGGATGCAGTGCCGCGCCGTCTGGAAGGTGAATATCGCCGTTCAGTGGAATGCCTGGCTGAGGTTCAATTTCCTTGCCTTGCGCCTTGGCACGTTTCTTCTGAAATTCAGAAACAACTGGTGGTGCACCTTCAAACGCCACCTGTTGTGATGTAGCGGCGCTTGCGCTTTGCAACGAGGAAAAAGCCACCGCGAGGGTGAAGAGCGAGCAAAAGAAGGGGGCAAGAATGTATGGTTTTGGAAAATCATGTGAAAATCAACTAATTCTATAATTGGTCTCGCACACCTTATCTTGCCGGCCTGTAACACCACAAGGCCCGCATCAAACGTCATTGGGCACCGGTGAAGTTTTAGACCGCGCCTGAACCATTTTCCTTGACCGGGCTTCCCCATCCGTGACAAGCAGGCGGACGAAATTTTTTCCTCTCTTTGGGGCGTCATAAACATGCTCGATCAGGCACAGAAAATTCCCGCCACCGTGATCACCGGATTTTTAGGCGCGGGCAAAACCACCGTCATCCGCAATCTGCTTGAAAAGGCAAACGGCAAGCGCATCGCGCTCATCATCAACGAGTTTGGCGATGTGGGCGTTGATGGCGAAGTGCTTAAAGGCTGTGGCGATGAAGTGTGCGGCGAAGACGATATTGTCGAGTTGGCCAATGGTTGTATTTGTTGCACGGTGGCCGATGATTTCATCCCCACGATGGAGAAGCTTCTGGCCCGTGACGAACTGCCCGATCACATCGTTATCGAAACCTCTGGCCTGGCCCTTCCGCAGCCACTCGTGAAGGCCTTTAACTGGCCGGAAATCAGCGCCCGCGTCACGGTTGATGGGGTGGTGACAGTGGTGGATTCAGCTGCTGTATCCGAGGGCCGTTTTGCAAATGATGAAGACGCTGTGCAACACCAGCGCGAGGCAGATGAGGCGCTTGATCATGAAAGCCCGCTGGAGGAGCTTTTTGAAGACCAGCTGGCGTGTGCAGATATGGTGTTGCTGAACAAGGCCGATCTTCTGGATGGCAAATCCATTGAAGGTGTAGAGGCCGAGTTGCGTAAGGAAGTGCGCGGCGGTGTTCAATTTGTCACCACATCAAATGGTGACATTGCGCCATCGGTCTTGCTGGGTATGGGCGCGGAAGCGCAAGCGGATATGGATAACCGCAAATCCCATCACGAGCTTTATCATGATGGCGAAGATCATGATCATGATGATTTCGACAGCTTCATTGTTGGCTTTGGTGCGGTTGCCGATAAAGATGCTTTGCTGGCGAAACTGAGCGACGTCATCAGCGCCCACAACATCTTGCGGCTGAAAGGCTTTGTTGATGTGGAAGGAGCTGCCGCGCGCTATGTGGTGCAGGCGGTGGGCCCGCGCATTAATGGATATTTCGATAGGCCCTGGGCACCCGGCGAAGCGCGCACGTCGCAGCTTGTTGTTATTGGCGAGAGCGGGTTTGATGAAGCTGCTATTCGCAGCACGATCACAAGCTAGAAAGTCTAATCCATGCATTTGCTGGCCATCCAGTCTGGCGTCATAGATGATGGTTCAGAAGCCATGGATCTTGGCCAGACGCCGGGTGATGTGGTGGTGATTTCAGCAGCAGATTCAGAGCTTTCCGCTCTTGCGCGGGCCAATACAGACGGAGCCAGCGGCGTCTCGCTGCGGTTGGCCAACCAAATGCAGCTCACCCATAATCTTTCCGTCGACACTTATATTGACAACACCCTTTGTGCGGCAAAGCTTGTGGTGCTGCGCCTGCTGGGTGGCAAGGCCTATTGGTCTTATGGGGTTGACCAGGTGGTGGCAGCAGCCAGGCAATATGGTTTCAAGCTTGCCTGTTTGCCAGGTGATGCCCAGCGCGATGAGGCGCTTATGGCGCTTGGTAATATTGCGCCCGATGAGGCTGATGCTCTGTGGGGTTATCTGGTGGAGGGCGGGCCTGAAAATGCGCGCGGGTTTCTGGATTATGCAGCCCATCTGATCGGCCAAACCGACGCCCCGCCGCCGCCGCGCCCTTTGCTGAAAGCAGGTTTACATTGGCCGGGTTTGGAACGTCCTGCGCTGGAAGATGTGCAGGCGCATTGGCGTGCAGATGCGCCGTGCATTGCCATCACCTTCTATCGCGCGTTGATCGAGGGCGGGTACACAGCACCGGTTGATGCGATGATTGAAGCGCTCACCAAGCGCGGCTTCAACCCACTGCCCATATTTGTTTCCAGCCTCAAAGACCCGGTCTCGGCCGCCACGATCAAAGAGCTCTATGGCGCCACCTCTCCAGGCCTCACTCTGAACGCAACCGGGTTTGCGGTTGCCAGCCCCGATGGCAGCTCGGGCGATAATCCGTTAAACGCTGCTCCCGGCCCGGTGTTGCAAATGGTGTTTGCGGGGTCCAGCCGCGAAGGCTGGCAGGAGAACAACCAAGGTCTTTCAGCGCGCGATCTGGCGATGAATGTGGTGCTGCCCGAGCTTGATGGAAGGGTGCTTTCGCGTGCTGTATCCTTTAAATCCTCAACCGCGCGCGATGCGGCAACCGAATGCAATCTCGTCACCTATGAGACCGATGAAAACCGCATCGCATTTGTGGCCGATCTGGCAACAAACTGGATGCGGCTGCAAGCTGCCAAACCTGCTGAACGGCGCGTTGGGATTGTGCTTGCCAATTATCCCAATCGCGATGGCCGCATTGGCAATGGGGTGGGGTATGACACCCCTTCGAGCACAGTGAACGTGTTGAAAGCGTTGGAAAAATCTGGATATAACTGTGGCACTTATCCGGCCACTTCCGCTGATCTTATGGCGCATTTGCTGGACGGCCCAACCAATGCGCAAGGCGTGCGGCAGGGAAGCGTTGCCTATGCGTTAGAAGATTACTTGGATGTTTATAAGAAGCTTCCCCAATCCCTGCGCGATGAGGTGGAGGGGCGCTGGGGGGCGCCTGAAAACGATCCGTTTGTGCGCGACAGCAACTTCGTTCTGCCCGCCCATGTTCACGGCAACGTGGCAGTCTGCATTCAGCCTGCACGTGGCTACAATATCGATCCAAAAGAAACCTATCACGACCCCGCGCTTGTGCCGCCGCATGGCTATCTGGCATTTTACTTTTGGCTGCGCCACACCTTCGGTGCCCACGCAGTTGTGCACAATGGCAAGCATGGCAATCTGGAATGGCTGCCGGGCAAGGCGCTTGCCTTAAGCGATACCTGCTACCCGGAAGCAGCCCTTGGACCACTGCCCAATATCTATCCATTTATCGTGAACGACCCTGGCGAGGGCACCCAGGCGAAGCGGCGTAATTCAGCCGTGATCATTGATCACCTTACCCCGCCGCTCACGCGTGCTGAGACATATGGCCCGCTGAAAGACCTCGAAGCGCTGATTGATGAATATTATCTTGCATCAGGCCTTGACCAGCGCCGGGTCAATCTGTTGCGTGAACACATTCTCGATCTCACCCGTTCAACCGGGCTGGACAAAGATGCAGGGCTCGATGGCCTAAGCGATGATGACGCCTTGCAGGAAATCGATAATTACATTTGCGAGCTGAAAGAAGCACAAATCCGCGATGGGCTGCACATTCTGGGGGAAGCGCCTGAAGGGAATTTGCTCACCGATCTGCTGGTGGCGCTCACCCGCGTGCCGCGTCATGCGGGCGAGGGCAAAGACGCATCGCTTATCCGCGCGCTGTCGCAAGATTTTGGCTTTGACGGGTTTGACCCACTTGATTGCACCATGGGCGCGGTATGGGATGGCGCCAAGCCTGACATTTTGGCTGAAATAACCGACGAACCGTGGCGCACCAATGGCGATACGGTTGAGCGGCTGGAAGTTTTGGCCCACGCACTCGTCGCGGGTAATGCTTCCGCGGTAAATCTACCCAAAGCGCATACGGTTCTGCAGGAACTGGAAGACACAATACGTCCTTCTGTCGAACATTGCGGCGAGAGCGAAATCAACGCCATGCTTGCCGCGTTGGATGGCAAATTTATTTCCCCGGGCCCCTCTGGTGCGCCAACACGGGGGCGGCTCGATGTCTTGCCCACCGGGCGCAATTTCTTCTCGGTCGACAACCGTACCTTGCCCACGCCTGCCGCATGGTCGTTGGGGGAGAAATCAGCAAAGCTCCTTATTCAGCGCCACATGCAGGAACATGGCAGTTGGCTCAAAGCCATTGGTCTTTCTGTGTGGGGCACATCAAACATGCGCACCGGCGGGGACGATATTGCGCAAGCCTTGGCGCTCATTGGTGTAAAGCCCAAATGGGATGCTTCAAGCTGGCGCGTCTCAGGGTTCGACATTTTGCCACCTGCAGCCCTTGGCCGCCCGCGTGTGGATGTTACCTTGCGGGTTTCAGGTTTCTTTCGCGATGCGTTCCCCGCACAAATCGATTTGTTCGACAGTGCGGTGCGGGCTGTTGGTGGGTTGGAAGAAACCGACGAAGACAACCCCATCGCTGCGCGTATGCGGGCGGAACAAGCAAGCCTTCAAGCCAGTGGTTTGAGCGAAGATGATGCACAAAAACGCGCAGGATTTCGCGTGTTTGGCTCAAAACCGGGCGCCTATGGGGCAGGGCTTCAGGCATTGATTGATGAAAAGCTCTGGGATGAGCGCGGTGATTTGGCGGAAAGCTATATCACCTGGGGCGGCTATGCCTATGGCGGCGGCACACAAGGCGCGCAAGAGGAGGAAACTTTCCGCACGCGCCTTAGCCATGTGGAGGCCGTCGTGCACAACCAGGATAATCGCGAGCATGATCTGCTTGATTCAGATGATTATTATCAGTTTGAAGGGGGCATGACGGCCGCCGTGGAACAGCTTTCAGGTGCCCGCCCGCAGGTCTATCACAATGATCATTCAAGGCCCGAGCGGCCCGTAGTGCGCACCCTTGAAGAAGAGATCGGCCGCGTCATGCGCTCACGTGTGGTTAACCCGAAATGGATTTCAGGGGTTATGCGCCACGGCTATAAGGGCGCGTTCGAGATCGCTGCAACGGTTGACTATATGTTTGCCTTTTCCGCCACCACAGGGGCTGTGCGCGATCATCATTTCCAGCTTGCCTATGATGCCTTCTTGGGCGATGACACTGTGCACGATTTCATGGCAGAGGCGAACGCGCCAGCCTTGCAAGAACTTGCCGAACGCTTCCGCGAAGCAATCGACAGAGGGTTGTGGACGCCACGTTCCAACTCTGCCTATCATAGATTATCTGAACTCACAGGCCTGCAAATAAAGGACGTCTCATGAGCGAGAAAAAGGGAAAAATCACCGATAATATGAGCCAGGAAGAGCTCGACGCGCGCCATGCGGAAAAGATGCGCCGCAAGAAAGAAGCACGCGACAAAATTATCGCCACCAAGACCAAGGAAAAGGGCCTGTTGATCGTCCACACCGGCAAGGGCAAGGGCAAATCAACCGCAGCCTTTGGCATGGTGTTCCGCGCCATTGGCCATGGGTTCAACATCGGCATTGTGCAGTTCGTCAAAGGTGTGTGGGGCACTGGTGAACGCGATGTGCTGGAACACTTCTCTGATCAGGTGACGATTAAAGCCATGGGCGAAGGCTTTACATGGGAAACCCAGGACCGCCAGCGCGATATTGCGGCTGCCAATGGAGCCTGGGAAGAGGCCAAGAAGATGATCGCTGATCCCAACATAAAAATGGTGCTGCTGGATGAGCTCAACATCGTGCTGCGCTACGATTATATCGATCTGGCCGATGTGGTTGAAACCTTGCGCAACAAGCCTGAAGACAAACATGTCATCGTCACCGGTCGCAACGCCAAGGATGATTTGATCGAGATTGCAGATTTAGTGACTGAAATGACGCAGATCAAACACCCCTTCCGCGACGGGGTGAAGGCGCAGGTGGGCATTGAGTTTTAAAGGGCGTAAAAGCCCCGGTGCATGTCGCATGCAACATTGACCAGGTTGCAATAACCACTTACACCACAGCTAACTGCATGACGCGGCGTCCGGAAAAGGACTGGAAGCGATTTTGGTGCGGTCGACCCAAGCCGGGGACCAAACCCAAAGCTGCTGTCAGAAGGCATGATCTGCCTCCCATTTTCGCCTGCGCGTCTTGCGCGTATTATAACGGGAGGCCCAAATGGCTGAAAAACTTGGGGTAATGGTGTGCGGCCACGGCAGCAGAAACAAGCTTGCTGTGGACCAGTTTGCGAAAGTGGCGGAAGCCCTGCGTAAGGAAATGCCGCATTATCCAGTGGAGTATGGCTATCTGGAATTTGCCAACCCAATCATTAAAGACAGTCTGGATAAGCTGCGCGCACAGGGCGTAACCCGCGTGCTGGCGGTGCCGGGCATGTTGTTTGCTGCAGGCCACGCAAAGAACGATATTCCTTCAGTGCTCAACACTTATGCAGCTGCCCATGAAGGCTTCTCAATCGACTACGGTGCTGATCTGGGCATAGACCCAAAGATGATGCAGGCAGCAGCCGACCGGGTTCAGCACGCGCTGGATGAAGTGGGTAGCGATGTGCCCATGGAAGAAACAATGTTGATGGTTGTTGGACGCGGCTCATCTGACCCGGATGCCACTTCCAATGTGTCGAAAATCACCCGCCTACTGTGGGAAGGGTTTGGATTTGGTTGGGCTGAGACCTGTTATTCCGGTGTCACTTTCCCGCTGGTAGAGCCGGGGCTCACCCAGGCCGCCAAACTTGGCTATAAGCGGATTATCGTCTTTCCCTATTTCCTCTTCACCGGGGTGTTGGTGAACCGCATTTACCAACACACTGATGTGGTTGCTGAGGCCCACCCGGAGATTGAGTTTATCAAGGCGCCATTCTTGAACGATCATCCCAAGGTGATTGAAACCTTCAAGGAGCGGGTGGAGCAAATTCTCACCGGCGACAACAATATGAACTGCGGTTTGTGCAAATACCGCGCCCAGGTGTTGGGATTTGAAGACCAGGTAGGCTTGGCCCAGGAAAGCCATCACCACCATGTAGAAGGTGTTAGCTCAGGCTGCGATTTGTGCGCGGATGAATGCACGGGCGCCTGCCAGGTGGAAGAGATTATTCAAGCCCACGATCATGGACATCACCACCATCATCATCATGGCGATGACCATCAGCATGATCACGACCATGATCATCATCACCATCCCTATCCCCATGCCGACCATCCGTTAGGGCCCAAAACCCTGAAAGGCACAGTTGAGAAAATGCAAAAGGCCAAAGGCGAGTAAATGCTGGATTATCTCAAAGATCCAGCGGCGATTTATGAGAAATCGTTTGCAACTGTGCGCGAAGAGGCAGACCTTTCGACCTTTCCACCGCCGTTGGATGCATTTGCCATAAGGCTTATCCATGCGTGTGGCATGGTTGATATTGCGGGCGATCTCAAGGTCAGCGCAGACCTGTGGGACGCCGCAAATGATGCGCTTAGATCAGCCGCACCCGTAATCACCGATTGCGAAATGGTGGCCTCGGGCATCATCCGCCGTTTGCTTCCCACCTCAAACGAGGTGTTGTGCACCCTAAACGATCCACAAACACCTGTACTGGCTGCCAAGCACGAGACCACCCGGTCTGCTGCTGCGGTGGAACTCTGGAAACCGTTCGTTGAGGGGGCAGTGGTGGCAATTGGCAATGCGCCAACAACCTTATTTGCCCTGTTGGAGGCGCTGGATGCTGGCTTTCCAAAACCTGCTGCCATTCTGGGCTTTCCGGTGGGGTTCGTGGGGGCAGATGAATCAAAACAAGAGCTGGCGCAAAACCCGCGCGGGGTTGAGTTTGCAACCTTGCTGGGAAGGCGCGGGGGGAGTGCTGTTGCCAGCGCGGCGGTGAACGCGATTTCCGCAGGAGCAGGCCGATGAATGCCTGGCTCACCCTTATTGGCACACCGGCCAATGGTGTTGCCGGACTCACCCCCGAAGCGCTCGCCGCATTGGAAATGGCTGAGATTATTGTTCTGCCCCAACGACTTATGAGTGATGCCTTGCCAGAGGATGCCGAGATACACGCCTGGCCATCGCCGCTTTCCGACATATTTCCAAAGCTAGAAGGTTGGTGCGGGCGCAACGTTGTCATTCTGGCGACAGGCGACCCGTTGCACTATGGCGTGGGCGCAACTTTGTTGAAGCATGTCCCGCATGAGGAAATGCGCATTATTCCGTCTCCTTCTGCGTTTTCTCTGGCTGCTGCCCGTTTGGGTTGGCCCTTGCAGAATGTCGAGATGATCTCGCTTCATGGCCGGTCAGTCTCCACGCTTTCAGCATTTTTGTACCCCGGCGCGCGGATCATCACACTCACTGCAAATGCGCAGACTATCAATGAGGCCGCAGATCTTCTAAGCGTGCAAGGATTTGGGGGTTCCAGGCTCACCATATTGCAGAATATGGGTGGCGATGTTGAAGCTGTTGTGCAGTGCAATGTTGGTGATGCTCGACGCAAAAAATTCTCCGACTTCAACACCCTTGCCATTGATTGTGTTGCCGATAATCCAGATGCTTGCCTCCCGCAGGTGCCGGGGCTGCCTGATGATGCCTTTGTGCATGATGGCCAGCTCACCAAGCGCGAGGTGCGCGCTGCGACCATGTCGGCCTTGATGCCCCATCCAGGTGCGATGTTGTGGGATGTGGGGGCAGGCTGTGGTTCTGTCGCAATTGAATGGATGCGCTCTTGCCGTAATGCACAGGCGATTGCCTTTGAACGCAATGCAAAGCGCATGGAGATGATCCAAGGCAACGCCAACAATCTGGGTGCGCCAAGTCTTGAGATTATTTCAGGTGACGTGCCGAAAACGCTCAAAGGCCAACCCGTGCCCGATGCCATTTTTATGGGTGGTGCGGTGGCAGATGAAACGGTGTTCAAAGCTTGCCTGGATGCCCTGAAACCTGGCGGTAGACTGGTGATAAATGGCGTTACGCTTGAAGGGCATGGTGCCCTTATGCAGCGTTTTAAGGCCCATGGTGGCGATCTGGTGCGCATAGATGTGTCTCATTTGGACGATGTGGGCGGATTACATGCCATGCGCCCGCGCATGAGTGTGTTGCAATACAGGCTGGTGAAACCATGAGTGGCACCTTGTATGGCGTCGGTGTTGGGCCGGGCGATCCTGACTTGCTGACCCTCAAGGCGCATAGGCTTATCTCGTCTTGCCCGGTTATCGCCTATCCCGTGAGTGGAGAGGGTGACTCGCTTGCCTTGCAGATTGCGGGCAATGCGGTGAACAAAGATGCAGAACACATAGCCATTACGGTTCCCATGGTGACGGCGCGCGCGCCCGCGCAGGCCGCCTATGATGAGGGTGCAAAAGCGATTGCAGCCCATTTGGAAACCGAACGAGATGTGGTGTTTCTGTGTGAAGGCGATCCGTTTTTCTATGGCAGCTACATGTATCTCCACACCAGATTATCTCAGCGTTTTGCGTGCGAGATTGTGCCGGGCGTCACCTCGATTACGGCCTGTGCTGCAGCCTTGGGCCGCCCCCTTGCAGCACGCAATGATGTGTTGAAAGTGGTGCCAGCACCACTTGATGAGGAACGTTTGCGCGCAGAGCTTGAAGGCGTTGACGCAGCGGCCATTATGAAAGTGGGTAGGCATTTTGAAAAAGTGCGCAAAGTGCTTGATGTGCTCGGATTGGTGGATGCAGCGCATGTGGTCGAGCAAGTGAGCCATGAAGGCCAGAAGCTAACACCCCTTGCGGATGTGCCTGATGGTGCAAAACCCTATTTTTCAACAATACTTATTTATAATGGTGGAGAAGCGTGGTGAGCACACCTTTGATCATGGTGCTTGGGCCTTCTGGCGCAGAGCTGGGTGACAAGATTGCGGCCAGCATTGGCGGAGAAGTAGCTGCGCGTGGAGAAGATTTCTCCTCAACCGCTGAATTCGTGCAAGACGCGTTTGTGGCAGGCAAACCGGTTATAGGTCTCTGTGCAGCAGGCATTCTCATCCGCACACTTGGGCCTTTGGTGTCTGACAAACATTCTGAACCGCCAGTCATTGCGGTTGCCGAAGATGGCTCCAGCATCGTGCCGCTCTTAGGCGGTCATCACGGGGCGAATGATTTGGCGCGCGAGATCGCCGCGCTCACCGGTGGACACGCCGCCATAACAACCGCGGGTGATGTGCGCTTTGGCATCGCGCTCGATGGTCCACCGGAAGGCTATGTGCTCGCCAATCGCGAACATGCAAAACCCGCCATGGCGGCATTACTGGCGGGGGCATCGGCGAAGCTTTCAGGCGCTGCGGAATGGCTTTCTTCTTCAGATTTACCTTTCTCCGCAGATGGTGAAGTTGAACTGTGCATCACGCATCACGCTGTGACGGGCAACGAAAAACGCCTTGTCTATCATCCAAAAAATTTGGTGCTTGGGGTGGGCAGCAGCCGGGGATGCCCGGCAGATGAAATGATTGCGCTGGTCGAGGATGTGTTAAAGGCCAACAAGCTCAGCCGCCATGCCATTGCCTGCATTGCTTCTATTGATGTGAAGGCAGATGAAGCGGCTATGCACGCCTTGGCCGTGCATCTGAATGTTCCAGTGCGGTTCTTCTCAGCTGAAATTTTGAACCAACAAGCGGCGCGTCTTGCCAACCCATCTGATGTGGTTTTGGCAGAAGTGGGGTGCCCCGGTGTTGCAGAAGGGGCAGCGCTCTCAGGTGCTGGCGCTTCATCAACCCTAATGGTCGAAAAAACAAAGACCGCGCATGCAACCTGCGCTATCGCTCTGGCGCGCGAACCAGTGAATGCTTTCGGTGTCGGGCGCGCGCGGGGCTGGGTTTCCGTCGTCGGCATTGGTCCTGGTCAGGAAGAATGGCGCAGCGGGGAAGCCTCTCATTTGCTGCGCGTGGCCAGCGATTGGGTGGGCTATGGGCTTTATCTCGACATTGTTGCGGAACTGAGCGTGGGCAGAACCCAGCACCGGTTTGATTTGGGCGAGGAAGAAACCCGCGTGCGCCATGCGTTAGAGCTTGCAGGCGAGGGGCGCGATGTTGCCTTGGTGTGCTCAGGTGATGCCGGCATTTATGCCATGGCCGCA
>JBPCVX010000289.1:0-5560 GCA_051010095.1 Hyphomicrobiales bacterium
AGCGATGAATGAACTCAACGGAAAGCACGCAGTCGTAACCGGTGGTGGTACAGGCGTTGGTGCCGAGATCGCGTCGGCCCTTGCAAATGCCGGTGCTGCAGTCACCATTACAGGGCGGCGCGCGGCGCCCCTGGAAGAGATTGCAAATGCACATTCTGGCATTCACGCAGCTATGTGTGATGTAACCAGTGAACAGGCGGTGAGCGGTCTTTTTGACCAAATCGGCAAAAAACGGGGCATTCCGAACATTATTATCGCCAATGCCGGAGCGGCTGAAAGCGCACCGTTGACGAAATCATCTCTCGATCTGTGGAACGCCATGCTTGAGGTCAATCTCACCGGCGTGTTCCTCACCTTCCGTGAAGCCATGAAACGCTTGGAACGCGACGATTGGGGCCGCATGATCGCGATTGCCTCAACTGCAGGGTTGAAGGGATATGCGTACACGAGCGCATATTGCGCCGCCAAACACGGAGTAATTGGATTGGTGCGCGCTTTGGCAAGCGAAAACGCCAAGTCAAACGTTACTTTTAATGCGGTTTGTCCCGGGTTCACCGACACGCCGATGCTGGATGCGGCCATTCACAACATCATTGAAAAGACCGGGATGAGCAAAGAAGAAGCGCGCAAGGCACTCGCCTCGACCAATCCGCAAGGCCGATTCGTGCAGCCTAAAGAGGTCGCTGCCTCAGTTATGTGGCTGGTGGGCAATGGAGGCGATGCGGTGAACGGGCAAGCCATTTCAATCTCGGGAGGGGAAACGTCATGAGCGACGCCGCCGAGACACTCGACATTGCAGACAGCACTCCCGAATTCGGCAAAGCCCGGTTGCGGTTATGGATCAGGTTGCTGAGGGCAAGCCGCTACATTGAAGGTGAAGTGCGCAACCGCCTACGGCAGGAGTTTGATATCACCTTGCCCCAGTTCGACGTGTTGGCCGCTTTGTTCCGCAAGCCTGATGGCATGCTAATGTCAGAGCTTTCGCATCATTTGATGGTGTCTAATGGCAACGTGACCGGCATTGTCGACAGGCTGGTAGGTGATGGCTTGGTTGTTCGTGCACCACGCGATGGCGATCGCCGGGCATGGCTTGTGAAGCTTACACCAAACGGGCGCAACGCCTTTGATGGAATGGCCAATACCCACGAAGGCTGGGTGAGCGAAATTCTTGCAGATGTAACCCCGCAACAGGCCGATGAACTTGCAAGATTGCTCAAAAATCTAAAAACAAAATGGGAGACGCCCAAATGACGGCGATGGCAAATCTCGCGCCAGAGCATTTTAGCTGGCGTATGGAAGGAACGGTCGCGATTGTGTGCCTCAACAGACCAGAACGCAAAAACCCGCTCACCTTCGAAAGTTATGCGGAACTGCGCGATACTTTCCGGGCGCTCGTTTACGCCGATGATGTTGATGCAGTGGTGTTCACGTCGAACGGCGGCAACTTCTGCTCTGGCGGCGATGTGCACGACATTATTGGCCCCCTGGTGGCGATGGACATGAAGGATTTGCTGAAGTTCACGCGCATGACCGGTGATCTGGTCAAAGCCATGTTGAACTGCGGCAAACCGATCATCGCAGCAATTGACGGCATCTGCGTAGGTGCTGGTGCGATTGTCGCCATGGCGTCCGATCTGCGCCTTGGAACCAGCGATGCAAAGACAGCGTTTTTGTTCACCCGTGTAGGGTTGGCCGGCTGCGATATGGGGGCATGCGCGATCCTGCCCCGCATCATTGGCCAGGGCCGCGCTGCCGAACTTCTTTATACAGGCCGGTCCATGAACGCTGATGAAGGACACGCCTGGGGGTTCTTCAACAAGCTCGTATCAGCAGATAATCTTGAAAATGATGCCATAGCGCTGGCGCAAAGACTGGCTGAAGGCCCGACCTTTGCCCATGGCATTACCAAGACGCAGCTTAATCAGGAATGGTCCATGTCGATTGAACAGGCCATTGAGGCGGAAGCGCAGGCACAAGCAATTTGCATGCAAACTACAGATTTTGAGCGCGCCTACAAGGCGTTTGTCGCCAAAGAAAAACCAGTGTTTGAGGGCAACTGATGGCAGATAAAACGTTTCTCGATTGGCCTTTTTTTGAAAACAAACACAGAGATTTGCAAGAATTTCTTGAAGTTTGGTGTGAAACACATCTGCCTGTCGATCATAGTGATGTTGACGCGGCCTGTATTGGTCTTGTGCACGCACTTGGAGATGCCGGCATTTTAGAGCACTCAGCCCCTGATCCGGCAGCGCCAACCGCACTTGATGTGCGCAGCCTTTGCCTGATCCGCGAAACACTGGCGCGCCACGATGGATTGGCGGATTTCGCCTTCGCCATGCAGGGACTTGGCACCGGTGCCTTGACGCTCTTTGGCACCACTGAGCAGCAAAGCTGGTTGAATAGAACGCGAAAAGGCGAAGCACTGTCGGCGTTTGCGCTCACAGAACCAAAATCAGGGTCAGATGTCGCGAATTTGGAAACCTCCGCCACGCTGGATGGTGATGAGTATGTGATCAATGGCGAAAAAACCTGGATCTCAAACGGTGGCATCGCAGATGTTTACACGCTTTTTGCCCGCACAGGCGAAGCACCCGGCGCGCGTGGGTTATCGGCTTTCGTTATACCAGCAGACACGCCCGGATTTGAGGTCGCGGAAAGGTTGGATGTTGTTGCGCCTCATCCGCTTGCCAGGCTGACGTTTAGCGATATGCGTGTCCCAGCATCTGCGCTCATCGGAGAGCCAGGTACCGGGTTCAAAATCGCCATGTCGGTGCTCGATATTTTCCGGTCAACTGTAGGTGCTGCTGCACTGGGATTTGCCCGCCGTGCACTCGATGAAAGTGTTAAGCGCGCACGTGAGCGTGAATTGTTTGGTGCGCCTTTGAGCGAATTGCAAATGGTTCAAGGACACATCGCTGATATGGCGCTTGATGTAGATGCAGCGGCATTGCTGATTTACCGCGCCGCATGGACCAAGGATATGGGGGCACCGCGGGTGACGCGCGAAGCCGCAATGGCCAAGCTTTATGCCACAGACCGTGCCCAGGAAGTCATCGATAAAGCAGTGCAGTTGCATGGCGGTGACGGGGTGCGCAATGGCCATATCGTTGAGAGCCTTTACCGCGAAATCCGCGCGTTACGCATTTATGAGGGGGCATCCGATGTGCAGAGGATCGTGATCGCCCGCCAGGCATTGGGAGGAACGTAAAATGCTAGGACCTTCAGCCCACACCGACACATTTTCCAGAGATAATTTGCCGCCCCTCGCGCAATGGCCGGAAATTCATTTGGATGGGTTCGCCTATCCAGACCACATTAATGCCGCTGTTGAGTTGACAGATGCCATGGTTGAGAAGGGCTTTGGTGATCATACAGCCCTTATAGGCAACGGTCGCCAGCGCACCTATAAGGAGCTGACCGATTGGACCAACCGCCTGGCCCACACTTTGGTGGAAGATTATGGCGTTGAGCCTGGAAATCGCATCTTAATCCGCTCCGCTAATAACCCGGCCATGGTGGCCTGTTGGCTGGCGGCCACAAAAGCTGGCGCTGTCGTGGTCAACACGATGCCGTTGTTGCGCGAGGTCGAACTGACCAAGATCGTCGACAAGGCACAGGTGAAGCTCGCCATTTGCGACACGCGCATGATGGACGAATTGGTTGATTGCGCCAAAAAAAGCGACTGGCTGGAAAAGGTTATCGGCTTTGATGGTACAGCCAATCATGATGCTGAATTGGACCGTATCGCGCTTTCCAAACCGGTTAAATTTGATGCTGTCGATACAGGCCGCGATGATGTGGCCCTGCTGGGATTCACTTCAGGCACAACGGGTGAACCCAAGGCAACCATGCATTTTCACCGCGATATTCTGATTATCGCTGATGGCTATGCCAAGGAAGTGCTGCAGGTGACACCCGACGATGTGTTCGTTGGTTCACCGCCGCTTGCCTTCACCTTTGGTCTTGGCGGTTTGGCAGTTTTTCCTTTGCGCTTTGGCGCGACCGCAACATTGCTCGAACAAGCAACCCCACCCAACATGATCGAAATTATCGAGACCTATGGCGCCACTGTGAGTTTTACGGCTCCAACCGCATATCGCGCGATGATGGTGGCGATGGATGAAGGGGCTGATCTTTCTTCACTGCGCGTCGCGGTATCAGCTGGAGAAACGTTGCCCGGCCCGGTGTTTGAGGAATGGACGATAAAGACCGGCAAACCCATTCTTGATGGTATTGGTGCAACCGAGATGTTGCACATCTTTTTGTCAAACCGTTTTGAAACCGCAAAACCCGCTGCCACCGGAACGCCCGTCACAGGATATCAGGCCAAAATCGTTGATGATGATATGAACGAATTGCCTGATGGTGAAGTTGGCAAACTTGCAGTGCGCGGGCCAACCGGATGCCGTTATCTCGCTGATGAGCGCCAGAAAACCTATGTGCGTGATGGCTGGAACCTTACCGGTGACAGTTTCATTAAAGACAGTGATGGCGTGTTTCATTTCGCCGCCCGCAGCGATGATATGATCATTTCGGCTGGATACAATATTGCCGGCCCGGAAGTTGAAGCCGCCCTTCTGGCGCACGAAGATGTGGCCGAATGCGGCGTTATCGGGGCGCCAGATACCGATCGTGGCCAAATTGTCGAGGCACATATCGTGCTTGCAGAAGGTGTTATGGATGATGAGGATTGTGTGAAGCGGCTTCAAGATCACGTTAAGTCGACAATTGCACCCTACAAGTACCCCCGTTCAGTGAAGTTCATCGACGCCCTGCCAAAGACAGAAACCGGCAAAATTCAACGTTTTAGATTACGTAAGGATCAATAAGATGGCGTCTGAATTCGTTAAATTCCTCAACCCAAAATCCTGGAAGCGCCCCAAAGGTTATTCCAACGTCGTTTCCGCGCGCGGGCGCATGGTGTTTGTGGCGGGACAAATTGGCTGGACCGGCGATGAAATTTTTGAAACCGACGATTTCGCGGGGCAAGTACGCCAGGCATTGGAAAACATAAAAGCGTGTCTTGAAACCGCAGATGCGCGGCCTGAACATATTGTGCGCCTCACCTGGTATGCGACCGACAAGCGAGAATATCTGGGTACCCTGCCCGAAATTGGCGCCGCGTATCGTGATGTTTTTGGCAAATGCTTCCCCGCGATGGCGCTCTTGGAAGTTGCCGATTTGGTTGAGAACCGGGCCAAAATCGAGATCGAAGCGACTGCGATTGTTCCGGAAAACTGACGCATGTGGAAACCCGCTGAAAAAATTCGCTGGTCGCCTGAACAAGGGCACTGCCCAGATAAAGCAGAGGCAGAAGGTGCAGCACTTTTTTCACCATTGCGTTTTCAGCGCTTACAGCTGAATTCACGCTCCTGGGTGCCGGCCATGGTGCCGTGGCGCGCCAGTGAAGATGGTTTTGTAACCGATGACGTGATCAATTGGTATCGCCGCTTCGCTGAAGGCCGACCTGCAGCAATTGTTGTTGAGGCAACCGGTATTCGCGATGTGCCCTCTGGTCCCCTGCTGCGCATTGGCGATGATAGGTTTATTCCGGGTCTGA
>JBPCVX010000290.1:0-4186 GCA_051010095.1 Hyphomicrobiales bacterium
GTGTTCCCCCTGCGGATAGTCACCCTCATCAATTTTTTTCTGCATATTTTTCTGCATCGATGCCACATCACGCACTAAACATGCAGCCACCAGCTCCCGAGACCTTATTAGAGAAACCTCAAATCACTGGTACTGAAATTGGGGGCTAGACAGTGTTACCAAGCGTCGAGACCGCAAAGCTGCATTGAAATTCCTCGGAAAATCAATGAAACGATACGGGCAACCCCAAGCCATCGTGACAGACAAGTTGCGGTCTTACAGTGCTGCGATGAATGTTATCGGTAATTCCGGCAGACAAAAAACCGGCCGCTGGCTCAACAATCGAGCGGAGAATTCCCATCTTCCATTTCGACGACGAGAACGTGCCATGTTGCGTTTCAGGCAGATGCGAAGTTTGCAGAAGTTCGCCACCGTTCACTTTTCAGTTCACAACCATTTTAATCAGGAGCGTCATCTCAATTCACGAGAAAATTTCAAACTCACCCGAACCGCTGCTCTCGCTGAGTGGCGCCAACTTTGTTCCGCATAAGTTCACGCCTTCAGTGGCAAACTGAGACTGGTTCGAATTAGTCTGACAGCACCACAAAAGTAAATTCAACTGCTGACACGCCCCGCTCCGAAACCCTGAGATATCTGTTAAAGATAGCTATCCATCTAAAATCCACTAATTTTTTCTTCAACATATTTTCACTTACACATCCCCTGCACCAGATACCGGGTGCGGAATAGGCGCAAAGGGGGGCGGTGCAAAACCAATTTCATATATCCTACTCAAAACATGAAATACTACTCTCAATTTTTGTGCTAACTTCTTAGCTTACGTAATATCGCAGAAAGTGCCGATGAACATTCTCGAAGGCGTTGATGCAGAAACGCTGGCTCGCGTCCAATTCGCGTTCACTGTATCATTCCATATTGTATTCCCCGCTTTTTCCATTGGTCTGGCGAGCTATCTCGCCGTATTGAACGGTCTCTGGCTCTGGCGAAATGACCGCACCTATCTGAATTTATTCAACTATTGGAAGAAGATTTTTGCCGTAGGATTCGCCATGGGCGTGGTCTCGGGCATCGTCATGTCATACCAGTTTGGCACCAACTGGAGTAAGTTCTCGGACTTAACAGGTCCGGTGCTTGGTCCTCTTATGGCTTATGAGGTTATGACAGCATTTTTTCTTGAGGCCGGCTTTCTTGGAATAATGCTCTTTGGACGTGAGCGTGTCGGTCCCAATTTACATATGTTTGCGACGGCCATGGTAGCGTTGGGAACTGTGATTTCAGCGACCTGGATACTGTCTGTCAACTCGTGGATGCAAACTCCAGCGGGCTTCAGTATCAATGATACAGGTCAATTCGTCCCGGAAGATTGGTGGGCAATAGTGTTCAACCCATCTTTTCCTTACAGACTTGTGCATATGGTACTGGCGGCCTATCTCACCACTGCTTTTGTCGTGGCCGGCGTGGCGGGTTGGCATATGCTAAAAGGCAACCGAACCAGCGAAGTCTTCCGAATGTTTTCTATGGCTATGTGGATGGCGTTACTCGTCACCCCATTGCAGATCGTCGCAGGCGATGCACATGGTTTGAACACTCTAGAGTACCAACCGCAGAAGGTTATGGCGATGGAAGGGCATTACGATACCCATCCAGAGGGTGCGCCCCTTATACTTTTTGGAATTCCGAACGATGATGAAAAACGCATTGATTATGCGATTGAGATCCCAAAACTCTCCTCGTTAATTCTCAAATATGACCTAAACGCCCCACTCGATGGCTTGGACACCATACCCGATGAAGAAGAACCACCAGTACTGATCGTCTTTTTCAGCTTCCGCATAATGGTGGCTGTTGGCTTCTGTATGCTGGGGGTTGGATTTTGGTCACTTATGCAAAGATTTAGAGGCCGCCTGTATGAGGATCGTGCACTTCATTGGATCACCGTACTCATGTCCCCTAGTGGCTTTATCGCCGTGTTAGCCGGTTGGATAACAACCGAAGTGGGGCGACAGCCTTATACAGTTTATGGATTGCTGCTTACTGCAGACTCACTCTCACCTGTCGACGCACCGGCGGTCGCGGCATCACTAACCGCATTTGTTGTTGTCTATTTCGCGGTCTTCGGTGCTGGGACATTCTACTTGTTACGCCTTATGAGCAAACCGCCAGCCGAAGGCACTCCCACCGGCGTCCCTGCGGGGCTCGCCTGTATGACGCATGCTCAGCGTGGAGAGGCTCTGTGATGTTCGAACTTTCTAATATCTGGGCAGCCATAATCGCTTTTGCCGTTCTGGCTTATGTTGTCCTTGACGGTTTTGACTTGGGGATCGGCATCCTTTTTCCTTTCGCTCAGACCGATTCAGACCGGGACGTAATGATGAATTCCGTGGCACCCGTTTGGGATGGCAACGAGACTTGGTTGGTGATGGGTGGTGGTGGTCTGTTCGCCGTATTTCCATTGGCCTATGCGGTAGTCATGCCCGCTGTTTACATACCGGTTATCATCATGCTGCTTGCGCTAGTTTTTCGCGGCGTGGCCTTCGAATACCGCTGGCGAACTGAGCGGGCACGCTGGGTCTGGGACTTAGCTTTCACTTCAGGGTCAGCACTCGCAGCGTTTTGTCAGGGCATTATCCTTGGCGCACTCGTGCAAGGTATCCAGATCGAAGGGCGCACCTATTCCGGTGGCTGGTGGGATTGGCTAACTCCGTTTTCCACGATCACTGGCCTTGCTCTTGTTGTCGGATACGCTTTATTAGGAGCGACCTGGCTAAACATGAAGACCAGCGGTGCGCTACAACATCAGATGCGGAGCTTCGCCCGTCCGCTGATGTTTGCCACGATTGGATTGATTGGGATAGTGAGTTTGCTAACACCTCTGCAAGACTCCGTCTATTTGCAAAGATGGTTTGCTTGGCCTGGTGTAATTTTCTCCCTACTGGTGCCAACGTTGGTAGCGGCGCTGGCCTGGTATCTAGATTGGGGGCTTCGCGCTTGCCGCGACTATTCACCATTCTTCTGCGCGATTGGGTTTTTCGTCCTGTGTTTCATCGGCATCGGTATAAGTTTTTATCCCTATATGGTTCCCCCGACACTCACTATCGCTGAAGCCGCTGCCCCGGATAGCAGCTTAGCTTTTGCTCTTGTAGGAGCAATCATCCTCCTGCCCCTCATCTTAGCTTATACTGCTTATGCCTATTGGGTGTTCCGCGGAAAGATTGATCCAGAGGAGGGATATCATTGAAGTCATTCAGACGCCTGCTCTGGTTTACTGCCATCTGGTTTGTCAGCGTGGCTTGTCTTGGCCTAGTCGCTTTTGCCATACGGTCAATGATTACTTAATCAACTAGAGTGTCAAAACTTTTGCCAACCGCAATTTATCGGTATCAATCTTGACCTCAGCTAGAATTTCAAACTCTACCAATCTTAACTCTAGAAGCTTGATCTTGGAGTTGGCGTAATCTGGCGCAAGAAATTTTGAGGTGCGTTCGTTCACGAAATTGTCTGAAAGACAAAGAATGATAAGGTTTCATGCGCTTAGATATCAGAAAAACCGTGGCTACTATAATTGCCAGTTATTCCTGTGTGACGTCAGCACCTATGGGACAGAATTGCAGGATTGCATAAGGGAGGGTTTCAGGCTCATCGTAACCACCTAGGAGTGAAGATGAGACAGAAATCCGGATCACGACGCCCATCGTCAGAGAAAGTCGTCAAGGACATCCGCCGCGCGACGCGCAAACAGTACTCAGCTGAAGAGAAAATCCGCATTGTGCTGGATGGTCTTCGCGGTGAAGACACAATTGCGGAGCTATGCCGGCGTGAAGGCATTGCGCAGAGCCTTTATTACAGTTGGTCGAAGGAGTTCCTTGAGGCTGGTAAGAAGAGACTTGCTGGAGACACGGCCCGGGCAGCATCCACAGGTGATGTCAAGGAGCTGCGCCGTGAGGCGCGTGAGTTGAAAGAAGTTGTGGCTGAGCAAGCGTTGGAGCTGCGTCTCCTCAAAAAAAGCATGATCGGGGATGGGGGCGACGAAGAATGAGATACCCTGCATCCGATAAACTCGAGATCATCAGGATTGTCGAACAGTCTCATCTGCCTGCCAGGCGCACCTTGCAGATGCTGGGCATTCCGCGAACCACATTCAATCGCTGGTATGACCGCTATCAATCGGGAGGGCCTGAGGCGCTGG
>JBPCVX010000291.1:0-4845 GCA_051010095.1 Hyphomicrobiales bacterium
CAATCTCACCCAGATAAGTGCGGGGTAAAAAGGCCTGATGAACAGTATATTGGCCTTTCAGGAAGCTGTTCTGCATACCTTCATAATCGACCAGGTATTTCAGGGCCTCAACCACCTTAGGCTTTGAGAGGTTTTCGTTTTTCTGGTTGAACGAGATATACATCAATCGCCCACGCAACTCATCGGCCACCGAAAGATTTTCTTTGCCGGAAATGCCCGCAATATCTTCAGGGTTCAGATTGCGCGCGACATCAATATCGCCTTTTTCAAGCAACAGGCGTTGGGTGGCGCTTTCCTGAATATGACGCACGATCACGCGCTTCATGGCGGGTGCGCCCAAATAGAAATCAGGGTTGGCTTCCAACGTAACGGAATCGTTTGGCTTCCAGCTCACCACTTTGTACGCGCCTGAGCCGGCAGAATTGGTTTTCAGCCATGTGTTGCCCATATCTCCATCTTGTTCGTTAGCCATCACGGTTTTCTTATCGACAATGCCGCCAATGGTGGATGTCAGGCAGTTGAGCACAAAAGATGTGGCGTATTTTTTGTCCGTGGTGATAGAGAGCTTATTGCCATCAGCAACGATGGTCTTTTCAACATTTTCAGGCGTGAACCCAAACTGGGTGAGAATGAAAGAGGGGGTTTTCTTCAAGGTCACAGCACGGCGCAGCGAAAACTCAGCGTCTTCAGCAGTGACAGGATTGCCTGAATGAAATTTCACACCTTCGCGCATGGTGAAGGTGATGGTTTTGCCATCTTCAGATACTTCCCAACTTTCGGCCAGATCCGGCTGATAGCCCTTGGAGAGATCAAGCGGATCGAAGTTCACCAGCTTGCCATAAACATTGCGGCTCACGTCTGAGCCGGCAAACTCAAAAGATTCGGCTGGATCAAGGGTGGTGATATCATCGATACGATTAGCGATAACCAACATATTTGTGGGCGTCTCTGCCTGCACAGGCATCGCCGTAATGGCAAGGCTCATACTAATCGCCGTGGACGCAAGTAGTGTATTAAAATGTTTCATAGAATTCTTCCTCTCTGTTTTCTTAATTATCTTTTGTTATCGTTTTTTGGTGCGAAATTAGTTTCCCCATGTTTTTTCCAGCACGCGTAACCAATTGTCATGACAAAGCTTCTTTAAGAGTTGCTCATCATATCCATGAGCACGCATGGCCGTTCTTAAGTTAACAAGTCCAGCCGCATCTGCGATATCATCTGGTAGCTCTGCACCGTCAAAATCTGAACCCAAGCCTACGCGGTTTTCACCCAAATGTTCTAGCAAATAATCAATGTGGCGTAGCATCTGGCTCAGCGGAACATCCGTCAACATACGGCCGTCTTCGCGCAAGAAGGCAACGGCGAAATTTAAACCGACCATACCGTCGCTTTCAGCAATTGCGGCCAATTGTTTGTCGGTGAGATTACGTGCGTGCGGCGTGATTGCATGGCAATTTGAATGGGTTGCGACCAGGGGTGCATAACTGTGTTTCGCGACATCCCAGAAGCCTGCTTCATTGAGGTGGGAAAGATCCACCATAATGCCCATCTCATTGCATCGTTTTACAAGATTGGTCCCGTGCTCGGTTAGGCCCGGTCCAATATCGCCGTCGCTTGGAAATCTAAAAGGAACGCCGTCACCAAAAATGGTCGGTCTGCTCCACACGGGACCAATCGAGCGCAAGCCTGCATTGTACAAGACCTCGAGTGAATGAAAGTCCGGATCAATCGCCTCTGCCCCTTCCATATGCATAATGGCTGCAATGGTGTTGTTGCTCATGCAGGTTTTGATTTCATCAACCGAGGTGCATATTTTTAGCCCACCAATTTTCTCCAGCTCAAAAAGAATTGCTGCTTGTTCTAGCACCACCGGCAATGCATCTGCGCAGGAAATTTCTTCCGGCAGCGGCAGATCATACTGAGGCTTCGACATTTCTTCATACACTGAATCAAAATCGATTGGTGAGGGCACATAAATTGCAAAAAATCCACCGCCAAAACCGCCCGATTTTGCCCGTTCGATATCAATATGCCCATCGCGACCGGAAATAAAGGTATTGGCTTCACCCACGCCTCCAACGCGATGGAGTTTGGACAACACGTCATTGTGTCCATCGAATACAAGTGGATTAGTCAATTAATTTGGTCTCCAAAAAAGGGCGATATGCTCAACTGAAAATGTTGTTTCGTTGACAAGAAGGGTAAGGAAATTTTACGCTTGAGAAGTATGGTAGCAAAAATCAGGCCAATGAAAAGGGTGTTCTTTTGTCGACTACTATATTGCCTGGACTGGTCGGGTAGCTTGACGCTACCTGTGGTGCCGATTTCCTGACATAGCCGTGTTATCAGTGCACACTCTTGACGGTGTTTTCAACAATCATTAGCGCCTGGTCCAAGTCTTCTTGAGAAATCGTTAGGGGTGGTGAAAGGGTAAGCACGCACCCCTGGCTGATCTTGAAACTCAGGCCTTGTTCGAGGCACGCGTAATAGATTTGCTCAGCAAGCGCGTTTCCGGGTGTCTTTTCGCTGCGATCTGTGACGATTTCGACGCCAAACATCAGCCCGCGTCCGCGGATGTCTCCAACAATTGGCGTATCAGCAAGTTCTGTCGCTAACCGCTCCATCGCATAAGCTCCGAGTTCCGCTGCGCGTTCGACCAAGCCTTCTTCTTCGATTATTTCAATAGTTGTGAGTGCGGCGCGCGATGTCACCGGGTTTTTTTCATGGGTGTAATGGCCAATTGCAAAATCACCGCAGACATCGAGCTCTCTTCTGGCGACGCAAGCTGCAATGGGAAGAATCCCACCACCGAGCGATTTGCCTAAGGTGATGATGTCGGGAATAACATCATCATGCTCAATGGCAAACATGCGCCCCGTTTTGCCAAGGCCCGTCGGAATTTCATCCATAATGAGTAAGGCGCCATGCCGGTTACAGGCTTCGCGCACCTGTCGCCAAAAGCCAGGAGGGGGAACATAAGGCACAGCGCGCATGGGTTCAGCGATTACGGCTGCTATGTCGCCCTCGCGTTCCAGCACATACTCAACCATGTTTGCACAGGCCAAGCCGCATACATCGGGCCCAGAATGGCCGTAAGGACATCTGTAACAGGCAAACGGTGCAACATGTTCCGCACCTGGCAACAATGGTCCGGCAATGTGAGATCTAAATGTTGCCTCACCGCCCACACTGGCTGACCCAAAGCCCGCACCATGAAATGCATCCCAGAAGGAAATGGTTTTAAAGCGCCCGGTTGCAGCGCGGGCGACCTTTAGCGCAACTTCATTGGCATCAGACCCGCCTGTTGTGAAAAGAACTTTCTCAAGATCACCAGGTGCTATTTCGCCAAGTTTTTCAGCGAGTTCAACGGCCACTTCACAGGTGAACCGGCGCGGTGCAAACGGCAGATTATCCATCTGCGATTTAATCGCGTCTATGAGTTTTGGGTGCCCGTATCCGATATGGTGCACAGAGTTGCCGTGGAAATCCATGTAACGGCGGCCATCCATGTCCTCAATCCAGATCCCCTCAGCTTTGGCGATCGTGCTGACACAGGGGCTCGAAAGGCTCTGGTGCAAAAAGGCATCAGTATCTCGATCTATAAGCGGTTTGGAGCGATCACCGACGGCTTCTTTCTGCCATGTCTTTCGCGCTCGGGATGTGTTGGATTCACCCTCAGTATGGACAATGTCATGGCCCATCAATTGTTCCTTTATCGCGCGCGCCACGCTTGAGTGCGCGCGAGTATGCCTTTTGACGCGATGAGGTGCAAAATGCGCGCGGCTGCATTGGTATAGAATATCATCATGCCCATTGCTGCAGCCGGCGCAACATCGCCCGCATCATCCATGTTAAGCACTGCGACCGATGCAAGAGAGGTTTCCGGAGAATAAAGGAACACCACAGCCGATACTGTCGTCATCGCATTCACGAAGAGATAGATGGAGATGTCCAGCAGGGCTGGCAGGCACACGGGCACTGTTACTCTGGCAAATAACTTAAGGGTAGGCTGTTTCAGCGAGGCTGCGACACTCTCAAATTCGCGATCCATTTGTTTTAACGCTGTTACAGCGGTGAGGTGCGATACGGTATAAAAATGGGTGACCGTACAAATTACGAGGATGGTCATCGTGCCATAGATGACCGAAAGGGGATTGTTCGGGTTATTGAAGAAAAAGATGTAAGCCAATCCAAGCACCATGCCAGGTATTGCCATGGGCAACATTGCAAACATTTGAAACAGTGCGCGACCTGTGCGGAAGCCGTTTGACTTTTCGACCAAATACGCACCAAAAAAAACAATGCAGGTGCCAAAAACTGCCGTAAGAAGTCCGAGCTTTATCGAATTAAAATATGACTGCCATCCGCCGCCATCCATCAGGTCGAATTGGTAATTGTTCAGCGATAGGCTTAGATCGTAGGGCCAAAATTTGATTAATGCGGCGTATTGACAAATGCCCAGTAGGCCCAGGACAAATATCGCCACGGCACAACAATAACCAAGCCATATCAGATCAGATTTTGCATTGGGCTGTGGTTGATAAGGTACCGAGCGAGCGGTGAGCAACGCAACCTGCTTGCTCTGCACAAGCCTATCAACTGCAAAGGCGATAATTGCAGGAATAACAAGCACAACTGAAACCACAGCACCCATTTCAAAATTCTGTTGGCCAATGACCTGTTTATAAATATCCACTGCTAAAACATTGTACTGGCCACCAATTACCTTTGGCAGTCCAAAGTCTGTGATAACCAGGTTAAACACAACAAAGGCAGCCGAGATAAGGCCGTAGCGTGCGCCTGGAATTGTCACTGTCCAGAATGTTCGCCATGCACTCGCACGCA
>JBPCVX010000292.1:0-2915 GCA_051010095.1 Hyphomicrobiales bacterium
ATAGATCGACGCCATTGCCGGAACCACTTGGCAATCAATTACAAGATATTCGTGTAAAAAGCCGAACCGCGAATGGGTTTTTTGTGCGCAAGGGCGAATATATTCAAATCATTGATGTGGATGGCAGGCAATGTACGGACTTTCAATGCTTTGATGCGCGAAAGCTCGACAAAGGTCTAGATCGCCCGCTTGATGCAACAACCACACGCACTCTCGTGGGGATGGGTTACCCCACGCCAGGTCTGCCTGCAAAAGGCTTCGATCATGATATGGAGCCGTTGGTCGAGATTGTTCGCGACACATGCGGGCGGCACGACGCCTTCGCCCTCGCCTGCACCGCACGCTACTACGATGATATGGGCTATCCCGGCCATGTAAATTGTTCGGAAAATTTCAACTATGCGCTCGACCCATTTGGGGTGAAACCCCGTGAAGGCTGGATGGCTCTCAACTTCTTCTACAACACCAACATTGATGAACATAACGTGCTGTATCTTGATGAGCCGTGGTCACGGCCGGGAGACTATGTGCTTATGCAGGCATTGACGGATTTGGTTTGCGTATCGTCTGCGTGCCCAGATGATATTGATGCGGCGAATGGATGGAACCCGACCGATATTCACGTACGCACATACGCAGAAAAAGAGAAAATTACCCGGGGGGTGGCTTTTAGAATGACGCCAGATGCAGATGCTGAGCTAACCAAGCAAACAGGATTTCACGAGTGTTTTGCCCGTCACACCCGCAACTTTGTTGAATATAACGGGTATTGGCTGGCGTCTCACTTCAACCAAGGTTGCGCAACCGACGATTATTGGGCCTGCCGCGAAAAGGCTGTGGTCATGGACCTCTCTCCTCTGCGTAAATTTGAGGTTACAGGGCCAGATGCTGAAGCATTGATGCAGTATGCGCTTACCCGCAATGTGCGCAAGCTTGCAACCGGGCAAGTCGTCTACTCGGCCATGTGTTACGAGCATGGCGGTATGATTGACGATGGCACGCTCTACCGACTTGGTGAGAACAATTTCCGTTGGATCGGTGGGTCAGATTATGGCGGCGTGTGGTTGCGTGAGCTTGCTGAGAAACTTGGCTTAAAGGCCTGGGTGCGGTCATCGACCGATCAGTTGCACAACATTGCCGTGCAAGGTCCAAACTCCCGCGACATTTTGAAAGATGTTGTTTGGACGCCGCCAGCCAGACCAGCCCTTGCAGAATTAGAATGGTTCCGGTTCACCGTTGGGCGCATTGGCGGATATCGTGGCGCCCCCATATTGGTTTCGCGCACGGGATACACAGGCGAATTGGGCTATGAAATTTATTGCCACCCAAAAGATGCGACCGAGGTCTTCGATGCGGTTTGGAAGGCGGGTGAACTTCATGGTCTTAAGCCTATGGGCCTAGATGGGCTCGACATGGTACGCGTAGAAGCCGGTTTGATATTTGCAGGCTATGAATTCTCAGACCAAACAGACCCTTTTGAAGCCGGTATCGGTTTCACCGTTGCATTGAAAACCAACAATGAAGACTTCGTTGGCCGAAAGGCGCTTGAGCGCCGCAAGGAACACCCGCAACGCAAACTTGTGGGGCTTGATTTGGGCGCGCGCGAGGTGGCAGCTCATGGAGATTGCATCCACATAGGTCGTGCACAAATCGGCGAAGTAACCAGCGGAATGTATTCACCGATTTTGCAGAAATCCATAGCCATCGCGCGCGTGGATGTGGCCCATGCAGAGCCAGGTACTGAAGTGGAAGTTGGCAAGCTTGATGGCCATCAAAAACGTATTCCAGCAGTAATCGTCCCGCTGTCTCACTATGACCCGCAAAAGTCCCGTGTGCGTGCATAAGGTGGCAGGGTGATGAAGTTCACAGATCGTCAATGCGTTATCGCAGGCTGGGTGCTGTTTATCTTGTCAGCGCTCGGCTTCATTATCTCCAGCCTCAGAAGTGGTGATATGCCAAGTTTAATAGGTGGAGTTTTATTTCTCGTGGCCTGTATCGTATTTCTCGTGCCCTATATGCGCGGCAATATGTAAAGCACGCACCCGCTTAGTTATTCGCGCGCACCTGAACGTTCAACATCTGTACCAACAGGCCAGGACTTCCTTGCGCCAATATGCCGAGCTGCAAAATCGGAACTGGATTAAGCGGTGCTGCAGACAGTTTGAGCGAAACCGGATCGTTCAGAAATGCTCTTAACTCACTTAGTGCGCGCGTGCTGAATTCTTCATTTCCCAGAGCTGCGAGAAACTGACCGGCTTGCGCCACGATCAACTTTTTCAGGTTATCTGGATCTTGCTGAAGATCACTTGCCGCAATTTTCAACGCGCGTTCAATGAGAGAATTGTTGGAGATTTTGATATCAAGATTTGCCAGCGATGCAAAAGTTGCTGCCATCGCATTCTTTTCAGGGTCCTCAAACAGTGCGCGCGGGATGCCATTTAGGCTGGCTTTTATTGAAATTTTGGCAGCATCTTTAGCATCAATCGACACCTCAGATGCGTTAAGCGTATTGGTAGCTTCATCCCAGTTGAGGTCAATCTTCAAATCGCCTGCAAGTTCTTTGTATGCAAGCGCCTGAAGGCCCGCTTGCGCCTTAGGATCGGGCACCACCGTGGATGGCATCGAAAACCCATTTACAACAATGTTCATCTTAGTTGGGATCGGGCCGATGTGATCATCCATGCTCACATCAATGTTTTTCAAACTGATCACTCCTGCGTCATTCGCGGACGCAGGCGTGTCGGGCACGATCATCATTTCACCGAGTGAAAGCCGTTCGAGCGTGGGTATCAATGCGCGCAATTGTTTTGCGCTTGGCTCAAAGCGCGCACCTTTGCTCTTTGCTTTAGTTTCTGCAGCAAGAATGTCTTTGAGATTTGAAAAGTTCGACGTGCGCAAGCCGCGCATGACAAACG
>JBPCVX010000293.1:0-3410 GCA_051010095.1 Hyphomicrobiales bacterium
GTATTCACCTGGCCCTTTTCGAATCCAGCCAATGACGAATAGCCCTTTACAATGGCTTCCAACTCTTCATGGGACGCCAAGTCATGCAGGTTCTCAAATCCATCTGGTGCCCGCGCTTCTATCACATCGATCACGCGTTCCGGACCCCCGCTGCGATTTTGCTGAACGATTTCCGTGGTTGTTTGCAACCGTTCGGCTTCATAAGCCTTGAGGGCATCTTCGGCACCCACCCCAGAAGTGAGATGGTTAGCGAGTGCACGAGAATCGAGCACAGCCTGGCTCGCCCCGTTAGAACCGACCGGGTACATCGGGTGTGCGGAATCCCCTAAAAGGGTAATCCGACCGAATGTCCATTGTGGCAGTGGATCGCGATCACACATCGGATATTCATAAAACTCATCGGTTGAGCGAATGAGCTCAACCGGATCAAACGCAGTGAGATGAAACAGCCCTTCAACATGGGGCAGCAACTCATTGAGCCTGCCCGCCCTGTTCCAGTCTTCCCGGCGTGGTGGTGGAGTTGACCCATCACCCAGCTTCACCGCCACCGCCCAATTAAGCAATTGAGCTCCGGGCGTGTTTACCTCATTTGAAATTGGATAGAAGACAAACTTCGCGGCCATACCACCGGAAATGATCATATCGCGGCCCGTTCCAATAGGCGGACCTTCCACCGCACCGCGCCACAGCATAATGCCGTTCCACGCAGGCGGGCCTTCATTTGGGTAGAAATGCTTGCGCACAACGGAGTGAATACCATCGGCAGCAATCAGTACATCGCCATCAAACGACGCGGTGGCGCCGTCGCGTAATTCGAAATTGGCGGTTACCTTGCCATCGCGATCCTCAAACGATGTGAGTTTGTGGCCGGTGTAAATATTTGCATCACCAATACGTTCACGTGCTGCCTCGTGAAGCACCCCTTGCAACTTCCCGCGGTGGATTGAGAATTGCGGATAGTCATACCCTGCATCGGTGCCCCGAGGTTCTTCCCAAACAGTTTGGCCAAACCGGTTTGCATAAGTGAGCATGCGGGTGCGGATGCCAACCCTGTCAAGCGCATCCAGCAATCCCAATTCGGCAAGTTCTTTTATTGCGTGGGGAAGTGTATTGATACCAACACCCAATTCGCCAACATGCGTTGATTGCTCAAATACCTCGCATTCAATGCCAACAGCTTGAAGGCTGAGCGCTACCGCAAACCCGCCAATTCCGCCACCAATGATAAGCGCTTTCATTACTCAACTCCCCGACTAGATATCGGCCCAACCTGGTGGGGGCTTGCCTTTGCCTGGATGCACTGCATTACAGTTCGGGCAGGTACGTGCTTCTTCGCTGCCATAAAACGCCTCATAAAGAGGCGGCAAGTCCGCAACGATGTCTTTCAGTTCCACTTCCACCCGGTGCACCACCGCTCCACAGTCGAAACAGAACCATTCAAACCCATCTAACATTCCGGAATGGCGATTGCCCTCAACAACGAGTCCCACCGATCCTTCCTGCGGGCGCTGGGGCGAATGGCGCGCGTGAGGTGGAAGCATAAAGACCTCACCTTCGCGGATCGGCACATCATAGATCTTCCCACCCTCAGCGATTTTAAGGATCATGTCGCCGCGCAATTGGTAGAAAAACTCTTCCACCGGATCATCGTGAAAATCAACACGAGTGTTCGGTCCACCGACAATCATGACAATCATGTCTGTCTTGTTATCAAAAAGCTGCTTGTTGCCCACTGGCGGCTTTAGGAGATGCTCGTTCTCCGCAATCCAGGCTGGAAAATTAAACGGCTTAAACCCCGGATGTTCCGTCATTTGCACCTCCCTATTACAACCTTCCAAAACTTTTAAAATCATGCCCCTGATCAGCGCCCAGGGCAAGCTCTAGCCTGGGCTGCACCATCAATAGGAACAATGCTTCGTATTTGGGGATCAATATGTTGAAAGCTTGTATAACGTTTCAAGCTTTCTATTCTGGTTATTATGAAGAAGAGTGAAGAGCAGCACCAAGTAGCGCGCAGCGTGATCGGTCGCGCCGATAAGCGCGTGGAAGACGCTCGATTGGTTAAAGGTGCGGGACGATTTACAAGTGATATAAAGCAACCAAATGCACTTCATGTAACATTTATCCGCTCAACGATTGCCTATGGAAAAATCGAACGCGTTGATCTAATGGCCGCACTTGATCGCAACGGCGTGGTTGCGGCGTTCTCTGGCCGCGATGTCAGCCAACTTGGCAACTTAAGCGTCGCCAAGCCACTCTCACATACTAACGCCCCGGTTTTTCCTATTCTTGCTGATGATTATGTTCACGCGGTTGGGCAGCCTGTAGCCGCCGTGATTTCACAAACCCCGCATCAAGGGCTGGATGCTTCTGAATTGTTTGAAGTTGCAATTACGGAAGAAGATGCCGAAACAGCAGATGACAGCTTTTACACTGCCGCCTCACAACACTGGCAAGCAGGCGACACATTGGGTGCATTCGATGCCGCCGCTTTTATTGTTGAAGTTGAGTGCCAACACCCTCGCCTTTCCCCTTGTCCATTAGAGCCGCGCGCGATCACGGCCAAATACGACAATGGCAATCTGGTTGTTTGGTTATCCACCCAAACCCCTCATCGGGCACGCAGTGAGCTCTCTTCGATATTGAACATTGATGCAGCAAGAATACGCGTGATCGCGCCAGATGTCGGTGGCGCGTTCGGCATGAAGGCATCTCTTTACCCAGAAGATGTATTTGTGTGCTGGGCAGCACTGCAGTTGGAGCGCACACTCACATGGACAGCAACGCGTAGCGAAGATTTCCTTGCAGCAACACACGGTCGCGGCAGCAATTCAAAAGGACGTCTGGCTCTGGACGCCGATGGGCATTTTCTTGCACTGGAAGCAGACATCAAAGCGCCACTTGGTCACTGGATGCCGACAAGCGCCGCGATCCCCGCCTGGAATGCCGCGCGCATATTGCCGGGCCCATACGCTGTAAAAAACGTAGATATCAAAACATCTGCTACTCTTTCGCCCACTGCCGCGGTCGGCATTTATCGGGGCGCTGGACGTCCAGAAGCTGCGATGCTCATGGAGCGCCTAGTAGAAAAAGCTGCGGCAACGAGTGGAGTTTCCGCGCAAGATATCCGTACAAAGAACTTTCATTGCTCCACACAGTTTCCGGTCATCAAGCCAACCGGTAACATTCTCGATTCAGGAACATATGAACACGCGCTGACAACGCTTTGCGCAAGCGCTGCATATCAGCAAATCAGAAGTCGAAGAGACCAATTGCGTTCTGCAGGTGAATGTGCGGGCGTTGGCATGGCATTCTTCGTGGAACCAAGCGGTCGCGGCTGGGAAAGTGCCCAGGTCACGCTGCATAAGAACGGCACAGTGACTGCAGCCACTGGGTCCAGCACCCAAGGC
>JBPCVX010000294.1:0-19735 GCA_051010095.1 Hyphomicrobiales bacterium
GGACCAGGACATTATGGCCATGGTTATTATGGCAACCCATGCCGCAAGTTTAAGCGGGCATACCACCGCACTGGCCGCTACCGCTATCTTCGTAAGTACCGCCGCTGCATGCGCCACTGGTACTAAGTTCTAAAAACATTAGATAAAGAAGGATAGAACCTGAGTTTTGGCCGCAAAGCACTGTCTTTCTTTTAGAAACCATCTGCAAGATATAACTCTTGTGGGTGGTTTTGCTCGTTATGCCACCTTATATAACGTCAGGTCGCGCTTAAACGACATCAGCTGAGGATTCGGCACATTATGAAAATGCCTGGAACACGATTTGGGCGAACTACGATTGGCGTAGCACTCATCATTGGTGGGGCGCTTGGGTTTTTGCCCATACTCGGGTTTTGGATGATTCCTTTGGGTTTGTTTTTTTTGTCAGTTGATTTCCCTACAGTGCGCCGCTGGCGCCGAAAGGCCACCCTGGTGGGGGGCAGTTGGATGAAGCGCAAAGCCCCAGGCGTATGGGATAAATATGTGAGTTTGGTCGGCACACACATGCCTGTTGGGTCTGACAGGAACAAGAATATTCACGAATGAAGATAAGAGATTGATTGCAGCTTCAAGGCATGATACGTGCGTTGCGCTCTTGGTGTGAGGTTGTCTTGCATCATTGGTATAAGGCCACGTGGCGGAGTGGTGACGCAACGGATTGCAAATCCGTGTACCCCGGTTCGATTCCGGGCGTGGCCTCCAAAATTTGCTATCTTTTTTGCCAGTTTTGCTGTGTGATAGGCGGATTGCCTATTGGCGCACGCGACAGCATTCGTTATGAGTGCGCTATGGGTTAATTGGTGAGGCCCGCAGATTGTCGGGGTAGTTTAATTTCATGTCTGAGTTTGCCGTTGCACGCCACAATATGGTTGAAAGCCAAATCCGTCCTTCAAGCGTTACTGATCGCAGGGTGATTAATGCAATGGCTGAAACGCCGCGTGAAGCATTTTTGCCTTCGTCCAAGCGTTCGCTTTCATATATGGGAGAGGATGTGGAGATTGCGCCGGGCCGGTATTTGATGTCGCCAACTGTATTTGCAAGGCTCGCACAGTTGGCTGAAATCCAACCGGGTGACTTGCTGCTCGATGTTGGGTGTGGCAGTGGCTATTCCAGCGCAGTGTTAGCCCAATTGGCAGAATCTGTTGTTGCGGTGGAGAGCGATGAAGCTCTCGCAACGGATGCAACGGAAAACCTGTCTGAACTTGGTGTCGACAATGTTGCCGTTGTTACTGGACCGCTTGAAAATGGCCTCGCTGCTGAAGGTCCTTACGATGTGATCTTTCTTAATGGCGCGGTAGAGCAGGTGCCAAGTCAACTCATTGACCAACTCAACGAGGGCGGGCGGCTTGTTGCTGTAATGTCCACCCCTGGTATTGGCCGCGCTCAAGTATTTAAGAAATCCGACAGTACCTTCGCAGATCGTATTGCTTTTGATGCGACAATTCCCTCTTTACCGGGTTTTGAAGCAGAAGAAGCCGGATTTGAGTTTTAGCCAAACGGCTAGAACTGCGAGAGATCACGCCGTTTGATTCAAGTGCAAACTGTATGATGTAAAAAACTTGCGGATTATTTCATGTCTGCGATCGCGAATCACGTACGCTTGTGTACGTTTTTATCCACAGGCTCGAAAATTTAGCAGAGCTGTAATGACTAACTGGGTAACGTGGCGCTCTATGTATTCCTACGTTAATCACGGAAAGTTCTTGATTGTTGATGTATTTCTTGCGCAAATAGCGCAACGGCTTTTGGGTCGACTATGACCTTTCAATGGGAAACTGGGCGAGCGTTTGTAAGTATTTAACCGCGCTGGGAAGACTTGTAGGACCAAGAGGATGCGGAAAAAACGAGTGGGTTTGTCGATAGAAATGCCGGTATCACAGATGTTTAGGTATGGCCGTTTGTTGGCAATGTCAGCAATTGTATTTGTTGGCTCTGCAAGTGTTGCAACGTCTTCGGAAAATTTGCGTTCCGCGCTTGCGAAAGCATATCTAAAAAATCCCGAGCTAGCCGCAGAGCGGGCACGTCAACGCGCAACTGATGAGGCCGTGCCGCAGGCGTTATCAGGATGGCGACCAACTGTCGTTGCTAATGGCGACTATGGAGGCGACTTCAGCAAATCGCGTACCCGCGTCTATGACCCTGTTACAGGCCAGCGAGATACGGTTACGGTAACTGATGATCGTGATACGGGTGGATTTACGATTGCCCTTAATCAGCCGATTTTTGATGGTTTTAAAACCGTATATTCTACAAAAGCTGCCGAGGCCACGGTTGATGCTGGCCGGCAAAGCCTGCTGGGCACGGAACAGGCGGTTTTGCTTGATGCGGTAACTGCTTATGTGGATGTGATCAGAGATCGCAGTATTGTTGTTTTGCGCTTAAAGAACGTTGAAGCGTTGCGAGAGCAGTTGCGTGCATCGCAGGCTCGGTTCGACGTTGGCGAAATAACGAGAACAGATGTTGCGCAATCTAAAGCGCGCTTGGCAGAAGCAGAATCCGCATTGACGGTCGCACGGGCAAATGTTGCAGCGAGTGAAGCATTTTACCAACGCGTGATCGGTAAGAGGCCAATCAAACTTCGCCAACCAAATGGTCCACTGGCAAAACTTCCGCGGACACTGAAATCGGCACTGTCCATGGCCGAACAAACAAACCCAACCATTCTTGCCGCATCGTTCAATGAAGAAGCTTCACGCTTTAATATTGATGTGGTGAGAGGCGATCTACTGCCAAGTGTGTCCTTACAAGCTCAATATGGGGCAGTACATCGGCCGTCTGCCAACGTGCGCACCAATCAAACGGGATTGATATTTGGCGCGATTACCATTCCGCTTTATCAAGGTGGTGGTGTGTATTCACGGGTGCGCGAGGCAAAACAGGTTAACAGTCAAAGACGTCTGCAAATTCTCGATGCCCGGCGCATTGTTCGGCAAAATGTTGTTACGAGTTGGAGCAACATTAGAGCAGCTGACGAGGCTTTGGTTTCCGCAAATGAGCAAGTGAAAGCAAACGAACTCGCTTACGCAGGCGTTAAACAAGAGAATCTTGTTGGTTCACGAACCACGTTGGATGTGTTAAATGCGGAAAGTGAATTACTTGATTCAAAGGTTTCAGTTGTGTTGGCGCGGCGTGAGCAGGTTATTTCGCGATATCAACTTATCGCATCGGTAGGCAAACTTACATCGGAATACCTCAATCTTGGTGTTGCGCAGTATGATCCGACTGTGAACTATAATCAGGTGCGTGATAAATTGTTCGGTGCTGAAGTCGACGAATCAGAGTAGGATTTGTGCCCAGAAGCGCATGTTTTGGGGAAGCGCTGCTGGGATCAATAAAAGACGGAAGTGGATATGAGTGCTGCTGAGCCAATTGCCGAGCCGAGCATGGAAGAGATTCTTGCCTCGATCCGCAAAGCAATCAGTGAAGATCATTCATTGTCCGCCGAGAGCGGCCCAGACCCTTTCGGGGCTGACAGCCCGGCCACAAATGCCTTTTCTAATTCTTCAGATGGCGTGTCTTTTGACACTGCTGAGCATGCGCGCCATGACCCATTTGCCGAGCTGAACGCCAAGCTAGAACAACAAGCACAGCGCGAAGAACTGCCAACGCGCGATAAAGCTCCAGAGCCAGCAGCGGACACTGTCGTTAAAGAAACGGTGGTTTCTCAAGATCCCAAAAGCGTTTTTGATGAGATTGAAGAGGTTTTTTCTCAAAGAAAAATTGCGGCACAGACAACCACCGTTACGGAGACGGAAGTTGTGGTGCAAACCGTACCAGAAACGACACCTGCACCTTCTGATGTTCGCGAACCTGAACCGCTTGCAGCTTTCGTGCCGTCCAGCGCTGAAAAGAAGCGAGAAGACAAAAGCGGCAATGAAGACAATGATGTCATTTCCGGCGTAAGTAAAACAGCGCCTAAGCCGCAAACAGCGATAACGCCGACCGCGGAAAACCTTAAAGAGAATGAGGTGGGGCCAGCACCAAAAGCCGGCGATTTTAAACCGTTTTCTGATGCATTTGCTGCCCAAAAGAAGAAATTATCACAAACTGCGTTTAAGGCGCCAGAAAGCCGCAAAACCGATACCGTCGAGAGGGCGACAACAACCGTTACGCGCGAAAGACCAGCACCCAGCTCGTATTCAGCGCGGCCACAACCTCAAACAGCAAGCCCGACGAAAGCAACATCCAGTGATGGCACTCGACGCGAAAATTCATTTAGTGAGCGCATAGGACGAACCGCCGGTACACGCAAATTCGCCACCTCTTCAGAAACACGACGTGAAAGCGAGCGCACCACGCCGCGCACGCTGGCGCGCGAGACTTCATCGCGAACTGCTGAGCAAGAAGAGGGACCACGGCGACCTCCCAGAAACACAGAATATACGCGCGTTGAGCGCGACACGCCGCGAAATACAGACTTTTCCGCGCGCTCCAATGCGCAGGAACGTTCGCGTGAAGAGCCACGGCCTCCAGCAGAAATTTTGCACTCGCAGGTGATAGCTGAAGCGAAGGATGCAATGCGGCCTTCAAGTCCCGTATCGGAGCCAGCTCCGGTAGGAGATGCCAGCTCAAAAACAATTGAGCAATTTCTGCAAGAAATGCTAACGCCAATGCTCAATGAGTGGCTTGACCGTAATCTCTCGCGTATCATCGAAGACGTTGTGCGCAAGGAATTTGAGCAATCTTTCAATCGCCGCGGTTGACATTTGCCGCGATATTTAGTGTTACACCCTTAAGAGCAACTTGCGTGCATCAGCACGCCCTGCCTCTATTGAACTTACTGCCATAGTGCCAAGCGCGCGCTGAGAAAAACTCGGCGGGTTGGCCGCCGGAAACAGACATGCTTGAAAAAACCTACGACCCACATTCAATCGAACCAAGACTCTATGAGGCTTGGGAAAAATCTGGTGCCTTCAAGGCGGGAGACAAAGAAGGTGCTGACAGCTTCTGCATCGTTATTCCTCCACCAAACGTGACCGGTTCTCTTCACATGGGCCACGCGCTGAACAACACAATTCAGGATATCCTCATTAGGTTCAACCGCATGCGCGGCAAGAATGTTTTGTGGCAGCCTGGAACAGACCATGCGGGCATTGCAACGCAAATGGTTGTTGAGCGCCAGTTGATGGAGCGCCAGGAACCATCGCGCTGGGATATGGGACGCGAAAAGTTCATCGAAAAGGTGTGGGATTGGAAGGCAGAATCCGGTGGCATCATCACCGGGCAATTGCGCCGCCTTGGTGCATCATGCGACTGGTCGCGCGAGCGCTTCACCATGGATGAAGGCCTGTCGGCTGCTGTGTTGAAGGTGTTCGTTCAGCTCTACAAAGAAGGTCTGATTTACAAAGACAAGCGACTGGTAAACTGGGATCCGCAGTTCGAAACTGCCATATCCGACCTAGAGGTCGAGAATGTCGAAATCGATGGACATATGTGGCATTTCAAATATCCATTGCAGAATGGCGAAACATACGAATATGTGGAACGAGATACCGAAGGCGGAATTACCTTACGCGAGACCCGTGACTATATATCGATCGCCACGACGCGGCCGGAGACTATGCTTGGTGATGGTGCCGTTGCCGTGCATCCTTCAGATGATCGCTATGCGTCGATCGTTGGAAAACTGTGCGAAATTCCCGTTGGACCAAATGAGCATCGACGATTTATTCCGATCATCACGGACGAATATCCCGATCCGGAATTTGGGTCTGGGGCCGTTAAGATCACTGGTGCTCACGATTTCAACGATTATCAGGTGGCGCGCCGCGCCGATATCCCGCTGTACCGGCTGATGGATACCAGGGCAACGATGCGTGATGACGGTGTGGCCTATGCAAAAGCCTCCGCGCAGGCGATGGAAATTGTTGAGCAGGGCGGAACGCCCGATGCGGCTGCGGTCGATGCCATCAATTTGGTTCCGGATGAATATCGTGGGCTTGATCGGTTTGAGGCGCGCAAACGTGTTGTGGCGGACATTTCGGCTGAAGGATTAATGATTGGGGTTGAAGAGAAAAAGGTAATGCAGCCTTTCGGCGATCGCTCCAAAGTGGTCATCGAACCAATGTTGACCGATCAGTGGTTTGCTGATGCCGTCAAGTTGGCCAAACCTGCGATCGCTGCAGTGCGCGATGGCGAAACTCGATTTGTGCCAAAGAATTGGGAGAAGACCTATTTCGAGTGGATGGAGAACATTCAACCCTGGTGCATCTCGCGCCAACTTTGGTGGGGGCACCAGATCCCCGCATGGTATGGGCCTGATGGCGAGGTCTTTGTCGAGGAAACAGAAAACCTCGCGATTACGGCGGCCGAGCGCCACTACGGCACCCGCACGATGTTGACGCGCGATGAAGATGTACTTGATACATGGTTTTCTTCAGCGCTTTGGCCGTTTTCAACACTGGGCTGGCCTGAGGAAACACCTGAACTTCAGCGTTACTACAGAACCAACACGCTAGTGACGGCGTTTGACATTATCTTCTTCTGGGTAGCGCGCATGATGATGTTTGGCATGCATTTCATGAAAGATGAAAAAGGTGCGCCCGAAGTGCCCTTTGATGATGTCTACATCCATGCCTTGGTGCGCGATGAAAAGGGCGCCAAAATGTCGAAATCAAAGGGCAATGTCATTGATCCGCTGGAGCTTGTTGATGAATATGGCGCTGATGCATTGCGCTTTACGTTGGCAGCCATGGCGGCGCAAGGACGCGACATCAAGCTCGCGACAAGCCGCGTTGAAGGATATCGCAATTTTGCAACCAAGCTTTGGAACGCCTCACGCTTTGCAGAGATGAATGAATGTGTGCGGGTTGAAGGTTTTGATCCTTCAAACGTCACACTGCCAGTGAACAAGTGGATTGTTTCTGAAACCGCGCGCACTGCAGCTGAGGTGAGCGCTGGTATTGAGCAATACCGGTTCAATGAAAGTGCGGGCGCGCTCTACAGATTCATCTGGAACATCTATTGTGATTGGTATTTGGAACTCATTAAACCAGCTCTCAACGGCGATGATGAAAATGCAAAGGCCGAGACGAGGGCCACCGCAGCTTGGGCTCTTGATCAGATTATGATCCTGCTTCACCCGTTCATGCCATTTATCACTGAAGAATTATGGCAGGTGACAGGAGAACAGGGACCAAAACGCAAAACATGGCTCATCAATGCAAGCTGGCCTGAGCTGTCAGGACTTGAAGATCAAGCAGCCATGGAAGAGTTAGATTGGGTGATCCGGTTTATCACTGAAGTTCGCTCAGTACGTTCTGAAATGAATGTACCCGCTGGTGCTAAAGTTCCTTGTGTGGTGCGGGGGGCAAGTGACGAGACAGCGCGTAGAGTTAAGAGCTGGGTTACTGAAGTTTCTCGTCTTGCGCGCCTAAGCAATCTTGAGCTGAATGATGAAATTCCTTCAGGTTCAGTACAGTCGGTGCTTGATGAAGCGACACTCGCTCTGCCTTTGGGTGATGTTATTGATATCGCAGGTGAAAGCGACCGTTTGGCGAAAGAGCTGGGCAAGGTTCACGGCGAGATAAAGGGTCTTGAGGCAAAACTTGCAAATGAGAACTTCACTTCAAAGGCGCCGGCGCATGTGGTTGAAGAACAGCGCAATCGTTTGGTTGAGACCCAAGAGCGTGCGCAAAAGATTGATGCAGCGCTTGAGCGCCTAAAAGCCATGGCCTAAAGCGGCACTGTCCTTAGATCTCTTTGGTCTGTGAACTGTCATTGTCTTTGACTGGCGTTTCAGTCTCTTTTTCTGAGGGAGCTTTATCGCCGCCATTCGCAGCGTCGCCACAAATCTTTCTAAGCGCCAACCATTCGCGTGCGGTAAGGGCGCTCTCATACTCAATGTCTGGATTGGGTTTTATTTGGCGAATGCGCTCTTCCAAATTTGGATGTGTCGACAAGAAATCAAGAAGATTTCTTGAGCTTTCATCCTTTTCAGAATTTGAAGAAGTGTCAGGTTGCTTTTTCCGATTGCCTTTGGCGTCAATGTTTTGCACGGATCTAATGAAACTAGAGAGACCTTCGGGATTTATGTTTGCGTCATTCAGATATGACTGCGCTAATGCATCAGCTTCCAATTCAGCAGCGCGCGAATAACGCAATATGGCAGCAAGTCCAACCATATTGGTGGCCACCTCTCCAGCACCTGAGCTGCCTCCTGTGAGCAGCGTTAATATGGCTTGTAGGCCCATCGCGCGCACCATTGCTTTTTCCGGGTGTCTTAATTGGGCATGGGCCAGCTCGTGAGCCAATACGCCTGCGAGTTCATCTGGGGTCTTGTTATGCTCAATGAGTTTTGAGCTGATGACAATCTGCCCACCAGTGGTGGCAAATGCATTGACGATTGGCAAAGCATAAACTTTGACGCTGGGTGGATGCGCAAACTGACCAGTGGCGGTGAGGCGCTTTGTGAGGCGCAACAATGCGTCTTCGCCAGGTTTGCTATCACATACCTTTTTATCATCGATCATTTGCGCAATTACAGATCGGCCCAAAGCATCCCAAGCCGGCTCTGGGATAAATGTGGCGAGATATCTGGGAGCATACGTCATAAATACGCCTGTGCCGGTGATCAACACCACAAGGCCGACAATGATTAAAGCGACAAGTTTGGCGGTGCGTTTGTGTTCAGCACTTTTAGTTAAGTGTGGAGCATGTTGAACGACACAATCTGCGAACCGTATGTGGTCACAACGCAATCGGGCACCTTGCATTGACCGATGATATAACCTCACAGTCTTTCGCGATCGCGCAGGCTCAACTGAACTCAAACCTGCATATGACCAGGAATGTTCTGCAGTTTCATCGTCGTAGCGGATACTCAAACCGTAGGCGGCAAGCGTTATGGTTACTGCTCGCTCAACCGGGCTTAGTCCATCAAAGAAAACACCCGGAAATTTCGCAAGTTCAGAAACCATACCTGTTTACCGACCTACCGAAAGCAATTTTCCAACTTAGAATCCATCAATATCAAAGAAGCCTGCCAACCCTTCGCCGCGTCTATCCAGTGCTTGCTGCGATTGTACGATATCTGCAAAGTTTGTTGTACCATCCATGGCGAGATGATCGATGAAAAACCTTACCATGCGCTCCTGTGCAATGGGTTGTGCGATGGTGAGAGTGAATATGATCAACAATACGTTGCTGATAACAAGCCAAACTAAACCGCCCGTTGTCGCGTTTAATCCAAAACTCTAACCATGATAGGAGGTGTAATTTGTGTGAGCGTTCAGTTGTTTCGCTGCGTAAAAGGCAAACAAGACTGGCCCACCAATATAAACCATCAATACGGCAACAATCCCCATAAGACTTGCGAGAAATGCCGAATTTATCCTCAATGCTTGCAGGATAAAACCAAGAACAATTGACCCAGCCACCGAACCCACAACTGACACCCAGAACATAGCAAATGGTTTGTAAAGCGGCCGCGAACTTCCCTCAAAGTCAAATGGAATATTACCAAAAGTCGTCTCTCGTGTGAGGATGCCTGTGAGCTTTGTCTTGAAATAGGGATGTGACCAACCAAGCGATACAATTAATGCCAACAGGGAAAGAAAGAACTGAATGGAATAAGAAACAGGCGATCCGGTCATCCCGCCGCGAATTCCACGCCAATTCGTGCGACTTGCCCGATAGCGGCGCGCCAAATAGATCGCAGCACCCGTCAGCAGCATAAACGCCAAAATGGTTAGCCCGTAAGTGATCATGCCCAAGATCGTGATAAAACTGAGTAATAGGGCGTTTACAAGGAATACAGGGATCATTACCGCCATGACGACAAGAAAGCCTTTAAAAAGCTCTCCGCCTGTGCGTTTGTATTCACAAGGTTCGCCGTTTATATAAACCGACGACCATATGTGTCTGCGGACTTCGGTGTTGCCCCAAAACGAATAGATGCCGAGCGTGATAATTTTAAGCAGAAAGTTTTTGAATGCGAGGCCCCAAAGGTCACCTTTTGTGTAGTATTCAATATTAACTTGATCGTTGCCAGTTGGTGCTATCTGGGGACGCTCGAAGCTATCTGAATCCATTAAACCTGAGATGGCGTTCGCGTACGCATTCTGCCCAAAACCACCTTTAGCGGATTGATGTGCAGAATTCGTTTCAGGACGCGGCGCGATTGTGTGTTGTTGTCTTGGGGCGGGTGGGGGCATGCCTCCTGGTGGGGGAAAATGAGAACCCTGAGTCATATCAAAAAATCCAAAAAAAAGTATATGAAAACAACTTCGTTGAGACATCTCATTTTTTTCAAATTCATGCAATACGCATCATGAGTTCGGGACAAATATCTCGTGGCATAAATGTCACACGTGTCGGAAGAATGCACCATTGGGCGAAACTGAGGCAGAACTATCTTTTTTCCGCCTTAAAAGCGGCATAGCTTTCACCCGCTCGAGCGAGTGTAAAAGCGTAAGCGCAATTTAATGGACCAATATCGATTAACTGCGCTGAAAACTGTCTTGTATTTTTTCAAGATTAAACGCTTACAAAAGCGCGGGTAAGAGTTGGGGCAGGGGCGAGAGTTAGGACGGCAGAATGAACGCTAAGACGTTCGAAAAGAGGAATTTGTCCGATTGGCATGCTACAGAAGGCGCGCAGCCTGCGCCTTGTCGTGCTTATATTTATGCAACGGGGTTTATTGCTAACGCGCGATTTGATCGGCCGTTAGGTGGTGTCGCTTCGGCAATTGGGATGCCGTGCAGTGTTGAACACACATCCGGCACGATTTGGAAATATGTTCAGAACATTGAAAGCGCGCGTAAAGGCGAGGTAATCCATTCTGGAGGTGCTGCGGAAAGTGGCTGTTATGCAAACATATAGCCAAACCTGCTTTGTGAAGCGGGCTTTTCTAGGCTTTAGCATGGCTGCTGCTCTTTTTGTGCAGGCACAACTCTCGGCTGCCAGTGCACAGGAGAAAGAAGGACTTGGGTTTGCGCCTTCCATGTTCCACTCCTTCAGAGATACTATTAAAAAGGCAACGCCTGACTTTGACTTCAAGATTTGGGCGAGCGACCGTGAAAAAGCTTTGAAAGCCTATCGCAAAGGGAATTTCCGTAAGGCACATAAGCGTTTTAAAGATGCTGCTGAAGACGGCGATATTCTTGCCTCGTGGTGGCTCGGGCGCATGTATCAGTTGGGGCAAGGTGTTAGCCAAGATCATGCACTTGCTTTCCAGCATTTCCGCACCGCTGCAACCGCATTTGATGCCACAGAGCCCCGGGGCACTTTATTTAACGCAAAGCTCGATTCTCTGGTTCATTTGGGCCGGTATTATCGCTCTGGCATTGAAACCATAAATCAACCTCCGCAGCCGAAGCGTGCGTTTTATGTTTTCCGGAAATCTGCCCAATATGGCCATCCCGGCGCACAGTTTAATATTGGCGACATGATGTTTTCTGGTGCGGGTACGCCGCAGAACAAACGGCGCGGTGTGCGCTGGATCATGTTAGCGGCACGTAAGCACTATGCGCCCGCTCAGGCTAAGTTGGGAGATATCTATTTCAACAGCCCAAATGCGGATAATCGCGAGAGCCAAGCCTATATGTGGTACACGTTGGCGACAACAGCAGCGCGCCCAGAAGAGTATCCCGAAATCTTCAACCGTTATGACAGCTTATCTAACGAAGTAACTGATCGTGATCGTGAATTGGGGCGAGAGATGGCTCTTAGCTGGTCGCAGCGTTACCCGGCGCCGTTTAGGCGTGGCACAGAGCCTGTACCGGTTGGAAGCAAGCTGAGTGAGTCATCAGAAGCCAGCGATTAAGTTTCTCTGGCATTCTCTGCAATTCCTTAAAATGCAAATTCTGCCTTTACGGGAACATGGTCAGACGGTTTCTCCCATGCGCGTACATATTTATCGATTTCACAAGAAACAAGTCTGTCGGCTGCTTGCGGTGACAACAAAAGATGATCGATACGTATTCCATTGTTTTTCTGCCACGCACCGGCTTGATAATCCCAAAATGTGTAATCGCCACCTAGCGCACGAACACTGCGCACAGCGTCCGTGAGACCTAACCCACAAAGCGCGCGAAATTTCTCGCGGGTTTCCGGCTTAAACAAGGCGTCATCTGCCCAAGCTTCGGCTGAATAGCAATCTTGAGCTTGCGGAATAACATTGTAGTCGCCAGCCAAAATGAGAGGTTCCTCCAGTTCCAGTAAACCTTCCGCATGGGTAATGAGACGATCCATCCAGGCAAGCTTGTAGGGGTATTTTTCGGTGTCCACTGGATTGCCATTCGGCAGATAAATGGAGGCAACGCGCACAATCCCAGTATCTGTGCCGATTACCGCCTCTAAATATCGTGCTTGTTCATCACTTTCATCACCAGGCAGGCGGGGGTTTACTTCTTCAAATGGGCGCTTCGACAGAATGGCAACACCATTGAAACCCTTTTGCCCATGTGTGGCAACATTGTAACCTAAATCTTCGAATACTTGTGATGGAAAGGCTTCGTCGACCGATTTGATTTCTTGCAGACAGATAATCTCAGGATTGGCTTCTTTTAGGTAAGCCGGCAAGACTTCGATGCGGGCCTTAACACCGTTGATATTCCAAGTTGCTATGTTCAGGTTTGTCATGAGCGCACTCTGCCCGCATGCTTAGGAGCACGCAAGAGAACACACCGAAAGTTCTGTGGATTTAATCCAGGCTAAACTGAAAAGCTCGTACCACACCCGCAAGCAGCAACGGCATTTGGGTTCTTCACTTGAAAAGACTGGCCGATCAAGTCGTCGACAAAGTCAATTTCAGACCCTTGCATATACATCACCGAAATCGAATCGATATACACTTTCGCGCCATCTCTCTCGATAACGATATCGTCCTGATCTGCTTCCTTGTCGAGGTCAAAACCATACTGAAAACCCGAGCAGCCACCGCCTGAAACGCTTATGCGCAGGGCATCTTTCTCAGGTTCGCTTTCCAAGATCTTTGAAATTCTCTTGGCAGCGCTTGCCGAAAGGGTCACAGTTGCTTCAGCAGCAGGGGTCATTGCATATTTTTCCCAGTGTCAAACAGTTGGTATGAATGTAGGAAAAGGGATGAACTTGTCAATGAGTCGGGAGTTAAAACCCTCGTGAGCGAATTGAACGCAATAGCGGTGAAGCCAGAACAGAGCAGGGGCCGCTTTATTGCCGAAGCTGAGAGCGTAACCCGTTCTCTTTATCAACGTGATCGCGATCGCATTGTCCACTCAACGGCACTCAGGCGATTGAAGCACAAAACTCAGGTGTTTGTGTACCATGAGGGTGATCATTTTCGCACCAGGTTAACCCATTCCCTTGAAGTTGCTCAGGTTGCCCGCGCCATTGCGCGCATGTTGGGACTTGATGAAGACCTCACCGAGGCGCTCTCGCTTGCTCATGATCTTGGGCATACCCCGTTCGGACATGCAGGAGAAACCGCTCTAAATGAATGCATGGATGGGTTTGGCGGGTTTGATCATAATGCGCAATCTTTACGAATTGTAACAGCGCTGGAACGGCGTTACGCAGAGTTCGATGGTCTCAATTTGACGTGGGAAACCTTGGAAGGGCTGGTCAAACACAATGGCCCTTTGATCACACCATCCGGAGATCCGGTTGAAAAGTATGCCAAAACTGGAATTCCCGCTGGTTTCTCTGAGTTTGCACACCTTGAAGAGCTCAAATTAGATGAGTTTCCTTCAGCCGAAGCACAGGTGGCCGCTTTGTCTGACGACATCGCTTATAATGCCCATGATATTGACGATGGTTTGCGTGCTGGCCTTTTCGATGTCATCGATCTGGCAGATGTTCCCTTGGCCGGAGAAGCGCTTTCTCGGGTTCTGCGGCACCATCCCAATTTAGAACGTCCAAGACTGGTCCATGAAACCGTGCGCCGGGTAATTTCCGCCATGGTCGAAGATGTCGTTGGTGAAAGTCAAAAACGGATTTCAAAGTCTGGTGCGCAATCTGCAGATGACGTCCGTGTGGCAGCTAGTTTACTGATAACCTTTTCGCCGCAAATGACTGAAAACAATAAAGTTCTAAAACGGTTCTTGTCCCGCCGTATGTACCATCACGAGAAGGTGCAAGACATCATGGAGCGTGCCCAGCGTGTCATACGCAATTTGTTTGAATGTTATATGGGCAATGATAAATCTTTGCCTGGGCAGTGGTATAATACTTTGAGCGATGATGCAGACAACGTCCGTGCGCGAAAAATCTGCGACTTTATAGCAGGAATGACCGATAGATATGCCATTGATGAGCACAAGCGGTTATTTGACCTGGCACCACTTTTCAGATAAGTCGCACGGCTGATATCAATCAGTTTGGGCGCATGGCCTGTGTAGACATGCATTGCGAGTTTTCAGAAAGTTAGGTGTTCGGTGAATCTATTCGATACCTTTAAAGAGGTCGTAGCCGGAGCGGTTGCGGAATTAGTGGGTTCTGGCGCACTATCAGGCGTTGAAGACATGACTAATATTGGTGTGGAGCCGCCGCGTGATGCCACCCATGGCGATATTTCCACGAATGGGGCTTTGGTGCTGGCCAAGCAGGCAAAAATGAAGCCACGCGATATTGCAGAGCTTCTGGTACCCGAACTTCAAAAGCATCAAGACATCGAAGTCGTAGATATTGCCGGGCCGGGTTTTATAAACATAAAGCTTGTTCCTGGCGTTTGGCCTGATCTCGTCAAAACGATTGTTTCGGAGGGCGCAGATTATGGCCGCTCTGACATCGGCAAAGGGGAGAGGGTCAACGTCGAATATGTCTCAGCTAACCCCACTGGTCCGTTACATGTGGGGCATTGTCGTGGTGGTATTTTTGGTGATGCGCTTGCCCGTTTGCTTACTGCGGTGGGTTACGATGTAGATAAAGAATACTATTTCAATGACGCCGGCGTGCAAATCGATGTTCTCGCCAAGTCTGCATATCTGCGCTACCGCGAAGCATGTGGCGAGGATATTGGCGAGATTCCTTCAGGGCTTTATCCTGGTATCTATCTTAAGAAACTCGGTGCAGAACTTGCGACAAAATACGGTGATAAATTTTTAAATGAGCCAGAAGATGTCTGGATGGATATTATTCGGCAGGACGCCGTCGCCTTTAATATGGCGGCAATTAAAGATGACTTGGCAGCGTTGAACATTACCCACGATATTCTGTTCAACGAATCTTCCTTGCACGTGCCCGACAATGAAGGGCTGAGCAAGATTGATCGCACGCTTGAAGAGCTGCGCGCGCGCGACATTGTCTACGAAGGTCACATCCCTGCACCTAAAGGTCAGCCTGTGGAAGACTGGGAAGATCGCGAGCAAACGCTATTCCGGGCAGAGAATTTCGGCGATGAGATGGACCGGCCATTGGCGAAGTCCGATGGTTCATACACTTATTTTGCAGCCGATGTGGCTTACTTTCGCGACAAGTATGAGCGTGGCTATAAGAAAATGATCTTTGTACTTGGCGCAGATCATGGCGGTTATGTGCGCCGGCTGGAGGCCGTTTGTGATGCCATATCTGGTGGTGAAGCGGAAGTCGTTGTACTCATAAATCAATTGGTTAAGCTGTTTCGCGCTGGCGAGCCCGTACGAATGTCGAAGCGTGCTGGAGAGTTTGTGACCTTGCGCGATGTGGTTGATGAAGTGGGCTCTGATGTGGTGCGGTTTATGATGCTGTATCGCAAGAATGAAGCGCCACTTGATTTCGACTTTGTGAAAGTGACCGAACAGTCCCGCGATAATCCGGTGTTTTACGTTCAATACGCGCATGCACGCATTTGTTCGGTGTTTGGCAAAGTTCCACAGACATTTCCACAGCTTGATGTATCTCAAAATGGCCTGTTAAACGCGGATTTTTCATGTTTGCAAGACGATGCGGAACGTGCCGTCATGCGCAAATTGGCTGAATATCCGCGAATCATTAGTTCGGCTGCCACGCATTATGAGCCTCACAGAATCGCTTTTTATCTGTATGATCTTGCTGGGGAATTTCATGCTTTATGGAACAAGGGCAAAGAGTTACCACAATTGCGCTTTATTCGTGAAGATAGTGTGGAACTAACCACAGGCCGGTTGGCGCTGTTAGCGGCAATCCGCTATGTGCTGGCGAATGGGTTAAAGATTCTTGGCGTTAAGCCTGTCGAGGAAATGTAAAATATTGTAGTAATCGGTCGGGACACCGTCGATTCACGAGAATGGGGATCATTCCATTACGATGGACAATAACGAGACCAAGCCGAGCTGGCGGGAAAAATTGGACGGAAAGCAAGATGGCAATGGTTTGCCAAAGCTTGCCGAACAATTCGATGACGCACCGTCATCGGGCAATTCAGCTGCTGGCGTATTTCCACCTGCAAGGCCAGCGTATGCTGCCAAAGCAGAATCTTCAGACGGTAATGCTGAAAAATCTTTGACTGGTGGAAAATCAGAAGATGACGCGAACAAATCGCAGGCAAGCGGAGAACACGCTGCCGTAACAGGTGCAAATATCCAGGTGGACAAGACCAAGTTTTCCTCACCGGCACCATTACCGCCTGCAGCAAGCAAACCAGCGGGTGCTGCTATGCTGCCACCACCACCTCCGCCGCCAGCGAAATCAACGGGGCCAGCTCGTGGTATGCCACTACCGCCACCTCCACCTGCCGCCGCGGCGCCAAAAAACGAACCTACCGAAGCGCCAGCTATCGAACCCGAGCAAGCTCAGCACGAAGAAAAAACTGATATTGCCGAACGCGATACTGAAAAAACTGATGACGCACAGGCAGTGCAAGCCACTTCTGAACCAACTTCTGGTGTTGAAGATTCTGTATCAGAAGAAGATAGTAAAGTTGATGAAGATGCTAAACCACGCGCTCTGTCGCCACAGACGTTCGCAGAACGTTTGCGCGCGCGGCGTGAAGAGGCCGAGAAGGCAGGGCAAGAGACCCCGTCCGATGGAACAGGACGTGGATTGCATTTGCGCCCCGCTGAAGAACCTGACGTTGATGCGCAGGAAGGCGAGTCAGAGCCAATAGCCAATGGGTCTGAACAAGACTCGACCTTAGAAATTGCAGCGGAGCCGGAAAATGGCGATGTGGTTGCAGATCCGCCCGTGTTTGGAAAGCGTGCTGCTATTGATGATACAAGCGATTTGCAGCAACAAGCGCCTCCCGAAGCGCCGACCCCTGCAAAACCTGTAATTGCGGCGCGTCCAAACTATGATTACTCGGCATCTGCGGCTAAGCCAGTTGCGCCGCCACCGCCGCCACCCGCTGGATTGTCTGCACCTGGCATTGCGCCTCCACCTGGACCAGCGTCGCCATATGCGCAGGGTGCCAGTCGTGGTGCATCCGTCGCACCTCCTGCAGCCGCCGCCGCTGTGTCGAGCGCTCCGGCAGCGCCTTCTCCCGGTTACGCGCCGCCACCATCCCAATCCGGTTTCGCTGCCCCTCCGGCGTCGCAGCCTGGTCCCGCGGTGGGAGAACAACCATATCAGCAATATTACGGTTATGCTGATGATCGCTTTGAGCAGGCAGCGCCTGAAGGTTACCGCAGCGCCCATGCCCGCGAGCTTGATTACGCAGACGAGGGACCGTACGACGGGCAGTACACGGATCGCCGCGCTACAGCAGCAGACTATGAGTATGCTTATAACGAATATGACGAGCGCTACGAGGAAGAGCCACGTAGTAAACTTGGACCGATATTGCTTCTTTGCGGCTTGTTGCTTGTAGGTGGTATTGCTGCCGGACTTATTTGGTATTTCTTGCAAAAGGACGGCAATTCAGTCGCTGGAGGTGGTGCCCCGCCGGTTGTATCGGCTTCGCCTTCGGACGTAAAAGTTACTCCGCCGACTTCAGGGCAGCCGCAAGCGCCAAAACAAACCAAGCTGTTCTATGACCGTATTGTGGGCGAGCAGACTGTTGAGGGAGAGCGTCTTGTTCCGCGTGAGGAACAGCCACTTGACCCTGCGCAAAATGCACAACCAAGTGGTTCGCAAGCACAGCCACCTGCGCAACTTCCTGAAGGCGAACTACCTGTTCCACAACTGCCACCACCTTTGCCTGGAAATAGTTCGAGCGTTTCTCCGAAAGGAGACGCGACGGTGCAGCAGGCATCTGCGCAAAATGGCAAATCTTCGCGCGGTGATGCAGTCCCGCTCGCGGCGAGTGGAAAGCAATCTTTGGGCTTATCTGCTCCGCAGACGATTACCGATGACACGGTGACTGGATCGGCGACGCAACAAGTCGCTGGTCTTTCTGATCCAACTACATCCGTTAGCAGCAGCGCAAGTGCATCACCACCACCGCTTCCACGGACCAAACCGGAAAACCTGGCACGTGCGGCACGGGCCAAAGCTGCCGCTCAGGCTGCTGCGAGAACAGCGAGTGCTCCCGCCCAAGCTGCTGTAAGCACTGCAAATCAAGGCGGACCGCTTGATTTGTCGCCAACCAATTTATCGACGCCTGCCGCGCCAATTCCGCCGCCTGAGCCAACCCAACAAGTGGCATCACTTCAGCAGACTCCGCCTCCTGCACCTGTACAACAGGTTCAGCAGCCGCAGCCCGCCCCAGCGCCCACGCAACAACCGGTCTCCGATGGTGCCTACATAGTGCAGCTCGCCGCATATAAAGATGAAGGCAGCGCACGCAGTGGGTATAGCGATTTGCAGGGCCGCCACCCGAGTATTCTCGGTTCATACCAACCCATCATTAGCCAGACCAAGGTGGGTTCCTTTGGCACCTTCTACAGGCTTCAAGTGGGACCGATTTCTAATTCTCAATCTGCACGCCAGATGTGCTCAACGTTGCTGGCGGCCGGTGAAAAAGATTGCACTGTAAAGCGGCGCTAACACTGATGCGAGCGATGCGCTCCGAGGTGTTTGTTGGTGCGCGCAAACGACAGATTTTAAAACCATTAAAAGGATCGTGGAATGCCCAAGGCATTTATCAGCGGTTGCGCTGGCACTGAGTTAACTCAGGAAGAAAAAACATTTTTTACTACGGAGAATCCGTGGGGTCTAATCATCTTTGCCCGAAATTGCGAAGCACCTGAACAAATACGACACTTGGTTCAAGAGTTCCGGCAGAGCGTGAGGCGCGACAATGCACCAGTTCTTATTGATCAGGAAGGCGGGCGCGTGCAACGGCTCAAGGAACCTCATTGGCGGCGATATCCGGCTGGAAAATCATATGGTGAACTTGAAGCGCGCGTTGCGGGTGAAGGGGTTGCAGCGGCGCAACATGTGAGCCGGTTGATCGCGGATGATCTTTATGCGCTTGGAATCAATGTTGACTGCTTGCCTATTCTTGATGTGCCACAGCGTGATGGCCATGACATCATTGGCGACCGCGCGTACGGCGAGACGCCTGAAATCGTTGCTGCTATTGGACGTGCGGTGTGTGATGGTTTGCGGGCAGGCGGGGTATTGCCCATCATCAAGCACATACCAGGCCATGGCCGTGCGCGCAGCGATAGCCATGAGGATTTGCCTATTGTGTCGGCGGCGGCTGAAGAATTGCGCAAAGTCGATTTTCCACCATTCATTGCCGTCAACGATATGCCCATGGCGATGACGGCACACATTATCTACGAAGCGTTTGATAAAGACTTGCCTGCAACGCAGTCGAAAACGGTCATCAACGATGTAATCCGAGATGAAATTGGCTTCGATGGCCTGATTATGACCGATGATTTATCGATGAAAGCATTGAGCGGTTCGTTTGAAGAGCGCAGTGAAAAGTCTTTGG
>JBPCVX010000295.1:0-25224 GCA_051010095.1 Hyphomicrobiales bacterium
ATAAGCCGGTTCCATAAAAGGCCAAAAATTTTCATAGAAAAATCGTATCTCCAGGTGATGCCGTGTTTGCCTGTCTCACCAGAGCCACACTAAACATTGAGAACATGGCGACAAAGTGCCGAATGAAGGGCGGCGCGAAAATTTCGAATTTTACGTTGTTTCATTAGCTTAATGTAAATTCTTTACAGGTCAGAGGCGCTCTGCGCGCGCATTCGCATCAATTGGTCGCTTGAAAGTGCATTCAATCGCGTTTTAGTAGGCTTTGCGTTACAGTTTTTTCCAGCCTTTATGTGGTGTAAAGCGTGGGCCGAATTGGTCTTTGAGCGCAGTCAGTCTGGCTTGAATTTTTTGGGCACCGCGTTTCTCGATGTAGTGCATAGGCCCACCACGGAAAGGGGCAAAGCCGGTTCCGAAAATCACGCCGCCATCTATTAGATCACTGGTTTCCACAATGCCATCGTCCAAACAAGCGACACAGGCATTGAGCAGGGGAAGGATCAAGCGATCTTGTAATTCGGCAGTGTCACTTTTTTCCAGATCCGATTTTTCAGGTTTTCCATCTGCATCATAAGAATAGATGCCGCGCCCGGATTTGCGCCCGATATCGCCCGATTTTACCTTGTCTTCAAACCATCCAGGCACATCGGGGAAGGTCTTTCCCAAGCCTTGTTTCATCACCTTTGCGACGTGCAAGGCAACATCTAAACCAACTTGATCGGCCAGTTCTATCGGCCCCATAGGCATACCGAAATCTTCCGCAGCTTTATCGATCAGTTCGGGCGGAACGCCTTCATCATATGCGATAAAAGCTTCCATCATGTATGGGGTAAGCGCGCGGTTAACGAGGAAGCCCGGTGCTGACCTAACTACCAAAGGAAGCTTGCCGATGTCATCCACCCACGCGGTGACCCGGTTGAGGATCTTGGTATCAAGTAAGTCATGCGTGACGATTTCGACCAGTGGCATTTTCGCGACCGGGTTAAAGAAATGGATGCCGCAGAAGCGCTTTGGGTTTTTCAAATCTTTGGCAAGCGTTTTGAGAAGAATGGACGACGTATTGGTTGCCAGGATGGCGCCGCGTTTCATGTGCGCTTCACATTGCCGATACACGATTTGTTTGATGTCCGGGTTCTCAGTCACCGCTTCGATTATGAGATCTGCCTTGGCAATACCATCGCCGGCTACATCTGGAATAAGCCGGTCGCTCGCCGCGCGCGCTTCTCCGGGACCGCGCAAACGGCGCTTAAACAGTTTTGTTGCGCGCTCAATCGCTGGCGCAATAAGCTTAGCTTCCATATCCTGCAAAGTAACCCGGTAGCCATTGTAGGCTGCCCACGCGGCGATATCACCGCCCATAACGCCGGCGCCGATCACATGTACATGTTCGATATTTGCATTCTTACGCTTGGCAGCCGCCTTCAATTCTTCACGAAGGAAAAACACCCGCACCAGGTTTTCCGAAGTCGCGCTGGTGAGCAAACGAGCAAAGCTATCGGTTTCTGCGCGTCGCATTTCATTGAGATCACCGCCGTGGCGCCGCCAAAGATCGATCAGTGCATATGGGGCAGGGTAATGGTCACGGCGGGCTTTCTTGGAAACTTCTTTTTCCATTTGTCCCGCAATAAAAGTGCGCGCTGGCCCAAGCGTCATTGCCTTACCCTTGGTTGAAAGCTCACGATCTACCTTGAGTTTTCCATCTTGCGCTGCGCTTATCGCGCTGAGCACATGGCGCTCTTGAACGATTTGATCGACGAGCCCCATGTTTTTAGCCTGTTTTGCGTAAAGCGAACGGCCTGTTAACATCAGCTCAAGTGCCTTGTCAGGATTAACCATGCGCAATGTGCGCCAGGTTCCTGCAAGACCTGGATGAAGCCCCAATTGCACCTCGGGAAACCCTATACGTGCGTCTTCTGTGGCAATCCGGTAGGTGCAGGCAAGCGCGACTTCAAGCCCGCCGCCAAGGCAATAACCATGCAGCACGGCGATGGTGGGAGCCGGAAAGCCTTCCAGCCGATCAAGCAAATGCAGGCCCTTTAGCATCAATTCCTTGGCCTTGGAATTTTCCACCAGGTCGGCAAATTCTGAGATATCGGCGCCCATGATGAAGCCGCTTTGTTTCGCAGATCTCAAAACAAGGGCTTTTGGCCGCACTCTTTCCAATGCGCTAAGGGCCTTGTCCATTTGTTCCAACACACTGCGCGACAAGGAATTGGCAGAAGATCCGGCGCGGTCCGCGATCAACCAGGCGACGCCCTCAGTGTCCATGTAGACACGCCAATCTTTTAAGGAGAGCTCTTTAAGTTCCTTGGGTTGGTCATCAACACATGGGCCATAACTCAACGGGTCTTTGGTGAGTGCGGTGAGGGCGTTATTGCGTTTTTCAGATATTGCTCTCACGTCCGCCTCACATGATTTCCAGCAACATGGCACCACCCATTCCGCCGCCAATGCATTCAGTAGCGATGCCAAACCGCGCACCAAGCCGCCGTGCCGCGTGGATGAGATGTAAAGTTATGCGGTTTCCTGATGTGCCGACCGGGTGACCCAGCGCAATTGCGCCACCATCGGTGTTGAGGGTGCCTTCATCGATTGCTCCAAATGGCTCATCAAGCCCCAAAACATCCATGCAGAATTTTGGGTCTTCCCACGCCCGCAAGCATGCCAGGACTTGTGCTGCAAATGCTTCGTTGATTTCCCACGTGCCAATATCGCCGCGCTTTAAGCCGTGCCGTTGCATGAGGTTGGTTGAAGACAATACCGGTCCAAACCCCATGATCGCGGGATCAAGGGCTGCCCATTCACAATCAACAATGCGGGCCATCGGTTTTAGTCGGTACTTCTGGACCGCATCTTCTGACGCTAAAACGACCCAGCAGGCACCGTCGGTGATTTGAGAAGAATTGCCAGGCGTCACTTGACCATAAGGTTTTTCAAAGGCGGGTTTAAGTTTGGCAAGTTTTTCAGGGGTTGAGCCTGGGCGCACTCCATCATCATGATCATGAATCGTGCCATTATCGCCGATCATCGGCACCATTTCCTCCAGATGGCCGCTTTCCTGAGCTTGTGCCAGCCTGTCATGGCTGCGGATCGCGAATTCGTCAGCCTCACGGCGCGTAATTCCATAGAGGTGCGCGAGTTTTTCCGCCGTTTGCCCCATGGAGAGTTTTACAACAGGGTCTTTCAAGCCGCGCAAGATGCCGATTGAGGGTTTAAAAAACCCAGGTTTAAGCTTGGCTGCTACGGTCATGCGGTCGCCCATGTTCTTGGCGGAGAAAAGTTCGGCAAACCAGCGGGTTGCGTCTTCACTAAATAATAGTGGTGCATGTGATAATGCTTCGGTTCCTCCTGCGAGGATCAAGTCAGCGCCTCCATCGGCAATATAGCGTGCCGCGGTATCGATCGACTGCATACCAGATGCGCAATTGCGTTGAACGGTCCAGCCTGGAACCTCCTGACCGCAGCCAAGCCTGAGTGCTGCAACCCGACCTGGATTGACTTCGTCTGGATGCACGTTCACGCAGCCTAAAATAACATCGTCAAATTCTTGTGGCTCAAACCGCTGCCGCAATAGCAGAGACCTACCCGCATGAACTGCTAAATCAACCGGGGTGAAGGGGCCGGGGCCTTTTTCAGCCTTCAGAAACGGCGTGCGTGCACCATCGACGATGTAAACCGGTCTACGTTTGCCAGGCACTGGTTTTAGCTTTGCAGCGCGATTTGATTTTACGGCTTGGCGGGCGATAATTTCCTCCGTTTCGGCTTTCTCACAGGTTTAGCTGGTTTGCGACCTGTTAGCTCTTCCAGTGAGAAATCATCAACTTGCAAGACATCGCGCACAAGCGCTTGTACCTCATGAAGCCGTTCAGCTTCATCGCTGGTGATGACTTCTTTGGCGAGTGCTTCTTCAATATCTTTTATGCGCGCTTGACGCATTTTGCGTTTCAGCATGGCAACACCGGTGACCTGGGTGAACGCATATTCAACACGGCCAAGAATATCGTCTTTATCGCCGATATAGATCCCTTCGGTGAGGCGCTCGCGTGCTGGACCTGGTTTTTGTATCAATTCCGCGACTTCATTGATCAGATCATCTGAAGGTGGCGGGACACCATGGCCGAATGGCAGCGTGATAAACCGAAGTATCCACGCAATCGGCCGTAGTGGAAAATTGCTGACAAGCCCACGCAATCCGCGTTCTGCCTCGTGAAGAGAAGTGTGGCACGCCCAGTGCACCAGTGGCAGATCTTCAGGTGGTGCGCCATCATCTTCAAAGCGCTTTAATACGCAGGAGCTGAGATACAGTTCGGACAAGACATCGCCAAGGCGCGCAGACAACAGTTCTTTGCGTTTAAGTTGGCCGCCCAAGGTGACCAACGACGATTCACTTATGAGTGTAAGAGCAGATGACAAACGTTTGATTTGTTTATAATAATTTGCCGTATGTCCTTCAATTGGAGTCGATGAAAAGAGTGCCCTGGTCCAGCCGCGATAAAAGGCCAGACCTGTTGTTTTGAGCTGAAACCAAGCGTGTTTAAAAAGCACTGAATCGAATTCTTTTACACCCTGAATTTGATCTTCGTTTTGGGCTGCATAAACTTCGCGTTCAATAAAGGGATGGCAACGGATTGACCCTTGTCCGTATATCATCAGCGAACGGGTCATTATGTTGGCGCCCTCGACCGTGATGGCGATCGGTGTGCCGCGATAGGCAGAGCCCAGATAATTATTGGGGCCATCGCAAACCGCGCGTCCGCCATGAATGTCCATGGCATCATCGATGGCATCGCGCATGCGTTCGGTTGCATGATATTTCATGATTGCTGAAATAATGGCGGGTTTTTCACCGGCATCGATTGCATCTGTTGTCACGCGGCTCGCGCTATCAATCATATAGGTTTGCCCAAGAATGCGCGCCAAAGGCTCCTGAACACCTTCAAATTTCCCAATTGGAATGTTGAATTGCTCGCGAATGCGCGCATAGGCAGAAGTTGAGCGCGAGGCCAACTTCATCGCAGCCAAGCCCATGGAGGGTAGCATGATACCGCGGCCTGCTGAAAGCGCTGTCACCAGCATGCGCCAGCCTTGGCCAATGCGTTCTTGCCCGCCAATGATCCAATCCATGGGAATAAAAACGTCCTTGCCCGAATTAGGACCGTTCGGGAAAGCTTGGTGAGACGGGTAGTGCCGCCTGCCGATGGAAACGCCTTTGGTGTCTGTCGGCACGAGTGCCACCGTAATGCCGGGTTCATGATCATCGCCCAAAAGCTTATCTGGATCATAGAGCTTGAATGCCAACCCTAGAACTGTGGCGACAGGGCCCAGTGAGATATAACGCTTGGACCAATTCACACGAATGCCGAGTGTTTTCTTACCTTTATAGGTTCCATAGCAAACAATGCCGTTGTCAGTCATGGCGGCGGCGTCGGATCCAGCGTCAACAGATGTGAGCGCAAATGCAGGAATATCACGACCATCGGCGAGGCGCGGCAGGTAATGGTCTTTTTGCGTTTCCGTTCCAAACAGGGTCAGCAATTCGCCAGGCCCGAGCGAATTGGGCACGATAACGGTTACCGCTGCCGAGGGCCCGCGTGATGCAATTTTTTGGACGATTGCTGACACCATGGATGCAGAAAAACCTTTGCCCCCATATTTCTTGTCGATGATGAGGCCAAGAAAACCGTGCTTCTTTACAAATGCCCAGACATTGTCAGGGATATCGCGCTTGTTAAACGTGATATCCCAATCATCAATCATCGCGCAGAGGTCGTCGCACGGGCCCTCCAGAAAAGCCTGTTCTTCTGTGCTGAGACGGTGTGTTTCTAAAGCAAAAAGTTTGTTCCAGTCAGGATTGCCGGAAAGAAGCTCAGCGTCCCACCACACTGTGCCAGCGTTCAGCGCTTCACGTTCCGTTTCGGACATACGGGGCAACATATCCCGCACCAAATTTAGCGCTGGCTGCGAGATGTATTTTTGGCGCAGGTTTAGCCCGTTGTCACTCATCGGCTCCCTAGCAGGTGTGCGTTATTTCTCACTTCGCTCTTTAGGGTTGCACAGGCCGGCTGTGCTTGCCAAGCAATCATTCGTGACCAGACATGCCACCGGCGATCTCCTCGGTTTGCTCATCGCTCAACTCTTCTGGAAGAACCAAGTTGAGAATGATCGCAAGGAATGCTGCTGGCAACAGGCCAGATGTCATTAAAATGCGCATGGTATCAGGCAGATATTGCATCGCTTTTGGCTCTAGTTGCAGCCCAAGCCCCACTGAGAGCGACACCGCGAAAATTACCATATTCCGGCGGTTCCAGTGCACATCAGCGAGCATGGAGACACCCGCCGCTGCAACCATGCCAAACATTACAATCACGCCTCCGCCCAGTACTTCAATCGGTATCGTGGTGATCAATGCGCCAACTTTGGGCACAAGGCCCGCAATAATCAGGAATATGGCGCCACAGGTCACCACATGGCGGCTCATGAGGCCAGTCATGGCAATCAACCCGACATTCTGGCTGAACGACGTGTTGGGAAGCCCACCAAACAAGCCCGCCAAAGCGGATCCAAAACCATCGGCATAGGTCGCGCCGGTGATTTCTTCATCTGTTGCTTCGCGCCCCGCACCGCCTTTGGTGATTCCGGAGACATCACCCACCGTTTCAACAGCGGATACAAATGCCATTAGACAAAAGCCGATGATTGCTGCTGCACTAAATTCAAAACCAAATTTAAAGGGAACAGGAGCTGCAAATACTGAAGCTTTTCCAACATTTGCGAAGCTCACCATGCCAAGGGCAAGGGCAATGAGATAACCTGCCATCAGGCCTATGAGCACAGCAGCCACTGACCACATGCCTTTGGTAAAAAACTTGAAACCAAGTGTCACAACAATCACGACTAATGCGACCGACCAGTTGAGCAGGCTGCCATATTCAGGTTTGTTAACCGCAGGGACTCCACCTGCTGCATACTGAATACCGACCTTCACGAGTGCCAATCCGATCATCAGCACCACGAGCCCGGTGACGAGAGGAGGAAGCGCAAACCGTATCCGTCCAATAAACAAGCCAAGTACGGCGTGAAACAGGCCGCCTACGAGCACCCCACAGAATAGCGCGGGTAAGGCCTCAACGCCTTTACCAGCAACAAGAGGGATCATAATGGGCAAGAATGCAAAGCTTGTGCCCTGAACCACGGGAAGACGTGCGCCAACAGGGCCTATGCCAATTGTCTGCATAAGCGTTGCAACGCCGGCAAAAAACATCGACATTTGAATCATGTAGAGCATTTGCGGGAAATCGGGTGAATTGGACCCAAATCCAAACCCTGCCGCACCAGCCACAATGATTGCAGGTGTCACATTGGAGACGAACATTGCCAGAACATGCTGAATTCCAAGGGGAATTGCCTTGCTCAACGGCGGCGTGAAATCCGGGTCGCGTAACTGTTCCGGTGTGCCGATTGATGTGTCTGCCGCCATGGTGCTGTCCCCCTAAAGTTCATCAGCTAAGAAACCTTAGAAGTGTGTGCAGAATTTTTCAAATGTTTGCTGTCGTTGGCCCCTAGCGGCCCTTCCAGACGGGATCACGTTTTTCGGCAAACGCTCGTGCGCCTTCCAGCTGATCTTCCGAGCTGTAGAGCTTTTCAATTGAGGGTAATCCACGGCGGTTGAGGATGGCCAGCGCTTCACGTTCTGGCAAGTGCGCGGTTTCGCGGTCGACTTCTTTTATTGCTGAATAGACAAGTGGCGGACCTGCGGCGAGAACGGCGGCGACTTCGCGTGAACGCTCCATCAGTTTATCTGCAGGTACAATTTCGTTGATGATGCCACAGTGCTTGGCTTCATCTGCATCTATGACGCGACCTGTGAACAGCATTTCCATTGCTACGTGATAGGGAATACGGCGTGGAAGTTTTATGGTGGCGGCATCAGCTATCACACCTGAGCGAATTTCGGGCAACGCGAAGGTTGCATGCTCTGCGGCAATGATGATGTCGCACGCAATCATGATTTCAAACCCACCACCAAAAGCAAGACCGTTTACCGCTGCGACGACGGGTTTTCCCAGCCCCGGTAGTTCTTGCAAACCGCCAAATCCACCAACACCGTAATCTGAATCTGGGGCTTCGCCCTCGGCTGCGGCCTTCAAATCCCATCCGGGACAGAAGAAACGCTCTCCTGCGGCAGTGAGAATTGCAGCTCGCAAATCAGGATTGTCGCGAAATCCGGCAAAAACATCTCCCATGATGCGGCTGGTGGCAGCATCAATGGCATTGGCTTTGGGCCGATCGATTGTAACCTCAAGCACTGCGCCATTGCGCTCTGCATTAATAGGATCGTTCATGATTATGTTCCTTGTGTCTCGCCCAACCGAATGAGGGCATCAGCTACTGTGACGCCTTTGCCTTCAGGGCGCACGATTAGGGGGTTCACGTCAAGTTCAGCGAGCGTTGCCCAATGCGCAAGAGCAAATTCGCTTATGGATTTGATGGCGGCGATAGTGGCGGGAATATCGCCAGCCGATTTGCCGCGATATCCTTTTAGCAAAGGGAAAATCTTGAGCCCGCGCAGCGCGGCTTCTATTTCACCTTCATTAGTTGGAAGCAAAAGGGCAGCGTTATCTTCTAACAATTCCACCAATATGCCTCCAGCGCCCAATACGAGATAAGGACCAAATTGATCATCGCGGCCTATGCCAACAATAAGTTCGGCAATTCCATCATTAATGAATTTCTCAACCAAAACAGTGTCAGATAGCTTGTTGAGTTCCGCAGCTGCATGAAAGACTTCGTCTTCTGTTTTGAGATTAAGCTTTACACCACCGGCTTCAGTTTTGTGGGCGAGATGGTCGCCAACTGCTTTCAAGACAACAGGAAAACCGATTTTCTTCGCCACCGTTGCAGCCTCAGCGCACGGAACGACTTGTGCGCTGGGAACGGCTAATCCGTACTCACTAAGAAGGGCTTTTGATGACACTTCATCCAAAGTCATAATATTTGCTGGAACAATGCTTGCGGATTTGATTGGGGCACCAGCGGCGTCTCCAATCAACGCTGCGGCTTCCATTGCGTCCAGGGCCTCTTCCATTCCGGAAAAAGGCATCACGCCTTGGGTGTAAAGGTGCTCGGCCACGCGCTCTGGCATGCATTCGCTCATGGTTGCGATGATACCTGCTCGGGCGTTGGTTTTGTGAGCGGCTGCAATCCATGCCGCCATTGAAATCTCGTAGTCACCGGTTTTCGAGCGGTCTTCGCGCGGGTAATCCTGTACCAGAACGGCCATATCGAATTGACCTTCCATCATCGAGCCGTAGGTGGCTTCCAGTTGTTCGTGCTGCCCCCAGATAAATGTGTGGTAATCGAGTGGATTGGTCACATCCACATATTCGTTGAGGGTTGCACGCACTTTGTCGGTATGGTCTGGTGTGAGGTCGGGAAATGTGAGGGCGCGGTGTTCCGCTCGGTCTGCAATCAAAGACGCTTCGCCACCTGAGCATGAAAGTGACGCGATCTTGTTGCCAGGCAAAGGCCCAGTGAGGGAGAGTAGTTTTAAGGTTTCCAGAAAGCCTGGCACAGAGCGCGCGCGTGCCACACCGCAGCGAGTGAATAGCGCGTCGTAAAGGTTATCAGACCCTGCCAAAGTGGACGTGTGGCTCACCGTTGCGCGGGCGCCTTTCGCGGACGAGCCCGCCTTGAACACTACAATGGGCGTTCCTTGTTTGTGAGCCCTCAATGCGATCTCAGAGAACCGCGCAACATCTTTCAAACCTTCCATATGCACGCCAATGGCGCTCACGCGCGCATCGTCGAGAAATGCTTCGATGCAATCGTTGGCATCCAACATAGCTTGGTTGCCCAAATTTACCACGTAGGCTATCGGCAGCCCGCGCCGCTGCATGGTGATGTTGATCGCCATATTGCCGGACTGGCTGATGATAGCGACACCGCTTTCCACCGAAATGCAGCCATGGAAGTCGGGCCATAAAGCTGCGTTATCGATAAGGTTCAACAGCCCCCAGCAATTCGGGCCTAGAAGTGGCATATCGTTTGCTGCGCACAGAAGCTCATCGGTGCGGTATTTTCCTTCCGCACCCATTTCAGAAAAACCTGATGCATGACAGATCACGCCGCCAGCGTCCATATCTGACAGAGTGCGTACGATCTCAATGGTGTTCGTGTTGGGCACAGCAATGTAAGCAACGTCGGGCGCAGAAGGTAAGTCCGCGATAGATGTGAGGCATGGAACTCCATCCATCTCCGCACGGTTCGGGTTAATCGGCCAAATGTCGCCTTCAAATCCAAGTTTCTTGAGCTCAATCACCACGCTTTCAGCAACGCGACCGCCAAACACGGCGACCGATTTTGGTGCAAACAACCGTCTTAACCGTGTCACGGGCGCTAGCCTCCCAAAAGTCGCAACAGACCGCGCGAAATAATATGACGCTGGATTTCACTAGTGCCTTCCCAAATGCGCTCGATACGGGCGTCACGCCAAATGCGCTCAAGGGGCAGCTCGTCCATAACCCCCATCCCACCATGAATTTGAATGGCTTCATCGGCCACCATGGCAAGCATTTCTGTGGCCTTCAGCTTGGCCATTGCCATATCGCCATCCGTCACCGTGCCCTGGTCATATTTCCAAGCGGCTTCTAGGGTCAGCAATTCGGCCGCCTTCATCTCCGTTGCCATATCCGCAAGCTTAAATGAGACACCTTGGAATTTACCGATCTGTTGACCGAATTGTTCCCGGTCAACGCACCATTGCACCGCATGATCCATGGCGCGTTCTGCCCGGCCCAAACAGGTGGCGGCGACTTGCAAGCGGGTGGCGCCCAACCACTCATTGGCCACATCAAAGCCTTTGTGAATCTCGCCAAGGCGTTGGCTGTCTGGAATGCGGCAATTGTCAAACTCCAATATGGAATTTGTGTAGCCCCGGTGAGACACATTGCGATAGCCATCGCGCACAGTGAAGCCCGGCGTGCCCATATCCACAAAGAACGAGGTGATGAGTTTTTTCTTGCCGCGCGGTGTTTCTTCCTCGCCTGATGCCGCATAGAGAATAACGAAATCAGCTTCATCAGCATGAGAAATGAAATGCTTGTTGCCGTTGAGTACCCAGTCATCCCCGTCGCGCACGGCTGTGGTTTTCATACCGCGCAAATCAGATCCCGCACCTGGCTCAGTCATAGCCATGCAGTCGATTTTTTCCCCGCGCACGCAGGGAAAAAGGTACTTTTCGCGCTGGTCCCCTTGGGCCGCCATAAGAATGTTGGATGGGCGCGCCACACAGTTCCAGTGAAGGGCATAATTTGCCCGGCCTAGCTCTTTTTCATAAAGCACCCAGGTGAGGGTGTCGAGGCCCGCGCCGCCTGCTTCTTCGGGCATATTGGCGGCATAAAGACCTGCTTCAATCGCCTTCTGCTTGATTTCCTCCATTAGGTCTTTGCGCAGCACGCCAGTGCGTTCAACTTCCTCCTCATGGGGGTAGAGCTCGTTTTCTACGAATGCCCGTGTAGTGTCGATGATGAGACGCTGTTCTTCGGTCAATTCGAAATGCATGGATTTAATCCTCAGCACGCTTCAGTGGTGGTTCAGGTATGCGGTCTTCACTAATCCAGCCCATTTCACTCGTGCGAGGTTTGGCACCGGTTACGCTCATTCTGCAGCTGATACACAAGCCGTCTTGAACAAGACTGTCAGCGCTGGTGATCCCTTCCGTCATATTTACTCCGAATGATATGTTTCAGCATGACCATCGACGGCAATTGCCTGGCCTGACACCATTTTAGCGGCCGGAGAGGCCAGATAGACGGCCATATCTGCGATTTCTTTAGGTTCAACGAAGCGCCGCATTGAAGTACTTTTGGCATAATCTGCGCGGATATCTTCTTCCAGCCGTCCGCTTGCTTTAGCTTCCGCAGCAATAACTGCGTCCATCCGGCGGCCTGAGACGGCACCAGGACAAATGGCGTTTGCTCTGACGTTGTAGGGACCAACTTCGGCCGCGATGGACTTTGTGAAACCAATTATGGCCCATTTGGCGGCAGCATAAGGCGTGCGGAACGGGTAGCCATAGAGGCCTGCACCAGACGAGATGTTTATGATTGCGCCGGAACGCTGTTCTTTCAACAAAGGCACAGCGAGGCGGCACATGAACATATGGCTATCGAGACACACCGCGATGCATCGGCGCCAATCTTCGGTTGAAATCTTTTCAACGGGTGCAGTAGGCCCGGCGATACCTGCATTATTGACAAGTGTATCAATACCGTCCATGCGGGAAACGGCAGCTTTAAACCAGTTTTCAAGCGCGGTTTCGTCGGTGACATCAAGTGCGGTGCCGTAAACACCAGCGGGAAGGCATGAAAGAGCGGCTGCGTTGATGTCGCAAACCTCAACTTGCGCACCGGTGGTGGCAAACCCTTCTGCAATTGTCCGCCCAATGCCTTCACCAGCTGCGGTTATGAGAACTTTTTGCCCACTCATGGCCTAAACCTGACCACCACGGTTTAAGGTGGTTCCAGCCCCAATATTATGCTTTTTCAGCACTTTCATGATGTCAACCAGCACTTCGTTGCGTTTGGCTTCCCATTCACGGACATTCTTGCCTTGCGCCTGCGCATCTGTGCCTTCGATAAGTTTTTGCTCTAAACCGTCTGACCATTTTGGGAAAGACAGGTCTGTCCATGGAAGTTCCATTGACGGATCGAACTGCGAAATGAAGTGGCGCATGCCACCTTCACCACCTGCCAGATGGTAGGTCATGAAAGAGCCCATAGCGGCCCAGCGCAACCCAGCAGAAAAGATAATACTGTCGTCAATTTCACCAGTTGTGGCAATATCTTTATCCAAAACATGAAGAGCTTCGCGCCACAACGCCTCCTGGAGACGATCGCAAACATACCCGTCAATTTCCTTTTTCAGGCGTAGCACATGCATTCCAATGGATTCATAAAACGTACCAGCACGGTCGAGAGCTTCAGGTGCGGTTTTCTTGCCCGGCACGGTTTCAACGAGCGGCAAGAGATATACTGGGTTAAACGGGTGCCCAATGATCACCCGTTCCGCATGCGCACATTCAGATTGCAGATTACTTGGAAGATAGCCTGATGAACTGGACGCGATGATGACATCATCACGGGCGGCAGCATCAACGTCTTTAAACAGTGCGATTTTGAGGTCTTCTCGTTCAGGAGCTGCTTCCTGTACGAAGTCAGCTTGTTCGGCCATTTCTTGTGCTGAAGATACGAATGACAAGGTGCCAGCGTTAGCAGAAGCACCTTCGTTGAGCCCTTCCATCGACGGCCACGCAGTCTCTATCGCTGCGCGCATGCGTTTTTCGGCATCCCGTGCTGGGTCAAACGCCACCACATCAAGGCCGTTAAACAGAAAACGCGCCGCCCATCCAGCACCAATAACGCCGGCGCCCGCAATTCCTACGGTCTTAATGTCAATGCTCATGAGCGTGGCGCCAGTCCAAGTATTGCACGGGCTTCATCTGATGTTGCTACTTTTGCCCCCAGTAACTGGATGATCTCTGTTGCACGTTCTGTCAGCGAAGCGTTTGAGGCATATACCCCCTTATCGAGATAAAGGTTATCTTCCAGACCAACACGTACATGCCCACCGAGCAAGATCGCCTGTGCGACCATGGGCATTTGCATGCGTGAGATGCCAAAACCCGCCCAAACCGCGTTTTCTGGTAATTGCGAAACCATATAAGCCATGGTTTGTGTGTTCACTGGCGCGCCCCATGGAATGCCCAGGCAAAGTTGGAACATAGGCGGTTCTTCAATCAATTCCTCTTTGCACATTTGGCTTGCAAACCAGAGATTTCCGCTGTCGAAGATTTCCATTTCAGGCTTCACACCGTACGAGCGGATCAAGTTGGCCTGTTCACGCAGTTGCATGGGCGTTTGCACCACAATGCCGTTGCCATCGCCAAAGTTAAGGCTTCCGCAATCGAGTGTGCAAATCTCAGGTCGAAGCTGTTCCACATGCAATAGGCGCTCAATCGGACCGATAAGATCGGTGAGGTCTTCGTTGAAATCGCGCGGGGTTTCACCTTCACCGATTTCCAAATCACCTCCCATGCCAGCCGTGAGGTTGATAATTACATCTTCGTTCTTTTGGCGAATTAGTTCAACAACTTCGCGGTAATACTCGACCGTACGGGCTGGTTTGCCTGTATCTGGTTCGCGCACGTGGCAGTGCACAATCGCAGCACCAGCGCTTGCTGCTTCAAGGGCTGCATTGGCGATTTCTTCAGGTGTAACGGGAATTGCCGGGTGGCGACCAACCGTGTCGCCAGATCCGGTCACTGCGCATGTGATGATTACATTGGGTGTCATGGGCGTTCCTCCAAACTTGGTATAAGAGAGTAGTGCGCCATACCACACAAGTTTGATTTATTTCGCCGCTAGTTTGTGTAATAACGACACATGCGTAGCGTGGCGTTTATTCTGTTTCCGAAGTTCTCAATGATTGGTCTGACCGGCCTCCTAGAACCCTTGCGGCTGGTCAACAGGTATGCGGGTGTGCAGGAGTTTGGCTGGACTTTTGTATCTATTGATGGCGCACCAGTTTCCGCCAGTAACGGTATTCCAGTGTCTGCTGGCTTTAGCATGGCGGAGATGGCGCGACCCGATATTGCACTTTTTTGTGCAAGCTATGAGGCCGATCGCAATCTTGCTCCTCAGGTTTTAGCCTGCGCCCGAAAACTCGCGCGGCAGGGCACGGTGCTGGGAGGTGTTGATTCGGCTCAAGTTGTATTGGCGGCTTCAGGCGTTCTCGACGGCTATAGGGCAGCCACACATTGGGAAATAACCGCAGGCATGCGTGAGACTTACCCTGATATTGAAATCAGTGATGCAGCCTATGAAATCGACCGCGATAGGCTAACAGCAGCCACGGGAGCGGGTGCTATTGATATGATGTTGGATTACATTTCGCGCATTCTGGGTCCGCGTGAGAGCCTGTATGCCGCCGAACAACTGGGCCACCGGCCAGTGCCTGGCGCCACAAGTGAAGCTCGCTTGCCGCCTGATGTTCGCTGCCAGGTCACGCACCCTAAACTAATCAAAATTATGCGCCTTATGGAAGAAAATGCAGAAGATGTGCTTTCCAATGCCGAATTGTCGGCTGTAACGGATATTTCAATCCGTCAAATGGAACGGTTGTTTGCGACCCATGTTGGAGAATCGCCAAGGCGGTTTTACAGGCGGTTGCGCTTGGAACGCGCAGAACGGTTGCTGACATATTCGAAGTTAAACGTTACCGAAGCTGCGATCGCATGTGGTTTCACCTCGGTAGCTGAGTTTTCACGCTCCTATAAAGCCCATTTCGGAGATCCGCCCACACGCCACCGGCGCCGCGACATCAGCCCAGGCCTATACTGAACGGGAAGGGTGCGCGAATTGGCGCGAATGGCAGGTATCTATTGATTTGCCTCGCACCCCCCGGTAAAGCTTGGCGTGAGATTAGACACACCCCATATTAGGTGAAGCTATAACAGCTGGAGACGCAATAAAATGAGCACGTTTGATAAGCGCCAGGAAGGTTTCGAAAACAAATTCGCCCACGACGCCGAACTGGAATTTAAAGCCAGTGCGCGACGCAATAAGCTATTGGGCCTTTGGGCTGCAGAAAAAATGGGTTTGAGTGGTGATGAGGCGGAAGCCTATGCCAAGGAAGTGATAAAGTCTGACTTCGAAGAAGCTGGCGATGAAGACGTTTTTCGTAAGGTGCGTGGTGATTTCGACGAAAAAAATGTTGATCAGTCAGATCATCAAATCCGGCGCACAATGAACGAGCTGATGGCACAGGCAATTGAGCAAATCCAGAATGAAGCCTAAGCAGACGCTTCGAGAGCGGCTTACTGCGGGTGAGCCGCTTATTTTTTCGTGGTCCTCGATGCCGACTTCGCTGAGTACTGAAGTTTTTGCCGACGGTCCATTTGAGGCGTGCTGTGTTGATATGCAGCACGGTTATGCGGGTTATTCTGAATTTTTGGCTATGACGGCACCAGTTTTTGCGGCTGGAAAACCGTTGATGGTGCGCATACCGCTCGACCGTTGGGATTTCGCTGCCCGAGCGTTGGATGCGGGCGCTTCTGCTGTGATCAGCCCAATGATCAACACCGTTGAGGACGCCCGCAAATTTGTTGAAGCAACAAAGTTTCCACCAATTGGCTCAAGAAGTTTTGGCGCCTACCGCAACAAGGCAGGAGCGAATCCAGCGGATAAAGGGTTTCTTGCAAAGTTAAATGACGCAAATCTCACCCTTGCGATGATAGAAACACAACAGGCGCTTGATAACCTGGACGCAATATGTGCCACCGATGGATTGGATGGAGTTTTTGTTGGCCCGTTTGATTTATCGATCTCGCTGACTCATGGTGAGGGTCCCATCAATCCCGCCAGCGATATGATTATTGAAAATCTAAAAGTCGTTGCCGATACGGCACGAAAGCATAAAATGTTTGCTGGAATTTTTGCAGCTAACCCTGAATTTGCAAAGAAATATATTGAGCTCGGCTATCAGTTTTTGGCGTTGTCGAACGATATGACCTATCTCGAACACGCTTCCAAGGCCGCTTTTGCGCAACTCGCAGATTGACGAAGGCGCTTGCCGCGCGGCACACTTAAACAAACGAACGAATGTGGGGAGGTGAGCTTTGGATCAAAAGCTTGAAATTGCACCTGATGCAGATAGCGTAATTGAGCGTTTGATCGATCTTACATTGTCTGCAGGATCAGTTGAGAACCTCACGGACAAGTATTTTAGCCACACAAAACGAATTGCCGAGGCGAACGGTGATTGCGAAGTTGTTTATGCGGTATTTATGCGGCGGCGCTTAATCGCGGCACTCGAACCGGCCATCAGGCTTATCAGAAGACTTGCCCCAGATGCTGAAGTGAAACGCTTTTACGCTGATGGTGAAATGGTACCTTCGGAAGAGAAGCTCATGGAAGTGAAAGGCAAATTTTCGGAACTTTCTGAGCTGGAAACACTCATGTTGCAAAAGGTTGGTGTGCCTTGTGTTGCCGCCAACAATGCCTATGAGATGTGCAGCGCAATGCCTGCATCGTCTTTCATGGATATGCATGCCAGGCATGGTGCAGGACCCGAAATGAACATGCTTGCCGCTTACGGCGCTGCTGTGGGGTCAGCGGCAGCACGCAAAGCCGACAATGCGGTGGTAGGTTTTACAGGTTCTTCGCAAGATATTACCGCACCTTTATATGGCGCTGAAAAAGGCATTGGCACTATGCCGCACGCGCTTATTGGCTTTACCAAGGGTGATGTGCTTGAGGCTACAAAAATGTTTGTCGAGGCTGTGCCCGATGCTCCAGCGGCAATTGCTCTTGTAGACTATTCCGGCAAGGAGATTGCGGACAGTCTAGCGTGTGCTCGATGGTTCTATGATGAGGCCAAACTCGACCAGCAAGGAAAAACGTTTGGCGTGCGTCTTGATACACATGGAGCCAGATTTGCAGAAGGTCTGGATTACGATAAGTCAGTACAAATTGTGGGCGACTGGCTTGGGGTCCAAGGCGAGTACAACATCGCTGAGCAAGTGCTTGGCTTACGAGCGTTTCAGTTGGATACATCAAACATCCTGGTCGACCGTGTTCGGCGCATTCTGTTTGGTGCGGGCGTGTCAGTTGCCAATATCATAAACACCCGGCTAGTGCTCGACGGCGCTGGGTACAAGACCGCAAAAATTGTCGCTTCGTCAGGTTTCGGTGTGCAGAAGTGTCAAGTCATGGGCGCAGCTAACGCGCCTGTTGATATGGTGGGTACGGGATCGTTCTTGCCAGCGACGCTGTCTGAGACTTACGCCACCGCTGACATCATCAGATATGACGGTGAAAATCGCGTAAAAGTTGGCAGGGAATTTTTGTACGAGTAGCAGCTTTTCTGCCAGTAATGTGAACTGATCGGTGTCCGCAAACCTATAAAACAAAAAAGGGAGGAAGATTATGAAAACTGCATTATTCGCATCCGCATTGGTCGCAACGGGCCTGTTGGTGTCAGCTGCAATCGCAGGGGAAACACCTGCACCAGAAGGTGCGAAGGTTTATTTCATAAACCTGAAGGATGGCGACAAAGTAACAAACCCTGTCTCCATAAAATTTGGTTTATCAGGAATGGGCGTGGCACCCGCTGGAACTGAGAAAGAAAAAACAGGCCATCATCATCTCATCATAAACGAAAAAATTGAGGGTGATGAGTTGAATGAGCCAATTCCTTCCGATGAGCAACACAAGCATTTTGGCGGCGGACAGACTGAAGTAAGCGTTGAACTTCCGAAGGGCACGCACACTTTGCAACTCGTTCTAGGTGATTGGTCGCATATCCCGCACAATCCGCCAGTAATGTCGGAACGCATTTCTGTGACGGTCGAATAAGGCCGGGGTTGACCTTCGGCCTTAAGCCTGAAATGTGTAGTACAACATGCAGAGTAGGGGCTAGGGCCGATGAAGCCGTTTTTCGTTCAGATCAAGACCGAGCTTGGAAAAGCTTATGACGTGGCAACGGCACTGGCTGATTCCGAGGTTGCGTCGGAAATTTATTCTACCGCCGGGGATTTCGATTTGATCGTGAAAGTATATTTGGCCGACGGAGAAGACATAGGGCATTTTATCAACGAGAAAATTCATTCTATTCCGGGAATTCGCGATACGCACACAATAATCACATACCGCGCATTTTAAGTTCGCAGTGATGCTGTGCAAAATTTTCTAAATTGGCTTGCCAGACACGGCACGACACTAATGCCGATTAGCCTGGGTCTGGGTTTATTGCTGCCTGATTTGGCAGCCTTCATGCGTCCAGCAATTCTGCCAACCGTGTTTTTTATGCTGTCAGTGTTAATGACACGGATAAACCTGGACGAAGCTCTGTTGCAAATCCGCTCACCAATTGTTCCTCTAATTGGTCTTATCTGGACAGTCGTCGCTGTGCCGATCATCTTCGCATTGGTGTTGTGGTTGCTCGCTGAGGGCTTTAACATCACGTTTTCTGCGGGTTTAGTTCTTGCGTTTATGTTGTGGGCGTCATCACCTCCAATTTTCTCGTCAGCGCCGCTTTCTTACATCATGCGCCTAGATGGCACACTTAGTGTCGGCTTCTTGATGGCGGCTATCGCACTGCATCCGATTGTTACACCACTATTTGTGGCGCTTTTTACTGATGGCGCGGTGTCTGTTCCTCCGATTGAACTTGCAATAAGACTGACAATGCTGATCGGCGGTGCGGCGGCAGTGGCTTTCGTTGTACGGAAAATTATTGGCAAGCAAAGATTGAACGAATACGGCTCGGCAATGGATGGCTTAAATGTTATCGCGCTCATCGTATTCGCAATCGCGATTATGGATGGGATTGGTGCGCGATTGCTTGAAAATCCAGTGCTTGCAGCGAGTTTAATCGCATTTGCATTTGGAGCAGGCGCGATCCTTCATGTGATAACCAGCGCCTTGTTCTGGAGGTACGGCAAACGGCGTGCTTTAACCATAGGCCTATCTACGCATGCTCGTAATATTGCCATGGCAGTGGGTGCCATGGGCGCAGCGGTGCCGCCTGATACGTGGCTGTTTTTTGCGATGATCCAGTTTCCGATTTACATTCTTCCTGCGATTTTACATCCAGTCTACAACAGGATTTTGCCGCAACGTTAGACAATGGAGCGCACGATGAATTCTGAGATTGAACCTGAGACTGAAGAAACTGGTTATGATTGGTCGGCGCTAAGGTCTGGGCCTAAAGCTGTTCTGTCGGTTGCAGCTTTAGTTATGTCGGCGTCCTTCATTGGGTTTGGTGCTTTGGTTAGAGCTCAGGGGTTTGAACTCGAGATGGGGCTTGCCACTCTGCCATTGATCTGGGCATTACCTGGGCAGGTTCTATATCTTAACATGTTGGCGGAAGGCGCAGGATTAATTGCTATTTTCCTTGCTGTGAGTGTTGCCGCAGTGCGCCTGATGCCGATGGTGATGCTGGTGTTGTCAGAGGTTGATTTTCCAAAAGCGCCTAAAGTGCCGCAATATTTTCTGGCACATTTTATTGCAATGACAACATGGGTTTTGGCGCAGGAACGTATCGCCAAGATTCCGCGCCGTCAAAGGCTTCCTTGGTTGTTTGGTCTCGTGTTTGCACTGTTTTTCGGAATGATGTTGATGACGACACTGGGGTATGTTTTGGCGGGCTTATTACCCCCCATTCTTGCCGCAACTTTGGCATTTCTGACGCCAATTTTCTTTTATATGTCACTGTTTGCGAACGCGCGCTTTATGTTTGATTTCATTGCAATCGCGATGGGAACCTTGTTGATCGTTCCACTCATGCACTTTTTGCCGGAATACGATTTGCTTATTGCCGGAATAGCTGGCGGCACGGCCGCATGGATTTTTGCACCACGCAAGAGGCGTTCATAGAATATGGAACTCAATGCGGATGCGCTCATAACCATGTTTATTGTTGGCGGATTGGCCACATATATGTGGCGCTTCGCTGGCGCGTCATTGGCTCAATCCTTAAAACCTGATGGTGAGGTGATGTTGTGGGTGCGCGCCGTAGCGATCGCAATCGTTGCCGCCCTTTGCACGAAGATTGCCCTGGCGCCACCGCAAATTGTTTCTGAAACCCACCTTGTGAGCCGCATAGCGTCAATGGCAGCAGGAATTATTGGCTATTACGCATTCCGCCACACCGGCATTGGCGTGATTGTTGCAGTGTGTGTGTTGGTTTCTGCGGAACTAGTTTTCTAGCACCGCACGGATTTTTTCAGCGTTTGCGGAAAGTTCTTCTGGTGGCGCCATCTCGGCAGCGGGCGGACCCATTTTAATGCCGTCATGGCGAGGTATCACATGCATGTGGGTATGGAAAACCACTTGTCCCCCTGCAGATTCATTAAACTGCTGAATCGTGATGCCATCGGCATCAAAAGCTTTCAGGACGACGCGCGCCATCTTGCAGGCCGTTTGTATGACGGCTGCAGCATCTTCTGGCGCAATATCCAGCATGTTGCGAGAGGCATTTTTGGGCAGAACCAACACATGGCCCTGACAGCGCGGCATAATATCCATAATGACCAGTGTGTTAGCGTCTTCATAGACTTTATGGCAGGGGAGTTCGCCGCGCAAAATCTTGGCAAAAATATTATCGTCATCATAGGTGCTCATGAAGATTGATCCTGCGATTTAAATGGACTGTATTCGCGAAGAAGCTCCACTTCTTGTTCGACATATTGGCGCTCTCTGTCAAGATAATCATTAACCGCTTGCGCGAGCCCAGCGTCAGCTAGATAGTGAGCGGAATAGGTCTCTACTGGCATGTATCCTCGCGCCAGTTTGTGCTGACCTTGCGCACCGGCCTCAACGCGTTTCAGACCGCGCTGGATAGCGAATTCGATGGCCTGATAATAACAAAGCTCAAAATGCAAGAACCTGTGATGTTCAGTGCACCCCCAATTGCGGCCAAACAATGTGTCTCCACCGATGAAATTCAACGCGCCAGCAATATAGCGCCCGTTTCGTTTTGCCAATACAAGCAAGATGTCATCGGCCATTGTTTCTCCGATGATCGAAAAGAAGCTGCGGGTGAGATAAGGGCTTCCCCATTTGCGTGAACCGGTGTCGACATAGAAATTGAAAAATGCATCCCAATGTGCCTCTGTAAGATCTGCACCGGTAATCTGTTCAATCTCTAAACCTGCTTCGACCGCGGATTTGCGTTCCTTTTTTAGGTTCTTGCGTTTTCGTGACGCCAGCGCGCCAAGAAAACTGTCAAAGCAGTCAAATTCAGCGTTTACCCAATGAAATTGCTGGTCTTTTCGTTGAAGCAGCCCCAATGCGCCTAAATGATCATACTCGGGCTTCGTTAGAAACGTTAGATGTACCGATGAGGCACTGAGCCTGCTGCAGAGTTCAATGCTTCCAGAGATGAGGGCTTTTTCTCGTGCGCGCGCGTTTGGTGCCTTGGGCAGCAGCAATCTGCGTCCCGTTGCTGGCGTGAATGGCACGCTCACCTGTAATTTGGGATAGTAGCGCCCACCAGCGCGCTCATAGGCATCAGCCCAGCCATAATCGAAGACATATTCGCCCTGGCTGTGTGACTTCAGATAACAAGGCATTGCACCCAAGACTTCACCATCCTCGCGTTCGAGAACCATGTGCTGAGGAAGCCAACCGGTTTCCGCCCGTACCGAACCAGATTCTTCGAGTGCATTCAAAAATGCATGTGATATGAAAGGGTTATAGCTTCGCTCGGGAGGATTAGCGCAAGCATCCCACGTTTCTGGAGATATCTCCTTAATTGCAGATTGCACGCGCAGGCGAAACTGCGGTTCTGTTTCAGCGTCCATTTGGTAAATCTAACGCAGATTACCTTCAGAAAACACTATATCTTCGTTCCGACACGTGAAATTCATCGTGAAGATGCTTGATCGCTAATGCGCGCTATAGCCTCTTCTGGACCTAACACTTCCAAGACATCAAAAATTCCTGGTGATGTAGTGGTGCCGGTTAATGCTGCGCGCAGTGGTTGTGCGACTTTACCGAGCTTAAGTTCTTTGCTTTCGGTAAAATCGCGCACGACCCGTTCGATATTCTCAATCGACCATTGCTGTGAAATTGTTTCCAATGCTGGCACAATATCTGCGAGCACGTCACGTGCTTCATCGCTCAGCAGTTTTGCTGATTTCTCATCGATGGGAAGTGGACGCTCGATAAACAAAAACCGAGCGCCATTAATGAGATCAAGCAGTGTTTTCGCCCGCTCTTTTAAACCCGGCATGGCGGTAATAAGTTGTTCTCGTTTGTCTTCATCAACTTTAGCCAACAGCGCTGGGCCTCCCTCAATATGAGGCATCAGCGTGACCATATCTTCAACAAGTGCTTCATCATCTTTGTTGCGCAAATGGGTGTAATTAACACTCTCAAGCTTGTCGAAATCGAAGCGCGCAGGCGCTTTGCCAACTGCATCAAGCCCGAACCATTCGATCATCTGCTCGGTTGAGAAGATTTCATCATCACCGTGGCTCCATCCAAGTCGCGCCAGATAATTGCGCATTGCTTCCGGCAAATAGCCCATATCGCGATATGCATCGACACCAAGTGCACCGTGGCGTTTGGAAAGTTTCGCGCCATCTGGCCCGTGGATCAGCGGAATATGCGCAAATTCCGGTGTATCCCATCCCAATGCGTTGAATATCTGCGTTTGGCGCGCGGCATTGGTGAGATGATCATCGCCGCGGATGACGTGGGAAACTCCCATATCATGATCATCAACAACAACAGAGAGCATGTAAGTTGGTGTGCCATCTGAGCGTAACAAAATCAAATCATCAAGCTGATCGTTTGACCAGGTTACTGTGCCTTGAACGAGATCATTAACAACCGTTTCTCCCTCGCGCGGTGCCTTTAACCGAATTGCCGGTGCAACACCTTCAGGCGCCTCGGATGGGTCGCGATCACGCCAACGCCCGTCATATCCAGGCGGGCGGCCCTCGGCACGTGCTTTTTCGCGCATTTCAGCAAGTTCTTCAGGCGAGCTGTAACACTTGTATGCTTTTCCCTCTTTAAGCAGCCTTTCAACCGCGGCACGATGCTTGTCCGCGCGGGCAAACTGATAAATTGGGTCTTCGTCTGCATCCAGTTCGAGCCAGTCAAGTCCTTCAAGAATTGCGGTAATTGCTTCATCTGTTGAGCGGGCACGGTCTGTGTCTTCAATGCGCAATAACATTTTGCCACCATAATGCCGGGCAAAGAGCCAATTGAATAACGCGGTGCGCGCGCCCCCAATGTGAAGGAAGCCAGTTGGTGAGGGGGCAAATCGTGTAATGACGGGCGTGGTCATTGGCGCCTGTTTCCTAAAACTGAAATTTGTTGATAGGGTTGTTGTAACTTCGCGGGGTGATAGCACGGTTGCACATGCGCAAACAACTTTAGTTTGCAACATGGCTTTCCATCTCATTGGGTGGACCGGAGATGACGTGTGGATCATGAATTCCACAATAGCTGGTATGGCGACAAGAATGAGCGCGATGTTGATAGTATTCGTGTGGGTACTGTGACGCGTGCCGTTGCCTGTTTAAAGCATGTCTTAGAACAAGAACGAACACGCTGGTTTCTTTGGGGTCCGGCAATCTTGGCCGCCGGAATTGCAAGTTATTTTTGTCTACCAATAGAGCCCGCAAACTGGGCAATGGTTATCTTGGGCTTGCTTGCGTTTTCCATTCTCAGTCTTCGTGCGGGCGGGCGTCGATGGATGTTGCTTACCATCGTGGCGGTTTATCTGACTGGGATGTGCATCGGTAAAATTCGTGTTGAAACCGCAGGCCCAGGGACGCTCATCTTGCCCGCAGGCGTGGTAAATGTGTCAGGCATCATCGAAAAAATTCAAGCAAGGTCGAAAGGAGGAGTGACTCTTTTCGTAAGACCCGACGTAGTTGGAACAACGGAATCATCAGATCTACCCGAGAAAATTAGGCTTATTTGGCGAGGGTCTTCTGTTGCTCTCAGGGTCGGCGAGAAAATCGCGCTTAAGGCCCATTTTCTTCCGCGCCATAAACCAGCTTGGCCTGGGGGCTATGACAGCGGTTTTTCAAATTGGTTCAAAGGAATTGGCGCTCAAGGCTTCGCGCTTTCTATGCCCGAAGTACTCTCCAGGAATGAGTCTACTTTTGCAACTTGGCTCGAAAATGCACGTTTAGCAATTGTTCAGCGCATTCTCACATCACTGCCAGGTGAAACGGGAACGCTTGCGGTTGCGCTTATTACAGGTGAGCGTGGGTATCTTGACGAAGAGGTGACTGAAGCGCTGAGAAAATCTGGGCTTGCGCATCTATTGGGGATATCAGGACTTCATATGGCGCTGTTTGCAGGTGGTGTATTTTGGTTTTTGCGTTCTGTATTCGCCTTGAGCCCGTATCTTGCGATCAATTACCCGATTAAAAAATGGGCAGCCGTTGCGGCAATTGTGGGAGGGTTGGCTTACCTCTTTATTTCTGGAATGGGCATTGCAACACAGCGAGCATTCATAATGATTTCGATAATGTTTGCTGCGGTATTAGCTGAAAGACCAGCTTTATCGATGCGCAATGTAGCCCTTGCAGCATTGTTTATTCTGATTGTAAGGCCTGAAAGTGTGATGACGGTAAGCTTCCATATGTCATTTATGGCGGTCGTTTGTCTGATCGCTGTATATGAGTGGGTTACAGAGCATAAG
>JBPCVX010000296.1:0-3653 GCA_051010095.1 Hyphomicrobiales bacterium
ATGATCCCGAAAATCGAAAGCGCTATGGGCGTGGTTGAAGCGGGCGTGGATGGGGTTGTGATCCAGGACGGACGCGTTCCCCATATTGTGTTGTTAGAGCTGTTCACCGAACATGGGGTGGGCACACGTATTTCAGCAGGCGAGGTTGACGTTAATGAGTGAAGGTCACGCAAAGCAAGGTGAGTTCGATCATATCGATACCTGGATTTTCGATCTGGATAACACGCTTTACCCGGCGGGATGCAGGTTGTTCGACCAGATCGATGTGCGCATGGGCGCGTTTATCTCAAATCTCTTGCAAATTGACCGCGATGAGGCCCGCAAGCTTCAAAAAGAATATTTCTTTGAGCACGGCACCACCATGCGCGGGCTGATGACCAACCATAATGTGGCTCCTGATGATTTTCTGTCGTTTGTGCATGATATCGACCATTCACCGATCCCTGAAAATGAACGCCTGAGCACCGCACTTGATGCCCTGCCCGGCCGTAAGCTGGTGTTCACCAACGGCACGGTGAAGCATGCCGAAGATGTGATGGCCAAGATCGGCATTTCCGCCCACTTTGATGCCATCTTCGATATCAAGGCGGCTGATTACATCCCAAAGCCGCGCATGGTGAGCTATGAAATCTTCCTGGAGCGTGACGGCGTGAACCCGGTTAATTCAGCCATGTTTGAAGACATTATCCGCAATCTGGAACCAAGCCACCAGCTGGGCATGACCACGGTGCTGGTGCACGATAGCGATAATGAAGACGGCGCCATGATCAACAAGCTCAACGGTGACAACCATGGCGTTCCCCATGTGCACCACGTCACCCACGATTTGGCAGAGTTCCTTGAAGGGGTTGTTGACGCGGACGCGACCTGACCGGCCGAGGCGCAGTCGCACCTAGTCGCGATGTTGCGCATCACTTCTTCTTTTTCCTTGACTTTATGGCGCATGGAACAAGACGGAGCCGTCATGGTCTACAACCATGCGGTGACTGGGACCAAGGGTCCCCGCTGCCTATGCAGCGCCCCCGCAGAGCCATGAGTGCGTAGCACGAATTGGCGCGAGCGGTATCAAACCCCAGCGAAACAAACTCCGCGAGCGATATATAACTTCGCGAGCGGAATAGTTCCTCACCCTTCCGCTGAATCCATCTCCCAGGCTTTGAGCAATCTGGGGAGTGCGATGTTCCAGTCAAGAACGTCTGTCTTGGCTGCCCAATCGGTGTAGCGCGCCAGCAAATCAGCCTCCAGCGGCGCGTTTGTGCCGGCGAGGTTGTTCAGCTCGGTGCGGTCGGCCTCCATGTCGTAGAGCTCCCAATTGCACCCATGCTTCTTTACCAGCTTGAACTGGCCAGCGCGGATGGCGCAATTGCCCTCATGCTCAAAGAATATGGGTTGCTGGCGCTGCCAGGCTTTGCCAACCAACACATCGAGAAAGCCCTCGCCCTGCAGGGGCTGGAGTGCATGACCGCCAAGTTCGGAGAGGTAATCCGCGCCAGTGGCCTGCAAGATTGTCGGCAATACATCGACCACATGGCAGGGGTTATGCACGGTTTGCGGTGTGGTAATTTTTGCCGGCCAATGGGCAATCAGCGGTGTGGAGATGCCGCCTTCATGCACATAGTGTTTGAACAGGCGGAACGGCGCGTTCGACACATTGGCCCACGGCTTGTCGTAGCTTTGATAGGTGAGCACATCACCGGGCACCAGATTGGGCACGTTGCCCATGGTGATCTTGCGGCCATCATGGGTGGTATCGGGGAAGAATTTCGCCCAGCCATCCTCGGCCATGAACTCAGCGCACCCGCCATTGTCAGACAGGAACAAGATGAGCGTATCGTCATAGTGCCCAAGGCGCTTCAGCGCCGCCACCATGCGCCCGATAGACTGGTCCATCCTGTTAACCATGGCGGCATAGGCGGCCATTTTACTGGCCTCCCAGTCGGAAAGCTTAATATCGCCCCAGGCGGGAACCTCTTCATCGCGCGGCGATATCTGCCACGGTGTTTGCAACACGCCCATGGCATTCATCTCTTCATGACGCGCGGTGCGGGTCTCATCCCAGCCGTTTTGATAGATGCCATCATATCTCGCAATGTCTTCAGCAGGTGCATGCAGCGGCCAATGAGGAGCGGCATGGGCGAGATAAAGGAAGAAAGGTTTTTCATCCTCCACCGCCTCCTCCACCATGCCTATGGCCTTATCAGTGATGGCATCGGTGAAGTAAAAGTCATCGGGAAACACCTCAACCCTGCTGTCATCTTCCAGCATGAAATGGGGGGAGAAGAAATTCGTTACACCATCAACAATGCCGTAAAATCTGTCAAAGCCGCGCTGACGCGGGGTTGGGTGTTCCACATCGCCCACCCGCCAGCTATCAACCTCGCGGGCCATGAAGTCGCCCGCCACATGCCACTTGCCAGCCATGCAGGTGCGATACCCGGCTTCGCGCAACACCTCGGCAATGGTGGCGCTGTCATTGCGCAAAAAGCCCTGGTAAGCGGGCGTGCCCAAATTGGCACCCATATGGCCCACGCCTGCATTGTGCGGGTAAAGGCCGGTCAGCAACGATGCCCGGGTGGGGCAACAGCGTGCACAATTATACATCGACGTGAGCAACGCCCCGCTGCCCGCAAGCGCATCAATGTTAGGGGTTTTGATTTCAGAGCCCATGCAACCGAGATCGGCAAAGCCCATATCATCAACAAGAATGAGAATAACATTTGGTCTGTTGCCCACGCAGCGCCTCCATTTGCACAAATAAGATTAAGCTTAGCAGGCCTCACCTTTGTGCAAAATGAATTCGCGCAGGGATGACATAAAGGCGTCTGGCTTATCGCCATATATGTCATGGCCGCAGCCTGCGAAGCGTTCAAACACAACAAGCTCAGAAGGGAGGCTGTCAGCGATTTCTTCACTGAACACAACTGGCGTAATCGGATCATTTTCACCCGCCATCACGAGGGTCGGGCAGCTAATCTTGCTCAACTCGTTACGAAAATCCATGCGGCCTTGCTCATTGTGTGGGCCGTTGAACCAAATCGCCACATCATCCTTGATAATGGCGCGTGCAAGCCAATTTTTGTCCATATTAGTGGTGTGATGAAGCGGCACGCAAACTTCGCGATAAATTGCCCGCGTCTCGCCGGTGGGGTTGAGCCAAAAATTTTCTGCTGCCTGACGCGGCCCCGCCCCGCCAATCTTTTCAAACGCTTCAAACACTTTTTGGAAATCAAACTTGGCGGCGGTGCTCACCAATACAAGCTTCGATGGATGGTCTGGATGCTGTGTGGCATAGGCTTGTGCAACAAAGCCACCAAATGAGGTGCCAAGCACGATAGGCTTTTTGATACCTAGCGCATCGCACAAACCCCGCACATCGTCGCCCCATTGGGCGAGGTTCCAATGTTGCGGATCGCTTTGGTCGCTGCAGCCATTTCCACGATGATCGAGATAGATAATCTGCGCACAGTCGCTCAGCTGCGAAAACAATGGCTTGTAAAGCGAATGATCTGCGCCCGGCCCGCCATGGAGAACAATAAGGGTTGGTTGTTGGCGCATCTTCGGGCCATCGGCAACCAGGTTTGCACCCTCAACATCAAAATATAAATTCACACCATTTACGCGCACATACATCACTCTTCACCTTCAAAAAAAGA
>JBPCVX010000297.1:0-9993 GCA_051010095.1 Hyphomicrobiales bacterium
GTGCAAGCATCACGTGATACGGCGCTGCGGGAAAGAATGGCCAGCCTGGAAATGCCGCGTCCGCCGATCGGGTCCTTTGATTGGAATGTTCCGGTGATCATGGGGATTGTGAACGTGACGCCTGACAGCTTTTCTGATGGGGGGAAGTTTGATCAAACTGAGACAGCGATTGCACATGGCCGCAATCTGCTCGCGCGCGGTGCGCATATTCTTGATGTTGGTGGTGAATCAACCAGGCCCGGCTCTGACCCGGTTGGGGAAGCAGAAGAACTACGCAGGGTATTGCCGGTTATCGAGGCGCTTACCAACGATGGGGCCTATGTTTCCTGCGACACGCGCAAAAGCGGTGTCATGACCGGGGCAGCTAAAGCGGGTGCGCAGATGCTCAATGACGTGACAGCTCTGACCCATGAACCAAATTCGCTCGAAACGGCCTCTGGAACCGGTCTGCCTGTTGTTTTGATGCATTCTCAGGGTGAACCTAAAACCATGCAGCAAAACCCAACCTATGATGACGTGTGTCTGGATATATTCGATGCGCTAGCGGAAAAAATTGAGCGCTGCGTGGCGGGGGGGATTCCACGCGAAAAACTCATCGCTGATCCGGGCATCGGGTTTGGAAAGACTTATGAACATAATCTGCAACTGATGGACGGATTGGCGCTTTTTCACGGTCTCGGCGTGCCTTTGATGCTGGGGGTGTCGCGCAAAAAGTTCATAGGCGTCGTTACCGGTATTGAGGATGCTCAGCAAAGGGTAACGGGCTCTGTCGCCGCCGCGCTTGCCGGATTGGCGCAAGGTGTGCAGATGTTCCGTGTGCATGATGCAGATGAGACTGCGCAAGCGTTCAAGGTGTGGTCGGCGATTGGGCGCAATCAAACATAAACCACAAATTTTATTGAAATTGCAGCAAGCTGCGGTTTGCAGTAAAAAAGCGCGGAAAGTGCTGGGGACACAGGATAGGAAATTTCTATGCGCAAATATTTTGGCACGGATGGAATTCGCGGAACTGCAAATTCATGGCCAATGACGGCGGAAACCGCGTTGAAAGTCGGCATGGCGGCTGGCAGTGCGTTTACCAAAGCTGATCACCGCCATCGGGTTGTCATTGGCAAGGATACGCGGCTCTCCGGATACACCATCGAAAATGCGCTTGTTGCGGGGTTTTTGTCGGTGGGTATGGATGTCTTTCAATTTGGTCCCCTGCCAACGCCTGCTGTTGCGATGCTTACACGATCTCTGCGTGCGGATTTGGGGGTGATGATATCTGCGTCTCATAACCCATTTCACGATAATGGCATTAAGCTGTTCGGGCCGGATGGTTATAAACTTTCCGATGCGACCGAAAGCAAAATTGAAAAGCTCATCGAAACTGATGCTGAACGGCTTATGGTGAAACCGGAGCGCCTTGGCAGGGCACAACGCATTGATGATGCACAGGCGCGCTATATCGAATTTGCAAAGCGCACTTTGGCGCGCGGCATGCGCCTTGATGATCTTCGTGTCGTTGTGGATTGCGCAAATGGCGCGGCCTACAAGGTGGCGCCTGCCGCATTATGGGAATTGGGCGCGGAAGTTTTCTCAATTGGCGTTGAGCCGAACGGTTTCAACATCAACAAGGATTGCGGTTCAACCTCACCCGACGCCCTGGTGAAAAAAGTGCGCGAGATGCGTGCCGACATTGGAATTGCGCTGGATGGTGATGCAGACAGATGTCTCATCGTCGATGAAAAGGGAAACATTGTCGATGGCGATCAGATGATGGCGCTTATCGCGGCAAGTTGGCGCCAGGACGATCGGTTGTCGGCGGATGGTGTTGTAGCAACCGTCATGTCTAACCTTGGCTTTGAGCGTTTTCTCGATGATATCGGTCTGGATCTTGTGCGCGCGCAAGTGGGTGATCGCTATGTGGTCGAAGAGATGCGCAAAGGAGGTTACAATGTTGGCGGTGAGCAATCGGGTCACATTGTGTTGTCCGATTACTCTACAACGGGCGATGGTTTGGTCGCTGCGCTGCAAGTACTTGCTGCGGTTAAGCAATCCGGTAAACCAGTGAGTGAAACCTGCAAGCTGTTTGAGCCTTTGCCGCAAGTGCTGAAGAATGTGCGTTTCAGCGCGGGCGCACCTCTAAATGAAAAACCGGTGCAACAGGCAATTGCAGAGGGAACCGACAGGCTAGGAAAGACAGGAAGGTTGGTCATCAGGCCATCTGGCACGGAACCGCTTATTCGCGTTATGGGTGAGGGTGATGATGAGAGACTTGTTAACGCAGTCGTTGATGATATTGTTCAGGCGTTGAAGGACGTTGCCGCCTGAATTGTGACACCGCAATGCCTGCCATAATGAGGCCAAGACCAATGTAAGCGTTGGCGGGCAGGGTTTCCCTTAATACCAGCACCCCCAACAGCAGCGCGTATCCGGGCAGCAGATAGTTGGTGTATGACACGAAACTTGCCCCAGCACTTGCCAGCAAAAAGTAAAGCACGATAGATGCAAGCGCGGTTGGAAACACGCCAAGTGCTACCACCGACCAGAGGGATGCGGTGTCGATTGTGAGATCAATATTGCCCGTGTGCATCATCGCGAATGTGCACGATGCAACACTCCCCACCAAAGCTACCGCCGCTGACATTTCCAGCGGGGCAACCCGTGGCATGAGCCTTGCTGAGATTGAATGCATGGCAAAACACATGGTGCCACCTATCACCGCAAGCTGGCCCCAAAAAGCTAGCCCTGCGCTCGATAGTGACAACAGCTCACGCGGATCGAACATGGTAACAACGCCTGCAAACCCAAGCACAAACCCTGCCAGTTTAAATCGGTTGAGTTTTTCATCGGGCAGCGCGATGTGTGCCAGAGCGATCGTCCACAAGGGTGTGACTCCCATGAGCACGCCGGCGACTGCGGAAGGGATATGCTGGGTGCCCCACGAGATTAGGTAAAAGGGCAGCATGGTACCCGCAATTGCCAGCCAGGCAATGCACGCCCAAAGCAGAGCCCCTGAGGGCAAACGGCGGCCCGATAGAAAACATGCAGGCACCAAAATGAGTGCGGCAATACTCATGCGTCCGGCCACCACCCAATCTGGCGGAATGGAAGAAACGGCTGTCTTAGTCAGCGCATAGGATGACCCCCAGAATACGACAAGCGTTGCCAGGGCTGCCCAATCTTTAAGTGCCGGTGTGTTGCGCAAGGTGAAAGGCCTTCAAAATACGAACACGGGACGTTAAGCGGCTATGGCCAAAAGGGCAATCGCGAAATCATGGTTAATTCCTCCTTAAATGTTTTGGTTAATGATGGGTTTATGCGCGCCTTCGGGCGTGCTCATTGGTTTTCAGGCGCCGGAGCGCGGTTGGTATGCGTGTTTTTAGAAATTGTTTTTTAAGTGCTTTTGCGGCAACCCTGTTTGCCGGAACTTCCTTGCATGCGATGGCAAATGATCTAGAGGGCTGGCAGCCTGATGTCGAGATTGTCGACAAGTTGCCTGCAAATATGTGCCTTTATGCAGGTCTTGGAGGCGGAGTTTCTGCCCTGCAAAAGTTTTCATCACCTGCATCATCTGTCAAAGTTGACCCTAAGACGACAGGCTTCTTAGATGGCACCATCGGTTGCAACGTGATGGGCTACGCGCGCACGGAGTTTGAATTTGCGTATCGCTTTAAGTCTGATCTAAAGACTGGTTCTGGTTCGTTGCGTGGGTACTCAGGGCTTGGGAATCTGTGGCTTGAGCCGTTCGAACTGGGTGGTGCGATTAAACCTTATCTAGGTGGTGGGCTTGGTTTCGCACGCAATAAACTCATTGATGCTGGATTACCCAATACTTGGAAAACACGGTTTGCCTGGCAGGCAGGCGCAGGCGTAAGTGTTAAAGTACACGAGCTCCTGACGCTGGATTTAGGGTATCGTTACAGAGACTTAGGAAAAGCGTCGCCTGGCGGTTACGGGCACCTCACCTCCCATGAGGGCCGCGTCGGTCTGCGCTTTGAGTTGGGGCAGTTTTTTTAGAAACTTCACCTAAGCGACATTGACACTGCGTGTTCACTCCATTAGACGGGTCAGTGGGACACCCTTCCCCAACGAAGGGCACTTATCTGTGAGGGTAGGATCATGACAGGTCATACACAACCGGCAACGCGGCCGGCAAATCCGCGTTTTTCGTCTGGGCCTTGCGCCAAAATTCCGGGATGGACTCCGGCTCTTCTAGAAAATGCATTGCTAGGACGCTCCCATCGCTCGGGCGAGGGCAAGGCGCGTCTTAAATATGCTATTGAGCTCACCCGCGAGATATTGGGCGTGCCTGAAGGGTATCACATTGGCATCGTGCCAGCCTCAGATACAGGCGCCGTAGAAATGGCCTTGTGGTCAATGTTGGGCGCGCGCGGGGTAGATCTGCTGGCGTGGGAAAGCTTTGGTTCTGGCTGGGTCACGGATGTGGTCAAACAGCTCAAGCTTGATGATGCGCGTGTTATTGAGGCGCCTTACGGCGAACTGCCCGACCTTTCACAAGTAGATACCAAAACCCGAGATTGCGTGTTCACCTGGAACGGCACCACGTCTGGTGTGCGGGTTGTCGATGGCGACTGGATTGCCGAAGACCGCGAAGGTATCACCATTTGTGATGCCACATCTGCTGCCTTTGCGCAGGATCTGGATTGGGCAAAGCTCGATGTTGTCACCTATTCCTGGCAGAAGGTGCTGGGCGGTGAGGCAGCTCATGGCATGCTGATCTTGAGCCCGCGTGCTGTAGAGCGTCTTGAAAATTACACACCTTCCTGGCCGCTGCCTAAAATCTTCCGTCTCACCAAGAATGGCAAGTTGAATGCGGCGATCTTCCAAGGTGCAACCATCAACACGCCTTCGATGCTGTGTGTAGAGGATTACATTATGGCGCTTGAATGGGCGAAGGGCGTGGGCAGGCTTGAAGGCCTGATAAAGCGGGCCGACGCTAATGCAGCGGCAATCGCCAATTGGGTGGACGTAACTGCGTGGGTTGAGCATCTGGCGGTTGTGCCAGAAACCCGATCGAACACGTCTGTATGCCTGAAGCTTTCACAAAGCGCCCTTGCTGGCCTTGATGAAGAGCAGGCTCAGGCATTGCCCAAACGCATTGTGAAACTGCTGGCAGATGAAAGCGTAGCGCTTGATATTGGCGCCTATCGCGATGCCCCGGCGGGTTTGCGCATTTGGTGCGGAGCAAGCGTTGAAACTTCTGACATTAGAGCGCTTCTGCCGTGGCTCGACTGGGCCTTTGCAGAAGCTCTGCTTGAAGCAAAAGAAGCTGCGTAACACTCAATTTTCAACATAAAGACCAAAGTACAAGGAGCAGCCTGATGGCGCCTAAAGTATTGATTTCAGATAAACTATCACCGACAGCCGTGCAAATTTTCAAAGACCGCGGGCTGGATGTAGACTACGAACCAGACCTTGGCAAAGACAAAGAAAAACTGCTTTCTGTGATCGACCAATATGACGGTCTTGCTGTGCGCTCGGCAACTAAGGCGACGGAAAAAATTATTTCAGCAGCAGATAACCTCAAGGTAATTGGCCGGGCGGGGATCGGCGTGGACAATATCGACATTCCGGCAGCCACCGCCAAGGGCATCATTGTGATGAACACGCCGTTCGGCAATTCTATCACCACGGCAGAACACGCCATCTCATTGATGATGGCACTGGCCCGGCAAATTCCTGCCGCCAACACGTCGACCCACCTGGGCAAATGGGAAAAGAGCCGTTTCATGGGCGTGGAGCTGTTCTCCAAGACACTTGGCATAATCGGCTGTGGGAATATCGGCGCGATTGTTGCTGATCGCGCTATAGGTTTGAAAATGAAGGTAATTGCCTACGACCCGTTCCTCTCTGCTGAACGAGCTGTGGAACTTGGCGTTGAAAAGGTGGAGCTGGAAGAGCTGTTGCCGCGTGCGGATTTCATTTCACTTCACACACCTCTCACTGATAAGACCAAAGGCATCATCGATGCCACGGCGCTGGACGCAATGAAACCTGGCGTGCGTATTATTAATTGTGCGCGTGGCGGATTGATTGTGGAAGAAGCGCTAAAGGTGGCGCTAGAAGCTGGCCATGTGGCAGGGGCTGCGCTCGATGTTTTTGAGGAAGAGCCCGCCAAAGAAAATGACCTGTTCGATATGGAGAATGTCGTTTGCACACCTCACTTGGGCGCTGCAACTTCTGAAGCGCAGGAAAACGTGGCGCTGCAGGTTGCTGAGCAAATGTCGGATTATCTACTTTCTGGTGCAGTGACGAACGCACTGAACATGCCATCGATCTCCGCTGAAGAAGCACCAAAACTGAAACCTTTCGTAGCGCTTGCTGAGCAACTTGGCTCTGTCGCAGGGCAACTCACCCAAACGGGCCTAAAAGGCGTGGTGATCGAATATGCAGGTGATGTTGCGGAAATGAACACAAAGGCTCTCACGTCCGCTGCGCTTGCGGGCGTAATGCGCCCACTCTTAAGTGATGTAAACATGGTGTCTGCGCCTGTGGTGGCCAGGGAGCGCGGCATTACGGTCGATGAGGTGCAGCAAACTCAGCGCGGTGTTTATGACAGCTATATCCGCCTTACTTTAAAAACCGAGCGCCAAGAACGTTCAATCGCAGGTACGGTTTTCTCTGACGGCAAACCAAGGATTATTCAGTTAAAGGGCATCAATATGGAAGCTGAATTCGGTCCTCACATGCTCTATATCACCAACGAGGATAAGCCTGGATTTATTGGTGCCCTTGGCAGCCTGCTCGGAGATGCAGAAGTGAATATCGCCACCTTTAATCTTGGACGACAAAAGGAAGGCGGCGATGCAATTGCGCTTGTAGAAGTGGATGGCGAAGTACCAATGGCCGTTATCAACAAGCTTTCTGCCCTGCCTCACGTGAAGCAGGCGGTTGAATTAAAGCTATAGGAATCGTGCAAAATGAGCAGTTCCGACCATGTGATTAAAACGCGGGCGGAATTGCTCGCGCTCTACGGCGAGACGAACCCGATGTCGTTGGCCAAAGAGATGCCCGTCCTCGCACCCGCCTATCGCGAATGGATTGAGCGCGCGCCATTTTTTGCGCTCGCGTCTTCTGGCAGTGGCGGGCTTGATTGCACACCGCGGGGTGATGCCGTGGGATCAGTTTTGCAGGTGCTCGACGATGCCACAATCGCTTTTCCCGACAGGCGCGGCAATAACCGCATCGATACGCTGAAGAATATCGTGGAAGATCCACGCGTGGCGCTGTTGTTTCTCACCCCTGGCATCAACGAAACGCTGCGCATTAATGGCACAGCGCAAATCACAACTGATCCCGAACTCCTTTCCCGCTTTGAGATGAAGGGGAAACAGCCCGCCGCCGTGATCGTGGTGAAGATCGGTGCGGTCTATTTTCAATGCGCCCGCGCGCTCATGCGTTCATCGCTTTGGGATGTGGAGGCGCAGTTTAAACGTGGCGATCTGCCCACCGCCGGCCAGATGACCAAGAGCGCCTCAGAGGATTTCGATGCGGAAACTTATGATGCCGCATTGGTCGAGCGCCAAAAAGGCAGTTTGTATTAAGCTTCGCATACGCCCCAAAAATGCCTCATACAGAATGTCTTTTATCTTTTCCGCTGCGGGGGCAGACGGATAGGAGATTTTCGTGAAAATTTATACCATAAGCTTGGCGGGTGCATTGCTCGCGGCCACTTTTTTGTCACCAGCACTCGCCGCTGACATTCAATCCACCTCAAAAATTGATGCCGTGACTGTGTTCCCGCGTGGAGCGCAGGTGACACGGTTTGTCCAGATAGATGTTCCTTCTGGTGAGCATACGATCATCTTGAAAGATTTGCCGGCAGACGTTGTGCCCGGATCGCTGCGCGTTGAAGGTGATGTGGATGGCGCTTTGGCGATCACCTCGGTCGACAGCAAGCGCGTCTATATTGACGAGGGCGCAAGCACTTCGGAAACACGTAAGCGGATTGAAGGCGAAATTGAAGCTTTGAACGACCAACTGCGCGTGCTAGGCGATCAAGTTTCTGCGGCGCATTTCCGCAAGAAGCTGGTGCAGCGCATCCCAAATCGTTATTTAAAGGCGCCCAACCCGCGCAAAGACGAACAAGCAGCACCTGAGCCTGACTGGACCTCTTTGTTGCAGCTGATCTCCAGTCAGATGGCGGAAATTGATACGGAAATTCAAGGGTTTCAGGTTGCACAGCGCGATATCCATAAGAGATCAAGGAACTGCACAAAAAGCTTGTCGCACAAGCGCCTGCGCGCGAGCAGCGTACTGAAGTTGCCGTTCACCTGACAGCCGATGCGCACGTGAAAGGGGCGATGAAAGTGCAATATCAAGTGGCGCAGGCGGGTTGGGTGCAGGCCTATGATGCGCGGCTGAACACCAGCGATGACAGCGCAAATACCGGCATGACGCTTGTGCACCGTGCAGATGTGACCCAGGCGACCGGCGAGGCATGGGACGATGTAACGCTGAAACTTTCAACAACGCGCCCGCGCGGGGCAACATCAGCGCCGCCCGTTCATACCTTAAAACTGGAAGAAATAGAGTTGCGTAAGGACTATTCTCAATCGAATTCTGGGTACAAGGAAAAATTGAGAAAGTCACTTTCGAAGCAAGAAGCTTTGATGGAACTGGACGATAGCGAAGCGCTCGTCGGTGCTTCTCAAGAACCACACAAAGCCGCCCCTATTGTTCAACAGCAGGCAATGTTTGTGCCGGCGGGCTTTCAGGCGGTTTATCAAATCCGCACCAAAGTGAGTATTGGCAACACGGGTCAAACCAAAAAGGTGAAAATTCGCGACACAGCGCACGCCCCTGATCTGATGGTGCGCGCAGCACCAGCGCTTGACCAAACGGCTTATCTCTGCGCCCGGTTCACGGCGAGTGATACAGCCCCCATGTTGTCTGGCCCGGTGGCGCTCTATCGTGATGGCGTGTTCGTGGGCAATGGGCATCTACCCCACCTTGCTCCAACGCAAGAACACAAGCTTGGGTTCGGGCCCGACGACGCAGTGCAGATCAAGCGCGTGCAGCTTGATCACAAGGCCGGCGAGACGGGCATTTTGACCACCGAGAACCGCGACCGGCGGTCCTACAAGATCACCGTTGAGAACCATCACAAGCGGGCCCTGCCGGTGACCATTCTCGACCGCATTCCATATTCGGCCAATGAAGCCATTCAGGTTGAGTTGATGGCCGGCGGAACCTCGCCAACGCGTGAGGATGATGAAGACCGCAAGGGCGTCATGGCGTGGGATTTGACCCTGGACCCAGACGAGAAATCTGACATCCGCTTTGGCTACACGGTGACCTGGCCGACAAATATGACGATTAACCTGGCCAACCGCTAGGCGTTTGCTGCACAAACCGAGCTTCAAAGTTACAGGGACCCTCCGGCGACGTTCGTCGGAGGGTTTTCTATTTGTCTGAGTTATCGCTGTTGATCTTGAAAAATATTTAATTCATTGATTGTAATAGGTTTTTAAAACTTATCCCCGTCCAGTTTTCCGCCATTAAGCTTGCCAGATCGCAAACTTAAAGGTGAAATTTGACGTGACGCTCCCCCCAAATCACGAGATGCGCCGGGCATGCAATAATCTGGATCAGATGATTAAGAAGACACGGAAAGATCTGGAAGACTCTCGTATAAAATTGAGTCAACTGGAAAAGGATGTGCGAGAACTTGAGCGCGATTCTGAAAATCCCAGATTTAGTGAAGAACGCAGAGGCCACATGAAAAATGATGCCGAAAGGCTTAAGAAGCAAAAGCCTGAGTTTGAGCGAAAGGCCAAGGGTCTGAGGAACAAATTGAAGGAAATGGAGAATCAGTTTCAACTAGAATGCAGTTTTGTTTAGAGGCCGGTTGCCTTAACTTCGATGGCGGGAGGAGTGATAACAGTCACTTCTCCCGCTTGTAAGGTGGTCTTCTTCGTGTTGCTTGACCGTCCGTAGCTGACCGCTCATTTTCGATTGATTTCGTATTACTCTGCTGCTGGT
>JBPCVX010000298.1:0-32015 GCA_051010095.1 Hyphomicrobiales bacterium
GAGGAGCGCATGAAAGGTTCATTGCGCGGGCCGATTTTTGTGTCGACCGCGTAAACCGATGTGGTTGCACAGACGAACAGGGTGCGCCAGTCTGGCCCACCCCAATGCAGATTGGCAGATTTTTCAGGAATGTCGATAGAACCGATATGACGCCCTTGCGGATCATAAACCCATACGCCACCAGGTGCTGTAACCCAGACATTTCCTGATGTGTCGCATTTCATGCCATCTGGAACGCCTTCGCGAAGACTTTCCTGAATGCCTGAAGCAAACAGGCGTCCGTTAGAGAGTGAGCCATCTGCATTTACATCAAACACGCGTATATTGGTCTGCTCTGTATCGTTGATATAAAGCAGCTTCTCATCGGGTGAGAAGCACAACCCATTCGGCATGCCAAACAGATAACGGTCGACCACCAGCTCCGGCTCACCACTGGTTTGGCCCGGTGGAATGCGGAAAACGCCTTGCCAACCCAATTCGCGCGGGCGTTCCACTCCGAAAACCGGCATACGGCCATACCAAGGATCAGTGAAATAAATCGAACCATCTGAGCGCACACAAATATCGTTGGGGCTGTTCAGCTCTTTGCCTTCAAAATGCGAAGCAATCACTTGGCGGCTGCCATCTGGCGTAAACTTTGCAACGCAAGAGGTGGAATGCTCGCAGACCAGCAAGTTCAGGTCCGCATCATAGGTCAGGCCATTGCCTTTGTTGGAGGGCGACATAACTTCACGCACCCCAGCATTATCCCAGCGCCTGCGAATATTGGCAGGCATATCGGAAAACAGAAGATAGTGATCGCGTGGATGCCAAATCGGTCCTTCGGTAAACGTAAACCCGGTTCCGATTTGGCGCACGGGCGCGTGCTCATCAATTAGGTTATGAAATTCCGGCCGGTGCGCTGTGTTGACCATTAGCCCGTCTCCCTGTTCTTGTGATCAACTTATGCCGGGAACCAATTGCGGCGCGGCAGCGATTCCGTTATTGGGCCTGGCACCTGCTGGTCGAGGCGTCCGACAATTTGCGAACGTTCCACCTTTGCCGGTTTGTCGTGAACAGGCAGCAGGAATGTAGAGCCCGATAGCAATTTCTTGATCGCAGCTTTCTCTTCGCGTTTTGAAACGGAATGATTGCCCGTAACACGTGGCTCATGATCGCTGATTTCATGGAACGGGTTCACGATCTGGTCGTTGATATCGTAAATCACATCGCCGCAAATCGTTGCACGACCCTCAGCCGTTTCCACGTGCACATTCATTGAACCCTCGGTGTGGGCACCTGCCCAATCCAAGGTTACGCCGGGAATAAGTTCGATTTCACCGGTCAGTTCGGTGTCTTCAAAGCGTAGAGCACCGGGTGTGTGGAGACGCTCAATCAAGTGCTGAATATCAGGCTTTGGATATTGTGGATGCATGAGGCCGGAGACCGAATGCTCAAGTTCGCGCCGGTTAAGTACGACCGTAGTTGTCATTGGGAAGTGATCATCCTTGCCCGCATGATCAATGTGCAGATGGGTGTGGCATACATAGCGCACATCACCCAATTTCACGCCGTGTTTGGCAAGTTGATTTTCGATCATGTTTTCGTGGAACTGAAGGCCCCGCATTCCAAGCGTTTCCATGATCGCGTTGTCGCGATAACCGGTATCGACAACTACTGGATATTCACCGCCAAGAATCAGAAAGCCGTAAGTAGGTACGCGCCTGACGCGCCCACAATCGCGCCCCAGCACGAGAAAGCTCGATTCAAGCTCAATATCTCCGTAGTCGAGTACTTTGATTTCCAGTGCCATGTGTCATCTCCCTTTATTTTGTTTCGTGCAAAGCATTGTTTAAAGGCGGTAAACCCGCTTCGCTGTATCGTGAAAAATGAGTTTTTGCTTGGCCGCGCTCATACCAGATGCGGCGTCCGTGAAGGCCTTGATTAGGGCTGCGTATGATGTCCATATCTTTTCTATCGGGAAATTTGACCCGAACAAGCACCTCTTTGCGCCAAATATGTCGATCGTATTATCAATCATCCACTTGATGTGATCGGCGTCATTACGATGGATAAAAGTGCCGAAGGCGGAAAGCTTCGAGACCACGTTTTTCTGCCGCGAAAGCTTTTTGAGGTTTTTTTGCCAATTAGCGCGACCTTCATCGGAGAGGTCTTCGAGCATGCCCGCGTGCTGCAGAATGAAAGTGACCTCGGGGCAGGCATCTGCCAGTTCTGCGGCACTCTCCATCTGGCCATCAAAGACCTGCAAATCAAAGCTCCAGCCATAATCAGCGAGGTGGCGCACATTGCGTTGCAGGGTTTCGTCACGCGCTAAATCCGCGTGGGATGCAAACCTGTAAAGCGGGTTTTCATGCCAATGCAATTGCTGGCGAATGCCGCGCATCAATGGGTATTTTTCCAACCTATCGAGATCGCGGCGCGCATCCTCTTGCAGCATGTTGCAATAGCCGACGATGCCATGAGGCCAACCTGCTTGATCGGCGGTCTTTTGCACCCAGGCAACTTCGTCTTCAAACCAGTTGGCTGCCCAATTGGCCTGCACATAGACCGATTTCTCGACGCCAGTGCCTTTAAGATCATCAAGAAACTCATCAACGAGATAATCCCGTTTGATGTCATCATAGGGGCCAAAAATGCGCGGTTGAGTTGGGCCAAGCAGCCAAGGCAGGTCGGCGCGGCGCCAAATGTGATGGTGGCTGTCGATAATTTTCATTATGCAGCCCTCCGCGCAAAGCCCAAAACTTCATCACACAAGGCTGATACGGATCCGCCATTACCGATATGATCCACAAAGGGTGCAACAGCGCGCATCGCATCGGTCTGCGGTTGGTAATCGCCATCACTGGCAAGGGGCGTCAACCAAAGCGTAGACCAGGAAAGATGCGACATACGTTCAACGGCTTTGACCAATACGGAATGATCGCCGCGCTCCAATCCATCCGACAACACGACAACCAGCGCTCCGCGGGCAAAGCCTGCGAAACGTGGCACATCAAGATAGGCCTGCAGGGCATCACCAAGACGGGTGCCGCCATCCCAGTCCGCAACCAGAGAAGACGTGTTCGCAAGCGCTTGATCCACATTGCGCAGTCGCAGTGCGCGCGTAATTCGTGTGAGCCTGGTTCCCAGCGTAAACACCTCGCATTGAGCGGCACTGTGGATCAACGCGTGAGAGAATCGCAAATAACCTTCGGTTTCAGCCTTCATGGAACCGGACACATCGACAAGCAGAACGATGCGTCTGGGTTTCATTGCGCGTTTGCGCACCGGCAACTGCAGAATTTCGCCATCACGCTTTACCGCTTCGCGCAGAGCCTTGCGCATGTTCGGCTGGGCACCTGAACGCGCGTTAACGCGGCGGCGTGATCTACGCTTAGGTAGACGTTCAGCCGCGTTTCGGCGAAAGTGCACCAGCGAAGATAGGTCGTCTCTGGATTGGAAGCCGCGTTGGGCAAGACGCTCTGTTGCCGCTGCAGTTGCACCAGATTCCGATATCTCTTCGCCTTCCAGAGTTTCCTGAGTGCCATCACCGGCATCGTAGGCTTGAAGGTCGTCTTCATCAGGCGCGCCGGGGGCTGCAGCCGCCACGGTCTGACCCAGAAACAACATTTGAAAGAGCGCATCGAACTCATCGCGACGCTCAGGCGGTGGTGCAAATGTTGCAAGCGCTGCCTGATGAATGTGGCGCATGGTGGCTGGGCCAAGCAGATCAATCGCGGCAATAAAATTTTGGGTTTGTTCAGGCGCTACCGCAAAACCATTTGCACGCAGCAGTGCTGCAAACTCCACAAAGGGCTCAAGTGGACGAGGAAGAGGGGCGGTATCGCTCATGCCGCGGCCCCTTCAACAATTTCATCGAGCCGATCACCAAGGAAGGTGATGTCGTCTTGATCTTTCAAGGCAACGCCAATCGCGCGCTTTAATGCGGCAGGCCAGGGTGCACCTTGTTCATGTAACAGGGTGACCGCTTCCGCCCATTCAATGGTTTCCGCCACACCGGGTGGTTTGGCCAGCGGCTCTTCACGCAGCGCTCCAACAGCGCGCACGACGGCCTCAGCAGTTGACCGGGCAACAGCGCTTGCGCGCATCATCACAATCTGGGCTTCGCGTTCTGCATCAGGATAGTCGATCCAGTGATAAACACAGCGCCGCCGCAGCGCTTCATGCAGTTCACGCGTACGGTTGGATGTGAGAACGACTACCGGTTCTTGTTCAGCCCGCACTGTGCCGGTTTCTGGAATGGAAATGCTGAAATCTGATAGGAACTCTAACAGAAACGCCTCAAATTCATGATCAGCGCGGTCGATTTCATCGATAAGCAGGACCGTTCCCGCCGGGTCCTGCAACGCTTCCAGCATGGGGCGGGCGAGCAAAAACTCATCGGAATAGATGTTCACGTAGGCATCACCCGCTTGGCGTATGGCCAGCATCTGACGCGGGTAATTCCATTCATATAGGGCTGCCGCTGAATCAATGCCCTCAAAACACTGCAAACGCACGAGTTGGCGACCCAATATCGATGAAATTGCTTTTGCGGCTTCGGTTTTACCAACGCCCGGCGCGCCCTCAAGCAAAAGCGGTTTGCCAAGCGCCAGCGCCAGATAAGACGCGGTTGAAAGCTCATCTCCTGCAAGGTACTGCGCTGTGTTGAGCGCAGAACTCAGTTCTTCAGGAGAGGATATTCCAACTATGGTGCGTCTGATTGACAATCAAACCTCCTAACGGCGTGCCTGTGGCTGTGCGCCACCATTGTTGCGCAATCCGCGCAACACTTTTTCAGGGGTCACGGGCAAATCATCGATGCGCACGCCGACCGCATTGAAGACGGCATTGACAACCGCCGGCAAAACCGGGTTCGCGCACATCTCGCCAGGCCCCTTGCCGCCATATGGACCATCAGGGGCAGGGCGCTCGAGAATCGCGATATTGTGGTTGGCGAGGTCACCTGGTCCAGGCATGACGTAATTTAGAAAATCCTTGGGTCCATGTTCGCGCTCTGGATAGTAGGGCTCGGTCGTTTCCCATGCGGCATGGCTCATACCCATCCAGGCACCGCCGGTGAGCTGTTGCTCCACCAGCTTCGGGTTTAGCGCGCGACCAACTTCATAAGCGCTGTTCATTTCCAGAACATCGATTTCGCCGGTTTCATCATCCACTTCCACTTCAACAATCATTGCAGCGTGGGCAAAGCACGATACAGGCGTCATCTCGCCTGTTTCGGGGCTCACATCAGAAAGTGGAATGAGGAAGATACCGCGCCCCGAGACAGATTTGCCTTGCTTGAACTGTGCTGCCTGACAGGCATCCTGCACGGTGATGGTGCGCGAGGGGGCGCCTTTAACCTGAATGTTACCGTCGCCATCGGTCTCCAGATCGGCGGCGTTCACTTCCAGTTCTTCTGCGGCTGCTTCAAGCATAACAGCGCGCGCTTCATGGGCCGCCTGAATAACCGCATTTCCCACCCTGTGTGTGCCGCGCGATGCGAATGAACCCATGCAGTGCGGGCCGGTATCGCTGTCGGCAGTGTCCACATAGACATCTTCAACCGGAACACCCAAAGTTTCGGCAGCGATCTGACGGGTAACCGATTTCATACCCTGGCCAAGGTCGATGGATGAGAGCGCCACCATGAATTTGCCATCCGGGTTTGAATGTACAAGTGCCTGGCTAGGGTCTCCGCCCAAGTTCATGCCGATGGGATAGTTGATGCAGGCAAAGCCTTTTCCGCGATGCTTGGTCATATCTATCTCCTCCTCAAACCTGAAATGGATGAAAAGCGGTTAGGCGTGCGTCGTGGCGCAGCTGGTTGTTGCGCAGGTGCCGGTGGCGGCGAGGGTGGTGCAGCAGAGGCCGGAGGCGGTGATGGTTGTGCTGCAGGTTGTGGTGGTGGTGCGGGTTGCACCGGCGTTGGTTGCAACGGGGGCAGGGAGGTTGGGATTGATGAAGCTGCAGCGGGTTGCTGATCGTCAGATATACCGTAAGAGCCGGTACGCCCACCTTCAACAAAACCGTTTTGATCGGTTGCGGTGTGAGCGGGCAATTGTGCGCGATCACCTCCGCCACCTGTGAGCGAGTCTTGTTGACTGGCCCAATCGCTGATCCCCCAGCTCCCTTTTTCAGCCGCCACCTGACAGCACTCAATAAGCGCGCAATTCTTTGCTTCGCGGCGATGGGCCTTCATGTCGCCATCGCGATAGGCGTTCAAGATACGCAGCTCAATCGGGTCCATGCCAATTTGATGTGCAACCTTGTCCATATGGTTTTCAATAGCGAAATCAACCCCCGTAATGCCAAACCCGCGCATGGCGGTGGCCGGCGTGCGGTTGGTATAAACGCAATAGACATCGGAATAGACATTCGGAATTGTGTATGGGCCGGGCAGATGGCCGGTGCCCTTGACGATGGCGTAGCTTGAGAGCCTGGTATAGGCGCCTGAATCGAAGTATCCGACGAACTTGCGCGCAGTAATGCGGCCATCATTCATGACACCGTCTGTGATATACCAGCGTTCCGCACCGCGGGGGGCGCCGACCTGCATTTCTTCTTCCCGATCGTAGGAATATTTCACCGGACGCCCCGTCACCATGCATCCGAGAATGGCAAGCGGCTCGTGCAAACTATCGACCTTGCCGCCAAACCCACCGCCAACTGTGCCGCCAATAAAGTGCAAGCGCGCGGATGATGTATCGAGCAGTTTCGCCGCCGTACCCAGTGAAAAAAACAGTGCTTGTGTGGATGTGTAACAAACATAGCGGTCATTGGTTTCAGGGGCTGCAATAGCGCCGCAGGTTTCAATAGGTGCTTGCTCGATGGGCGACATCTGATAGCGCCCTTCAATCACGTGATCGGCCTGCGCGAATGCGGCATCCACATCGCCATAACGCAATTTCTGATGATCATATTTGTTGTGATAAGTGAACTTGTTGTTGGGATAGACTTTATTTACCGCAGATGCGCCCGGTTTAATCGCTTCTTCCACATCAAGTACATGTGGCAGTACTTCGTAGTCGACTTTAACCTTCGCCACTGCATCAAGGGCCTGGCGTTCGGTCTCGGCGATGACAGCTGCTACGGCTTCGCCCTTGTAGGACACCTTCGTGTCAGACAGCAGGGGTTCATCATCAAGGCCAAAATCCAGAAGGCTCAACAGCGTGTTGAGATTTACCGGCACATCCTTACCCAGCAAGATGCGCTTAACACCGGGCATTTTTTCAGCCTCAGATGTATCGATAGAGCGGATACGCGCATGATGGTGGGGGCTACGCACGCAGCGCAGATGCAAAAGCCCATCAAATAAATGATCATCGAAGAATGGTGAGCGCCCGGTTACATGCCCCAGAATATCCTGGCGACGCGTGGGTTTGCCGATCTCGTTGAGATTGTCATCACGCTCATCGGCGAAAAACTCTTTGCGGAATTCTACTGGCATGGTTGCATCTATCCGTAAGCTTGTGATGTGCCGTTTTGAGAAGCCTCAAGAATGGCATTTATGATGGGTTCATATCCGGTGCAGCGGCAGAGGTTTCCTTCAAGCGCTGCAATAACGTCTTCACGTGACGGCCTTGGGTTTTTATCAAGCAGCGCCTTTGCAGCCATCAGCATTCCGGGCGTGCAATAACCGCATTGGGCGGCGAAATTGTTCATGAAAGCCTCCTGCAAGGGGCTCACCTGTCCGCCCTGATCAAATACCGCCGTGGTTTCAATCGAGCGACCTTCAACGGTCTCAGCAAGCGTTAAGCACGATAGATGGGGTTCACCATCGATCAGCACGGTGCAAGAACCGCAACTTCCCTGGCCGCAACCGTATTTAGGGGTGAGATCACCAACCCCACGGCGCAATACCTCGAGAAGATTGTCGCCATCTTCAACGAATACAGCTTTGTCATCGCCATTGTGTTGAAACTGAAGTGGTTTTTTTGCCATTTTATCCGTCCTATCCAGTTTCGCCCAAAAGCATACGGCGCAAATGCACGGGCGCGATTTCGCGCCGATACCACTCCGATGCAAGCGCGTCAGTGGGTGGGGTAAGGCCCTGCGTTGCCACGTTGAGGGCGGGTTGAATGGCGTTCGCACTCAGCGATATGCCTTCAAGCGCTTGTTCCACAGGTGGAACACGCACAGGGGTGGGCGCCATGTTTCCATAGGCAACACGGGTTGCGCCGCGATCTCGCGACAACAAAGCTGCCATCGCGATAACAGATATGCCTTTTGGCTTCACCCTGCTGACTTTGTGAAACTTGAACGCATTGGGATCGCGCGGTTTTGCAAACGATACAGATTGCACCATGCGATTGCGTTGGTTTTCGCGGTCACGCAAGAAATCTTCAATTGATATTTCGCCTGCCGACTGCCCCGCCAGATGCACTTGCGCACCAAGGGCAAGCAATGCGGTGGCGAAATCACCATAAGGCGCAGGCGCATTTATGTTGCCGCCAACAGTTGCAGCGTTTCTGACTGCAGGGCCACCGACTGCTCGGGCAGGGGCTGTCAAAAAATCCAAATCACGATGCGCCATGATTTGCACCATGGTGGTGCCCGCGCCCAGCACAATTCTTTCGCCTTCAATGCGGATGTCGTTAAAGGCGGGATCGGTTACGCGGATAAGCGTATCGAAACGTTGTGTGCCCTGATTAACCCCACGCATTAACAAGGTGCCGCCGCCAAAAATGCGCGCGGAAGGATTACTGCTCAAGGCCTGGGCGGCATCATCAATGCGATTAAATGTTTCGACCCTAAATGGCATCTATTCTTCCCCGGTTTCTGGTTTTGACAGGCCCATATGTTCACGCACCGCCGCGAACCCACCTTCGTAAATATCTTCGCCCACTACTTTTTCCAGCTCGGCCTCGCGGCCCGCAGGTGTGTCGAATTTGCTTTCCCAATGCCAGAATGTGCGGTCGCCATCGGTGACCGGCAAAAGCCGCACATGGGCCACGTAGTTGAGCAGCGGAACAGGCGTATCGAGCAGGCAATAGCTGAATGCCATATCAATGTCGGACAGGGTGAGCAGTTGTTCGCGCAGTTCTGACCCATCTGCCAGATGGAAACGCCGAACGCATCCGATCATATCTGATGGTCTGCCGCGCTCGATTTCGCTGTCGGCAACGGCTGGATGCCAACTGTCATGACCGTTGAAATCACGCAGCACGTCCCACACCGCTTCAACGGGGGCGTCCATGATGGTGCTTTTTTCAACGTGTACCATTTAAGGCTAACCCCCAAAGTGTCGCTTCAGGGCGTCAAATCCGGCCTGGAAAACATCAGAGCCAATGCCGTTTACAAGATCTTCTGCTGCATCCGCTTCGCAATCGAATTCAGCTGACCATTCCAGGAACGTATGCCCGCCATCGGTTATCGGTGTCAGGCGCAACGTTGCTACATAATCGGTCAGCGGCATTGGGCTTTCCAAAATGGAATAGGTGCAGAACAGATCGTAGTCCGACAATCCGAGCAGCTTTTCACGAATACGGTCACCATTTTGCAGACGGAAATCGCGCACGCACCCGACCTTGTCTGCGGGTTCGCCGTTTTCGATGCGGCTTTCACGGATCAGAGGATGCCAGCGCGGCAGACCGTTGAAGTCGCGAACCCGCTCCCAAACCCGATCAGTTGACGCACCGATGACGGTGGAGACATATACCCGCGCCATCGTCTAGCTCCTCTCGCCGTCAGACGAGGGCGATTGGTCGCCGGACCCATCACCGTCACTGCCATCTCCGCCACCACCGCTATCTTCCGTGCCACCATGGCGTTCGGCGGCCTCTTTCTTCAGCGTTTGCGAAATGCGTTGCATGTCGCTTGCTTCGCGCACCAGGCCTGGCTGCTTGGAGAGATTACCGCCCTCGATGCCCAGATCCGCCAACAATTCGTCGATCATTGGCGCTTGTACGCGGTAGCGCAGGGCGGAGTTAATCACTTCATCGGTTGCACTAGCACCACCACCATTGCCGCCACCGCTGCCGGTGACACCGTCAAGCTGCATGATGCGGATGTCGTTGATCTTCTCAAGCGGCTTCACGGAAGCAGCAACAATGCCCTCGATCTTGTCGAGCAAGCGGCGACGGAAGAGTGAATAACGCGCCTTGTCGGTGAGCACGTTTTCTGCCTCGTTGAGGAGGCGCTGTGCTTCTGCTTCCACCGTGCGGCGGATTTTCTCGGCTTCCGCGGCAATGCGTTCTTCTTCTGCCTTTTTCTCCGCCATCAACACATCGACAGATTTGCGGCGGTTTGCTTCCTCGGTTTCACGTGTGGTTTTAACCCGTTCCTCAGCTTCTGCAGCCAGCGCGCGCGCAGCGTCTGCTTCAGCTTGTGCAGCGGACTCTTCGAGCGACTTCTTATAAAGCGCAATTGCTTTGTCCATCTGGACGGTTTCAACCGATTTTTCACGCTCAACTTCAAGGCGCCGACGCTCGGTTTCATGACCGATACGCGCTTCATCAAGACCACGTTCAGAAGCAATCCGGGCGCGTTCAATTTCTTCCTTCGACGCAATTTCAGCTTCACGCAAGGCTTGTACACGGCCAATCTCAAGCTGTTCTGTTGCGCGTTTGCGTTCAAGCTTAGCAGCGTCTAGTGCCCGCTCGCGATCCACGTCTGACGCTTCAACATCGCGTTGCGCGGCGATTTCGGCACGGCGCACCTGAGCATCAGCCTCGGCGCGTTCTGCCTTCTTGGCCGCAAGCTCGATAATGCGTGCCTCATCAGCCTCTTCAATGGTTTTCTTGCGCTCGATATCGACAACTTCGCGATCTTTCTGTGAAGCGATCCGTGCCTTTTCAAGAGTAAGTTCGACATCTATGCGCTGACGCTCGATTTCGTCACGGCGCTTGATGTCGGTTTCCTCGATGGCCTTTTCACGCGCAATCTCTCGGGCGCGGGTTTCCTGTTCCGCTGCGATACGTTCAGCATCGACGGTTTTTTGCTGTGCGATACGTGCAGCTTCAATGGCCTCATCAGCAGCAATCTGGGCCTCATCCAACGCTTTGTTGCGGGAGATTTCCAAGTTGCGGATTTGTTCATCGCGCGAAACCTTGTCTTGTGAGGTTTCCAACTCCTTCTCAATGCGTAATTGATCAACCAGGCGCCGTGACGCTACTTCAGCGCTTTCGATGGCTTCGTTGCGCTCGATCTCGCGGCTGCGGGTCTCTGCTTCGGCTAGAATGCGCTGGGCATCAACTTGCTTTTGTTGGGCAATGCGCGCGCGTTCGATCTGCTCTCTGGCTTCAATATCGGCCTGATCAACCACCTGATTGCGCGAAATCTCACGCTGTCGAACATCTTGTTCATAGGAAATGCGTTCTGCTGAGACGGTCTTTTCCTGCGCGATACGGGCAGAATCTGTTGCCTGTTTAGCAGCAATCTCAGCTTCTTCGAGAACTTTCTGTCGCTCAATTTCTAGCGCACGCACTTTGCGATCAGTCTGGATGCGTTCCTCGCTTACAACCGCATTTTCTGCGATGCGCAAGCGCTCGGTTGCCTCACGCGCAGCGATTTCCGCCTCTTCAATTGCACGGGTGCGCTCAATTTCGCGGCGCTGTGTTTCTTCTTCGCTTGCGATACGCGCGTCAACAACCGCCTGTTCTTGCGCAATGCGGGCTTTTTCGGTTTCCTCGCGTGCAGCGATTTCTGATTGCTCGACTTCTCTTTGACGTGCGATTTCGCTCTTTTGGGTCTCGCGGTCTTTTTCGATGCGTGCCTCTGTGATGGCGCGTTCTTGTTCAATGCGTGCGCGCTCGGTTGCCTCACGGGCAGAAATTTCAGCTTTTTCTATCGCTTGTTGGCGTGAAATCTCTATTGATTGGGTTTCCTGCTCGTTCGTGATGCGGGCCTCGCTTACCGCGCGTTCCTGCTCAATGCGGGCCTTTTCAATCGTTTCACGTGATTGAATTTCTGCTTGTTCGGCTTCGGTATCGCGTTCAGCGCGTTCCTTGGTCACTTCTGCGCGTTGTTGCGCACGGCGGAACTCAACATCTCGTTCTTGCACCAAGCGGGCCTCTTCGCTTTCGCGCTCAATCTCTAGGGCTTGTTTTTCAGCCTCCAGATTGCGGGCGCGGATCTGGATCATTGAATCTTGTTCAATGTCATTGCGTAGCTTGCGGCGGTCTTCGATGTCTTTGATGAGCGCTGTCAAACCTTCCGCATCGAAGCGGTTAGAGGGATTGAAATATTCAAGGCTTGTCTGATCAATATCCTTGATGGCGACCGATTCAAGCTCAAGTCCGTTGCGTTCCAATTCTTCCTGGGCGGCTTCCTTGACGCGAGAAACATATACGCCACGCTGCTCGTGCATTTCGGCCATGGTCATTTCAGCAGCAATCACGCGCAGTGCGGATTCAAACTTACCTGCCAAGAGCCCATGCAAATTTTCGGTTTGCAGGGTGCGCCGGCCCAAAGTCGAGGCGGCAATGGAGACGGCTTCTCGGGTTGAACGCACCCGCACATAAAACTCAGCCTCAACATCTACCCGCATCCGATCTTTTGTGATCAGCGCATCATCGCGATCACGCACCACCTCTAGGGTGAGAGTGTTCATGTTTACCGGCGTGAAATCATGAACGATCGGCCACACAAACGCGCCGCCATCAATTACTACTTTTTCACCCAGAAAACCGGTACGCACAAAGGCCACTTCTTTGGTGGAGCGCCGGTACAGCCAGTTCATCACCCAATAAATGATGGCGATAACAATAACCGCCACAATGAGCCAGAGCACGAGCTGGCCAATCAGTTGTCCAGTCATTCTCTTTCCTCCCGCATAAATCTACACTCGTCTTTTCGTTTCAAATCTCGCATGTCAGCCCCCGCTGATTTGCTTGAATGTTTTGGTCTGTTCAGTCAGTGCCACTTCGGTCGGCAGCCGTTCCATGGAGGAGGCGCCGTAAAAGCCGTGGCAGTGTTTTGCATTTTTGAGCACGAATTCTGCATCGTCTGGCATCGCTACCGGGCCGCCATGCACCAGCACAATTGCCTCTGGATTGACGTCCAGGGCAGCTTGCGCCCAGTCATCAACAAGCTTGGGGCAGTCTTCCAGTTTCAGCGCTGTTTCTGCACCAATCGACCCGCCGGTAGTGAGGCCAAGATGGCATACAATGATGTCGCCGCCGGCTTTTGCCATGGCGGTCGCATCTTCGGCGCAGAACACGTAAGGGGTCGTCAGCATGTCTTTTTCATGCGCCTTGGCGATCATGTCGACCTCAAGCGCGTACGACATGCCTGTTTCTTCCAGATTTGACCGGAAGAGCCCATCAATAAGCCCAACTGTTGGAAAGTTTTGCACGCCGGAAAAGCCAATGCGTTTTAGTTCATCAAGAAAGATATCCATGATCCGGAACGGGTCTGTGCCATTGACGCCCGCCAAAACAGGTGTGTGTTCGATGACAGGAAGGACTTCGGCTGCCATCTCAACAACGATTTGGTTGGCATCACCATAAGGCATGAGGCCCGCAAGCGATCCGCGCCCGGCCATACGGTAACGACCTGAGTTATAGATGACGATGAGATCAATGCCACCGGCTTCTTCACATTTGGCGGATAAGCCAGTGCCAGCGCCGCCACCGACGATCGGCTCGCCGCGATCCTTCATACCGTTCAATCTTTTTAATATGTCTTCGCGCGCGATCATTTTCGGTTCCTTGTTGTGCGAGAACGATTGGTGGGTGCGCTTCCATGCAAATCACGGAATGTTTCAACGAGAACTGCACAGAACTCTGGGTCATTGACGTTGTGCGGCGACCGAATGAGTTGACGGTTGGAAGTGCGCCTTACCGTCGCCTCAAGCGCTGAGAACAATGCATTGTTTGCCTGTGGGTCATGAAAAGGCTGGCCGGGTTGATCGAGTGAGGACACACCGCCCTCAGGCAGGAAGAACCGTACCGGGCCCTCCATCTGGTTTAAGCGTTCGCCAATCCAGCGCCCGATTTGGGTGTTCTCATCAGCGGTAGTGCGCATTAGGGTGACTTGCGGGTTGTGCTCATAGAAATTCCGGCCACGGTATTTTTCCGGCACCGTAGCGGGTGCACCAAAATTCACCATATCAAGCGCGCCGCAGGCGCCAATATATGGCATGGAGGTGCGAATGATCGCGCCAAAGCGGTCTTCTGTGGCCGGGAACACGCCGCCCATAAGCATGTCGCATACTTCGGTGGTTGTTATGTCGAGCACCCCACGGATCATGCCGCTATCTATGAGCTTCTCCATCGATTGCCCACCGGTGCCTGTAGCGTGGAAGACCAGACAATCATAGGTATCTTCAAGTTGGGCTGTAACCTGCTGCACACATGGGGTGGTGACGCCGAACATGGTGAGCCCGATGGCAGGAAGATCTTCGCTCGGTGCCGCAGAGGTTTCTGCTTCGCGCGCCCCGATGACCATGCCGGCAAGTGCGTTGGCACCATTGCGTAGCACCTTGCGGGTAATGGTGTTGAGCCCTTGCACGTCAGCAACAGAATACATCATCGAGATATCGGATGGGCCGATATATTGCCCGACCTCGCCGGAGGCGACGGTTGAGATAATCATTTTCGGCACGCCGATGGGCAATGAGCGCATGGCCGGGGCAACAATTGCTGTGCCGCCGGAACCCGCTGCGCTGATAATGCCAGCAATGCCAGATTGCCGCGCGATCCAGCGTTCAAACGCGAGTGTCATGCCAGAGACCGATTGTCCGCGATCATCGGTGAACACGCCACTTGCACCGCGCGGGTGGAAAGCGGCGATTTGGTTGGCGGGCACTTCTGCACCAGATTGATGGCCTGAGGTTGACAAATCGACCATGCGTACAGGCAGGCCATGGCCGCGAATAATGTCGCGCACAAAACGCAATTCATCGCCTTTGGTATCAAGAGTTCCTGCTACCAGAACAACTGCCTCACCAGGGGTGGTGAGGGGGCGCAGTTCCATCTGGCCGACCGTGCTTGTGCCTGTCGCCATGCTCGGTGCCGTCGTAACGACACGCGCGATCTGCTCAAGCTGGCGCACCGATACCGGTTGTGACCAACGTGTGGGAACCTTCGGATTAGAGTTATAGATTTTGACAGGGCCGACAGATTGGCCTGTTCCATCTTCTTGTGTTGGTGCATCAATTTCGGGGGTGTCATCGTGAGCGTGGCGCCCGACGCCCAACAAACGCTGTTGTAGATCCCGGTCCGCAGAAAGCAGGCCTGATTCAATGATGCGGTTGATGCGGCCATTGACCATGATAGCAACTTCAGAAGCGATTTCTGTTGCAACGCCGATATTTTGTTCAATCACCAGAACATCGATGCCGCCTTCTTCGCCTAACCTAAGCAAAATTTCCTCAACCTGGCTGACGATCACCGGCGCCAAGCCCTCGGTGGGCTCATCCATCACCAGCAGTTTCGGGTTAAGCAGCAGCGCGCGCGCAATGGCGAGCATTTGTTGTTCGCCGCCCGAGAGTTGACCGCCGCCATTGTTCTTGCGTTCAGCAAGCCTCGGGAAAGTTCCATAAATCCGGTCGACAGACCATGCGCCGCTGTGACCAGCGCTCACCATACGCAGATGTTCATCAACCGTGAGCGAACGCCACAAACGCCTGCCCTGGGGCACATACCCGACGCCAAGGCGGGCAATTTCTGCGGGATCTTTGCCTGAGAGTTCTTCGCCCATAAACCGGATTGACCCCGAAGCAACCGGCACCAGACCCATAATTGCCTGACACAGCGTTGTCTTGCCCATGCCATTGCGGCCAACGACCGAAAGCACGCCGCTGTCGAGCGCCAGATCGACTCCTTGCAAAGCGTGAGACGCGCCATAGAAAACATTCAAGCCCTTGATTTCCAAATTGGGCGCGCCGGTGCGGCGTTTCTCAGCCATGGGCACCTCCCAGATAGAGTTCCTGGACTTCGGCGTCGTCTTCAATTTCTTGCGGGCTGCCTTCTTTAAAAATCGCGCCGTTATGCAGCATTGTCACGCTTTCAGAAACACGCAGCGCCACATCCATATCGTGCTCAATGATGATGTAGCCGATATGGCTGGGCAGGCTGGTGAGAATTTCGATCAGTTCGCTGCGCTCGGTTGGCGACAGACCTGCGGCCGGCTCGTCAAACAGCGCAAAGCGCGGAGCACCGACGAGCGCCAAGGCGATTTCAAGTTGGCGTTGCTGTCCGTATGAAAGCTCTGCAACCTTCATGTCGCGAGCTTCAGCAAGGTGCACAGCGGTAATGAGCTCTTCTGCGGAGTGAACCAGCGCATCATTGCGCCGTGGCCTGATGAGCGAGAACCTGCCTCGTGAGACACCACGACATGCAAGGTAGACGTTATCCAGAACCGTTAAGTCGTTGAACAAGAGAGATATCTGATAAGTGCGGCGTAAGCCCCGGCGGATGCGCTCATGGGCTGGAAATACCGTCACGTCCTCACCAAACAAACGAATGGTTCCCGAAGAAGGCAGGAAGTCACCAGTGATACAATTGAAGAGGGTTGTTTTGCCCGCACCGTTCGATCCGAGAACAGCGCGGCGTTCGCCTGGCTGCACCGTCATGGTGATGTCGGTGAGGGCGGCAAGCGCGCCGAAGGTTTTTGAAACACCGCGCAGCTCAAGCGCATTCGCTGTGCCGGCAGAGGAGAGGCGTTGGGCAACGCTTTGCTGTGCAGCCATTACACGTTCTCCCTGTTTTCACCGGTAAGGGGATCGCGGTTACGTGTGTGATTACGCAACCGTTCCCACAAGCCCAAAACACCGTCAGAAGACCAGAAAACGATAACAAGAAAACCAATGCCGATGAGAAGCTGAAAGCGTTCGCCCGCCAGCCCCACAGCAACAAGGGCATCGAGTGCGAAGGTGCGCAACAAAACATAAATAATCGCGCCAATGAAAGGACCAATTGGGTGACGCAGGCCGCCAACCACCGCGATGATGAGAATATCTATCACAGGGCCAACTGCTACAGCGCCTGGCGAAATCTGTGTGTTTAACCAAACAAGCAAAACACCACCAATGGCTGCGATAACGCTGGCAAACGCATAAGCTGCAATGCGATGAGCTGTGACGTTAAAGCCCAATGCTGCCATACGACGCGCATTGTCGCGCACACCTTGCAGAGCAAGCCCGAAGGGAGATCTGGAAACGTACAGCACCGCGAGGAAAGAAGCCGAGGCCCAAAACAGGGTAAGGTAGTAGAAGGGTATGGGATCGCGCCAATCTACGCCCCAAAACTGTGGGGGTAGCACCTTGTTAAAACCGCTAAAGCCGTTGAACACCACGTAGTTTTGCCGCACGAAATAGAAATACGCCGTCGCAATCGCGAGCGTGATCATGATGGTGTAGATGCCTTCGGTGCGCACCGCCAGTGCGCCAGAAACCATTCCAAACACCGTGGCAATTATGATCGCGATGGGGACCGCAACCCACCATGGCCAGCCAAGCGATATGCTATCGATCGCGCTGGTGCCAATAATGGCGGTCATATACGCAGCGACACCCGCAACCGTCATCTGGGTAAGGGGAACCATGCCCCCATAGCCGGCCAAAAACATAAGCGACAGCGAGATCATGCCTAAAATAAATGCCCAGCCAAAGATTTGAACCAAGATGAACTGGCTGGTGAAAATCGGCACAATCAGCAGGAAGACGCCGACAATCCAGTATTGTGCTGGGATGCGGCTGATATCCCACAGGCTTCTGTCCTGGGCGCCTTTTTCCGTGTGAACCGGACTGCTCTGTTCGATAACCGCCATACTCTATTGCCTCGTCGTTGCAACGAGGCCTTGCGGACGAAATGCCAGCACAATGACCATAATGAGGAACGTGAGAACCACGGCATAGGTTGGGAAATAAACCGAGCCGAATTGCTCCGCCAAACCGATGATGAGCGCACCCAGTGCGGCTCCTGGTATTGAACCCATGCCGCCGACAATGACCACCACAAGGGACGCGAGCAGGAATCTTGTATCTTCCCCCGGTGCAAGCGATTGAAAGGTACCACCCACAACGCCGGCAAGGCCAGCAAGGCCTGCGCCAAACGCAAAAACTAAGATAAACACGCGCTGTATGGGAACGCCGGTTGCAGAGAGCATATCGCGGTCATCAACGCCCGCCCGCACAAGCATGCCAATGCGGGTTCGGTTAAGTGCAAGCCACATGAAAATGCCAATGACGATTGCTGCGGCCAAAATAACGAGGCGCACAATGGGATATTTGAGATATACCGCCTCTCCACTGCTCTTCACGGCGGTTATAAGCGGAAGCTTGATCGGTCCAGACAGCCAGTCAGGTGCCAAAACCTGATAAAAATCTCCACCCCAAACCCACAACATAAGGTCTGCGAGTACAATTGAAATGCCAATTGTAACAAGGGTTTGCTTGAGATCTTCACCCTCCATGCGCCGGAAAACCACATACTGTAAGATTATGCCCAGCAGGCCCACCACGATGAATGCGACAACGAAGGCCAGCACCCACCAGCCGGTAGCTGTGGCGACTTCATAACCAATGTAACCCCCCAGCATATAGAGCGACCCATGGGCGAGGTTGACGTTCTTCATCAACCCAAAAATCAAGGTGAAACCACTTGCGACCAGGAAATACAAGGCGCCAAGCGTGATGCCGTTAAAGAGCGCGTTAAGAAAGATTTTCTTGCGCCCGATCACTCCAACCAATCCAGGCGGCCAGGGGGCAAAGATTGCCCACACAATGGCTGCGAGTGCCAAGAACATTATCAAAGACCAAATTGGCCGTTGTTCAAGAAACCGCTTCACCAGGATTGCTCCCAATGTGAACGGCAATTATTGGCATGTGGATATGCAGAGTTTAAGTTAACACTGCCCATCGTCTGCACGCGCCTCCCAGTCGTCTTTTGCATCGTTAAAGATTAAGGGCGAATGCGGATTCTGGTATACCTCACAGTATTCTCTTTTTCCCGCAGGAAAGGTTATTTTGCGAGGGGTTGCGAGCGATCAGCCATGCAACATGGTTGCGCGCCGATAGTCTGTCGGTGGAATGCCGACATTTGCGGTAAAAAAGCGCGAGAAACTTGCTTGTGAGGCAAATCCCAAATCTAGTCCAATTGAGGTAATCGTATCGCTTGTGCTGGTCAGCCGATCGATTGACGTCTCCATGCGCAACGTATTTAAGTAAATGTTGGGTGTTACGCCGATATTTTCTCGAAAAAGCTTGAAGAAATGCGGACGTGATAATCCCGCATCATGGGCAACCTGTTCCAGTGCAATTTCGTCACCAATGCGTTCGCGCATCAAGTGAATAGATTTACGTATGCGAAAATCGCGCACACTTGACCAATCTGTGCGGCAAGGCGCATCACCTGACACCCACTGCCAGGATTGATCATAACATTGCAAGGTGAGCTCATAGAGATATCCATCAAATAGATCGCTATGCTCGTCCTCCATCAACAGTGACGATACGAGGTGAACAAGGCGGGCCACCTGGCCGTTCATTTCAATCGCATTACGCCCGAAGCGGAGCGCGCCTTGCGCACTGCGCCCAAACTCTAGGAACCAAATAGGTTTAATGTAAAGTGTTAGAAATATCGACCCTGATGTTGAATTACTTGGATTAAAACTATGTGGCTCCCAAGGATTTACGGCACTGCCAAACGATTTAGTCAGCGGACTTTCATGGTCACCAATAGACATGGAGCATTCCGGACCATCGATCAGAAATACTAAATGCCCTTCACGATGGGCGTGTGTCGCAAGCGGTTTATTTAGCCTGTAAAGCGTCGCCCGCCCAAATTTGCCATGGTATACGGCAAGAGCTGTGCTCATTCCCCCCTCCGGGTTTTATCTGAAACACTGGTCTATATCGCCAGTTTGCGTGATGATTGCATAGCGCTCGACCCAGTGTCAAAATGTTCTGGAGCGCGCAGAATTATATCTCAGTTCATTATCCTTAATTGTGTCACAGCGCAGCTTCCATGATGTTGTGATAGTCTTGAGCATTCGCGCGGCGCGGATTTGTGCGATTTGCGTGATCTTTTTCAGCAATCGGTGCTGCCCTTTTTATCGTTTGTTTGGTGATTCCTAGTTCTGACAAACTGCTGGGCAGTCTCAGTTGCACATTGAGATCAGCAATAGCGTCTGCGAAGTTGCACTCTTGTGGCAAATTCATCACCCGTTTCATCGCGCCGTAGCGCTCACACACGGCAGGCGCGTTAAACTCCAAAACGTGCGGAAGCAAGATTGCATTTAGCGTGCCATGATGCAGTTCTTTGTCGGCGACGCTACCAAGTGCATGGCTAAGCGCATGTACACCGCCTAGACCCTTTTGGAAAGCAAGTGCTCCATTCATGGCTGCAGCAAGCATTTCGCGTCGCGCAGAGAGGTCATTGCCATCTTCAACTGCGCGCCGAATGTTGGCTGCAGCGCGCCCAAGGCCATCGAGGGCGATGCCGTCGGCTGGCGGGTTGTAGGCTGTTGCCACATATGTTTCAACGCAGTGTGAAAGAGCGTCCATGCCAGTTCCAGCAGTAAGCTCTGGTGTCATTTCCAGCGTAAGTGTGGGATCACAGATTGCTACATTTGGTAAAAGGTAAGGACTGATAAAGCCAAGTTTTCGCCCATCACTAAGCGTGATGACAGCTGAACGGCCCACTTCAGAACCGGTGCCTGCTGTGGTTGGTATTGCGATAAGTGGCGGCAGAATATCTTTGATGCGTTCTACACCACCTTCGATTGCCGCATAGCTTGACAACACGCCGTCGTGGGTGGCGAGAATACTCATTGCTTTGGCAAGATCGATGGCAGCACCATTACCAAATGCAACAATACCGTCGCACTGTGAAGAAAGATAAAGTTCGGCTGCCTGCTCACATGCTGTTTCAGTAGGGCTTGGGGGAGTCTCGCTAAAAAAAACGGCTTCGGTGCGCGGCGAAAGCGCGTCTTGAATCCGCTCTATTAATCCAGTCTCCGCCGCATGTGAATCGGTAACAACAAACGGGCGCGATACCGATAGAGCGTCTGTTTCCGCAATCAGCGCTTCTTCAAGCACGTCATCAGCGAAATGTATTTTATTTACATAGGTAATTAGCGACATAACGGTCCCCCAGTTCGGAAGAAGTAACTCTTCCGAGGACCCATAATTCAACCGACGAAACCACCGCCAGCCGCGCTAAACGCGGCCAGCGGCAAAGGTTCCCGTGAGATCAGTTACATTGAACGATTTCGCGTGATGGCAGACCCATTTTGCGGAATTCCGCTTCGTCTTTACCTAAGGTCTGGTTCACATCTTCGATCATTTTCACCATCTTGGTGCCAAGTTCGCCATCTGATCCCTCAACCACCTCGAACACGAAGTTCGTGCCAATGGCCTGGCGGTTGCCGTCCAGCTTGATTTTGCCGTTTGGCGCATTGAGCTGAAGGTTGGTGAGGCATTGGCGATAAGCTTTCTGTCCATCTGACAGATCACCCTTTACTTCATCCAGGCAGCTAAACGCCGCTGTGGCTGAGTTGTAATAGCCGGTTGCCAGCAAAGATGGGCTTGGGAAACGCTTTTCTGGCGGGAAGTCGCTCTGATATTGCTTGATGAACGCTTTCCACTTTTCGTTATCCCAGCTATCGGCCTGAGGACCTGATGATGGTGTGCCCACCAGTGCCTTCTTAGCATTACCTTTCGATGAAAGAACGGTGCCGTCAACCATGATCGTGCCGCCGATAAGGTTCGCGTCACCGCCAGCTTGTTGATATTGGTTGAGGAAGTTCACAGCATCACCGCCACCAAGACCAAGATAGATGGCATCTACATCGTCTGGCAGAGCCGCGATAATTGATGCAAAGTCTTTGGTTCCAAGCGGAACCCAATGGCGTTCTGTTATTTTACCGCCTGAGCTGCAGAACCCAACGGCAAAGCCAAGGAAATTTGTGTAGGCGAATGAATAGTCTTCAGCGACCGTTGCGACCGTTTTCCAGCCTTTGTCGTTGTAAACATATTCGCCAAGACCAGCACCCCATTGTGCGCCATCCATGTTGTAACGGAAGAAATTGGGGCAGGGGTCAACAAAAGTTGTTTCCTGTGCACCGGAGATACCGTTAATGAACGTCACTTCTGGATGTGATTTGCAGTAGTCGCGCAGCGCAATGCCTTCTGAACCAGACAATGGACCGACAATCACATCAACTTTGTCTTGTTCAACAAGTTTACGCACAGCACGCAGAGCGCTCTCGGGGCTGGCATCGGTTGCACCGATAATCATTTCGATTTCTTTTCCGCCAGCTTTTCCGCCGCGTTCTTTCATGGCCATTTGAAAGCCGCGCAATCCGTCTTCACCCAAAACGGTGTAGGTGCCTTCCAGGGTTGCCATAAAACCCACTTTAATCTTGTCGGCTTGCGCTGTCGTTGCGCCGAGCAACAGAGCAGTGGCTGCCACTGATACCTTTAATAAGCCCTTCATTTGGAGATCCTCCCAGGTCATTTATGTCTTTTGGCGCAACGCGCCGGTGGACGTTGGAAAAAACGACCACTCTGCATAAATGCTAAAACACGCAGCCATTCCTGCGGGTCTCTGGAAGTTTGGGCGTATACCTATGCGTCTGTTTTTTTCGCCCATTTGTGCGAAATTTCACAATCCTGGGCGTTTCCGACGCATCAGAGGGGATTCTATTATGGAAGAATATTGGAGACAGATTCGTAATTATTTACCAACCTAAGGGCAATAATTGCAATCAGCGGAACAATCGCCACCGACAGAAATGCGGCAATCATTGCATATTCAATTGAAGTGGCGCCTGAAGTATCTGAAATAAAACGTTTGAGCATCACACCTGTCCCTTTTTGAGTTTTATTTAGTTCAGGCTGCAAGTGTTGTGCCAAGTGTGAATTGTTCGAATTTGAGACAAATTACGGGTGCTGCTTTATCCCTGCCAAACAGATGATGGGATGAAGAGGTTTCCCTCCATCACCTTTCGCGCGGTGCGCAAAACGCCCGCTGAATGAAGGTTGAACTGCCCACCATCATTGTCGAATGCAAGGTTGATTTCCATTTGCCCCATGGGATGCTCAATCGTGATCGCAATAGGCCCCCTTTCTGAAGGGTCGGCGATATTGGCCGCTATGGTTCCTGGCGCGCTCACACAAGAAGCAATGCAGATGCCACCAGTGGCGGCCATGGATGGGTGGCATTTCCATGGCATAAAGTAGCGCGCGCAAACACTCCCGTCGTTTTTTGCAGGTGCCAAAACAGCGAACTTGGGAACAACGCTTTTTGTAACATCGCCCAGGCCCATGCGTTCGCCCGCTTCAATGCGGATGGGTTCAAATTTCTCAAATAGAGCTTTGTTGGCGTCCAGTTCAGCTTGGGTCTCGTACCCGGTTAGTCCAAAGTCTTCCGCCCGCGCGATACACATTGGCATGGCAACGTCGATCAGAGTGACATCAACGCCTTGAATGGTCTCGAGAGGTGATTGGGTGGGAAACATGGCGCCAGTGCGCGAGCCTGCCACATTCTTGAAATTGAGCGTGATAGGTGCAGCCGTTCCGGGCACGCCGTCAATGCGGGCATCACCTTCATATTTTACTGCGCCATTTGGTGTCTCAACAACTGCCGTCACGTCAGCACCAGTATTGACCGAATGTATGCGCACTTCAGTTTTGTTTCCCGTGGGTTCAACAATGCCCATTTCAAGGGCTGCGGGCCCAACACCTGCGAGGATATTTCCACACGTCGGACTAAAGTCGACCTCGCGCTCTTCAACGGAAACTTGGGCAAAGAAATAGTCTACATCAACATCCTCTTTTTCGGATGGAGAGAGCATTGCAACCTTCGTCGTCACAGCAGCACCGCCGCCAATACCGTCAATATTCAAAGGGTGACCAGCGCCAACGGCAGCAATCAGAACTTCTGCAAGTTTGCTACGATCGTCAGGCAAGTCAGCGCGGTTGAAGTAGGGGCCTCGCGAAGTGCCGCCACGCATAAACACACATGGAATTGGCGTTTGGGTCACACGAGCTTCCTTTCTATGGCGTGTGCTAGATGTTTTCCGAAGTCGTTAGTTCCAAGCACGCCACCAATATCTCGCGTGCGTGTCTCGGGCGCGCTCAAGGCGTGCGACAATGCTGTTTCAAGCGTAAAAGCAGCATCGTGGAGCAAGGGGAGGTTTTTCTTCACCGAAAGCCAATGCAGCAACATGCCGAGAGAGCCGATTAATGAAGTTGGATTGGCGATATCTTGGTCTGCTATTCCTGGTGCAGAACCGTGCTGTGCTTGCGCGACGGCGTGATCGTTTCCTTCGTTAAGCGAAGCAGCCAGCCCAAGGCCCCCTGAAAGTTCAGAGGCTTCATCGGAAAGAATATCGCCGAACATGTTTGTTGTAACAATTGTGTCAAACTGAGCAGGATTGCGTATAAGGTGCGCTGCTGCTGCGTCTATAAGCATTTCATCATATTCAATATCGGGCCATTGATTTGCCACGTCTCGAACGTGCTCCAAGAACAGTCCGCCAGAAACGCGCAACACATTTGCTTTATGGACAGCGGTTACCTTGCGCTTACGCTCAGCGGCTATCTGAAAAGCCCGTTCGGCAATACGGCGTGACCCCTGTGCTGTAACTTTTCGCACGGAAAGCGCCAAATCGGGTGTTGGCATAAACTCGCCAGTTCCTGCAAACATCGTGCGATCAGCATAAAACCCTTCAAGGTTTTCGCGAACGACAACCAGATCAAATGGTTCACGGGCAGGGTGGGGTAGCTGATCGCGCGTGCGCGCAGGCCTAACATTGGCAAAAAGCTGCAACTCACGCCTCAACACACCTGATGGGTTGAGGCCACCTTCTTCGCGCGAAGGGTAGTCTGCATGCGATACCGGGCCCAGTACAATACCGTCTGCAGCACGGGCTCTTTCTAACACCTGAGTTGGCATTGTCGTGTTGTGGCGCTTTAAGGCATCGAACCCGATTGTTTCATGAACGAAATCCAAACCGAGCGAGAACCTTTTCTCCAGTGCTTTGGCCACGCCGAATGTTGCCCGGCAGATTTCGGGTCCAATGCCATCACCAGGAAGGAACAGAAGCTTCATCGACTTAGCGACCCCTAAATGGCCATGGAAGCTCAACCATTTGCTGCAAGATGCCCGGAGGAAAGTCGCGCCCCAACATTGAGGCGATAAATATGAGGGCGCCAATTCCACAGATTGTCATTATCGCAACACGGAGCCAACTTTGCTGGGCCCGCAGGCGCAGGAACGCAACAAAGAAAATGGCCAGTGCGATGACAAAACCAAACAATCCTGTCAGCACTAACAATGACATGAGCCAGGCGAGCGTCTCCCAAGGCCCGTGCGGGGCGTTGGCGTCTTCGCCATGCTGCTCTTTGTCCATGAAAACCATATTGTCGGTTGTCGACCTGGTCATCTGGAACAATAAAACCAAGGTGAAAGATAGGGCGAACGCGCAGACGATGGCGGGGAATATTTTGTCGGTGAGCACATCGATCATAAGAGCGTCGACAAGATTAACCGCGAAGAAAGCTGCGAGTAGGCTTGTGAAAATAAAGCTGGGGTTTTTCGCCCACTCAAGCTTTGGCGCATCATCTGGCATGATGGAGCGCGCCTGGCGTGCGCCTAACCAAAGAGACACCACTGTGATGATGATGAGAATGATGACGATAGGTGAGAAAAGATACTCAAGCCCTTCACCTAATCCTCTACGAAAACGCGAGGAGGCAATTTGGGTGGCTTGATAGGTGTATACTTCAGCTTGGCTGGCAAGCACAAAGCCGATCAGGAATGCCGGACGTGGCCAATCGAAACGGCGCATGAAAATGCCGAGCAAGCCAACCGCAAAAAGCGCCAACAGGTCCCACGTGGTTTGTTTCGACTGAAATGCCGCAAAGGCAATGAGCATGAACAAAAACGGCACCAACAGTGGAAAGCGTATGGTTGTTAGCCTTGCGATGCTGCCGGAGAGAAACAGACATAACCCTGCGCCGAACACATTCGCCAATGCCAATGACCACACAACAGTATAGGTGATCGGCAAATCGTTGCGCACCATCTGAGGGCCAGCATCGTAACCCAGCAATATCATGCCACCGATGAAAACGGCCATAGAACCCGAACCTGGAATACCAAACAACAAGGTTGGCACCAGTCCGCCGCCTTCCTTGGCGTTATTTGAACTTTCAGGCCCAATCACGCCCCGGATTTCGCCTTTGCCGAAGTTGGATTTATCTTTGGTTGTTTGCATGGTGTGGCCATAGGCAATCCAGTCCACCACGGACCCACCCAGGCCCGGAATAACACCAACAACGACGCCGATGGTTGAACAGCGTATCGAGAGCCACTTGTTGTTCCACCAATCTTTGACACCATCCATCCAGCCAGCACCAAGTTTGGCACCTTCAGCGATTGCACGGTCTTGGCGCAAAAGAGAGATGATCTCAGGGATGGCAAAAATGCCAAGTCCTACAATCACCAGCTGGAAGCCATCTTGCAGGTACCAATTACCGAAATCCATGCGTGGAGAACCTTGCGCAGGAGCTTCACCAATAGCGCCAACTGCGAGACCAAGGCCAGCCGCAACAACACCTTTAAGAAGGTTTTGGCCAGCGAGAATCCCCACCATGGAAAGGCCCAATATCGTGAGCATCAATAATTCAGGCAACCCAAATGCCAGAACGATTGGGCGCGCGATCAAAATAAAGAATGTGAGAACAAGTGCGCCGAACAAGCCGCCGAAAAGCGAGCTCGTAAATGCGGCCGCGAGCGCGCGCGCCGCTTGGCCGTTTTTTGCCATGGGAAAACCATCAAGCACCGTGGCCTGGGATGCTGATGAGCCGGGAATGCCCATTAAGACGGAAGCAAATGTATCTGATGTGGGGATAACAGCCACCAGTCCAACCATCATGGCCAAACCCGATACGGGGTCCATTCCATAAATAAAAGGAAGGACCAGGGAAAGACCAGCAATGCCGCCAAGGCCAGGAAAAACACCCACCGACAAGCCGAGCAAAACACCAATGATAAGCCAGCCAATTTGTGTGGGTGATAAAATGAGTGCAAACGCTTCCGCCAACGCTGGCAGCGCAGTGTTTAAAATATCCATGTCCCCAATCCCCGAAAATGTGCTGATGCGGATGCGTTAACCGCACACCCGCATCAGTCTAAAGCGTTATTTTAGCTCAACGCCGAAACGTTCTTTCAGCCAGTTTTTCACCCAAGCTGTAGCTTTGGGGTCAACTTCGGTGCCCTGCTTTTTGAATGCAGCAGCTTTCGCACCGGTGGCTTGAGGGTAAATGCCAAGACGTTTCTTTGAGATTTCAGCGAAATCTGGACGTTCAGTTACGGCCTTAAACGCGTTGGAATAAGCATCGATAATTTCCTGATCTGTGCCTTTTGGCAGAAAGACCATCTTTTGTGCAGGGAACCCGGCAACGAAGAATGCTTTCCACGCTTCCCAAGCCTCACCTGATGGTTCTTCACCCTTCATCTCGGTGTAAACTTCCTTAAACGTTGGAACGTCTGGGAAAGTTGGGTCGCGCACGATATTTCCCTGATCATCCAGTGCACCCCAGGTCATGATAGGAATGGCTTTGCCTTCTTCTACCAATGGTGTGACTTTTGAGAGAAACGCTGACGAAGTTTGATAATCGATATTTGCTTCACCGCGTTCAAACATCAAACGTCCAGCACCACGTCCTTTAATCCCGAACACGGGATCTACCTTCATACCCAGCAGTTCCCATGCAAGCAGTGGCACGAGATCGAGCCTTGTTGCGCCCTGAGAGCCGTAGATGAAATTGGTATCCAGTATGGATTTCTTGTCTTTTTTCCACATTTCGCCGAGGTCGGCAGGCAGGTAAGCGACGCCGCCGGTAGCAGAGGCCAGAACCACGTTCCAGTCGGCGTAATTGAACTTCACGCGCGGATCGCCCAGCAGAAACGGAAATTGCGTAGAGCCTGAGGTGCCCAGAATGGTCATGCCATCGGGTTTTGCGTTAGATGCAAACCAGTTCGCTCCCTTTGTGGAGCCCGCACCTGGCATGTTTTTGACCACAACAGTGGGTTTGCCGGGCAGAGCTTCAGAAAGCAGTGGTGCGTAGAATCTTGACCACTTGTCTGAACCACCGCCTTCTTTGAAGGGGATAATCCATTCGATTGTTTTACCCTCGAAACTTACTTCTGCTTGTGCGGGTAGTGCCGTGAAAGCCGCGGCCGCACCCATTGTCGCCAAGAGAGCCGTTCTCCGGCTGATAGTATTAATGCGTGACATTGTTTCCTCCTTCGCCAACGCGTGTTCAGTTCTTTTGTGTGTCGGAGCTTCACCAAATAGCGCCGAATTGGACTGATTTTTTTTCAGATAAACGCAGAAAACTGCCTTTTTCCAGATTTGTGACGTTTACTTTACCAGTTAAGCCTGTCGGTTTCCTGTCAATCAGGCAAATAGGCAAAACCCGTGTTTAAAGTTTTACCGGTCAGTGCAAGTGGAATGTAACCTCCACCGGCTAAATTTTTCAGCCTGGAAATGAAATTGGGTAATCCATGTCCGCTCCATCAAACTACGAACAGCTCATTCTTGAACTCATCAACCATGGTCGATTGGATCCTGCGGCGGAAGCAAGCCGCGTTGGGGTGCCTTTGAATCAAAATCTTAATCCCGGGCAAATCAGCACATCCAGTAAGTAACCACTTGCCTTTAATGTCCGATTGAATGATGCGGCCGAGGATCACAGTAATTGGATGCTGGCGACCGGTAATTTTTCGCACACGGGTGCAGCTGGATCCAGCCCGGGTGATCGTATGGCTGCGGCTGGATATCAGTTTAGTGGCAGTTGGGGTTGGGGCGAGAACATCGCCTGGAATGGGACGACTGGCCAACTTAATCCATTAGCTGCGGCTTATAGGGCGGTGGAAGGGTTGTTCGAGAGTTCTGGCCACCGCGTGAACACCTTTAACAGCGCTTATAAAGAAATCGGCTTGGGCGTCGAATTCGGCAACATGAATGGCTATAACGCGTTGATGTTGACGGAGAAATTTGCGATCTCTGGGTCTAACAACTTTATAACGGGCGTCGTTTACGACGACTCTGACAACAATAATTTTTATTCAATCGGCGAGGGAACTGGCAATGTCTCTCTAACGGTCGCACGCGGTGTTGCGAATATTGGCGGCACAACGACATGGAGCTCGGGTGGATATTCATTTGGAACAACAGAAACCGGCCTGCTCACTGTCAAATTCTCTGGTGGCGGTCTTGCTGCGCCTGTTGAGGTCAAAATTTCTCAGGGGAGCAATAATAGCAAAGTTGATCTTATCGATGGCGACGGCATCCAAAGTTCTGTTTCCGCCACACTTGGTGCGAATGCGGTATCGCTAAAATTATTGGGCGTGAGTAGCCTGAGTGGGACCGGGAACGCCTTGGACAACACGATTACCGGTAACGCTGGAAACAACACACTGAGAGGGTCGTCAGGTAATGACTTGCTGTTCGGCAATAGCGGTAATGACATACTCTACGGTCAAACAGGTAATGACGTGCTGAACGGCGGTTCAGGTGCTGATCTTATGGAAGGTGGCACCGGTAATGACACTTATTATGTCGACAGCGGCGCTGACCGTGTTGTTGAATATAACGGGCAGGGCTACGATCATGTTGTCAGCAGCGCCACGTTTTCGATGGCAGGCTCGTACATTGAAAACCTGACGCTCACGGGCAATGCCAATCTCAATGGTACTGGAAATCTGCTGAACAATATAATTATGGGCAATGCAGGTGACAACATTATCATTGGAGAAGGCGGCGACGATGTTCTAACTGGTGGTGGCGGGGAGGATCTCTTCATTTTTGACATTGGCTCAGGTGAAGACACTATTCTCGACTATATCATAGGTGAAGACGCGTTTGACATCTCTTCTTTGATCGCTGCGGGCCTCGAATTTGGCCCTGAAGACGTCACGCAGATCAATGCTACTGATGCGCTGGTTGATTTGGGAGGAGGCAACACCGTCACTGTCGTGAATGTCAACGCTACGCAGCTTTATGACGATATGGCCGAATACAACGCGGTCGTTTGAGTTCAAGTCTCTCCAATTCGTTTTTAATTCAAGACTGTTTGCTATGTGTCTTTGCGGACCGACGCAGAACCCCTTATGCTGCACTTAGATTTGGAACATCCTGGCGGCAATCGTTTGTTGAGCACTCAATTGCCGACCCGCCGTGCAAGGTAAAACGATGCGTATTGTGTTGGTCGAAGACAATGAAATGCTCGCGCGCGGGGTGCAAAAAGCCTTGGAGGCAGATGCGCATTGCGTGGAATGGTTTGCAGATGGTGCAGAGGGTTGTGCGCATTTGACGACTGAGCAAGCCGATATCGCAATCGTTGATATCAATTTACCTGGTATGAATGGGTTGGATATTGTCCGGCAGGTGCGTTCGCATGGTTTTTCTTTTCCGGTTCTCATGCTAACTGCTCGCGGCGAAACCGAGGAACGCGTGAACGGCCTTGACGCTGGTGCAGATGATTATCTGATAAAACCCTTTGAGATGGCTGAGCTTGAGGCAAGACTGCGTGCGCTTGCGCGCCGACAGCAAACGTATCGGCAAACCGTCGAAAAACTGTCCAAGCTCACCTTTGACCGTAATACGCGCCAAGTGGGCGGACCCGAAGGTGCGCTTGAGTTATCGCGTCGCGAGTTGGCGCTGTTTGAGTGCCTTTTCGACAAATGCGGACAGATTGTTTCGGGCAGCTCAATCGCGGATTATGTCTACGGCGTTGGGTCTGACACTGACGCGAATGCTGTTCAGTTGCTGGTGTCGCGTTTGCGAAAACGTCTCGAGGGCACAGGTGTTAATATCCGAACTGCGCGCGGGTTAGGCTATATGCTCGATCAGGATAATGTGTGATGGTAAAAACATCCGGATCGCTGAGAATGCGATTGTTTATTTGGATTGGGCTTGTGCTTCTTGCGTTAGCTGCAGCAGCGACCATTATCCGGTTCAAGCAAGCCGAAAGCACAACCCAAGAGCTTTATGACAAGACGCTTATAACAGTCGCGCATACAATCTCCCGCGACGTGCTTTTGAGCCAGGGAGATGTTCTGGCAGAAGAATTACTTGAAACTCTGACCGAAGCTTTGGGCGATCAAGTTTTCTATAATGTGCGCTCGCGCGAAAACGCGTTTATCGCTGGATACAGTGATCCGCCGCCATTACCAGAAAAGATCGAACTAGCTGCTGGAAAACCATACTATTTTGATGCGGTTTATAGGGGTGACCCAGTGCGTGTTGTGTCGTTTCGGGAATTCATTTCAGAAGGTGACGTCGGTGGATGGGTCACGGTAACGACGTGGCAAACAGTGCGCGAACGCCAAGAACTTTCATTGGATCTGGCAACCAGATCAGCTGTAACGGTCGGTGTACTGGTCGTGATTGCGATGATCGCGCTTTGGCTGGCTGTCAACACAGCGCTCAAGCCACTTTTGCAGTTGCAGGAAACAGTGGAACGACGATCTCCTGATGATCTAGAGAATGTGCGCCGTGCTGTGCCAGAAGAGGTCGCAAGCCTTGTTTCGTCGATGAATGGTTTATTTGGGCGGTTGAAGCAGGCCTTTGCGGAACGCGACAGATTTATATCTGATGCCGCTCATCAACTTCGCAATCCGATCGCTGGTATACAAAGTCAAGCCGAAGCGACCGCCCGCGCTTCATCAAAACAAGAACTGCGCAAGGGCGTTTCAGAAGTTGCCGAAGCAGCAAGGCGCGCGAGCAGACTGACCCAACAGTTGCTCTCAATGGAAAAAGCGAAAGGAGGCGAAAGAAGAGAGCGCTTTGAAAAAATCGACCGCAATGAATTGAGTGAGCGCGTTACACGAAGACTAGCGCCAAATGTGTTCCGCCAGGGAGGTGAAATCGCATTCCAAGCATCAGACAAGAAAGTCTGGGTAGAAGGCGATGTCGTGTTGATCTCCGAGGCTATGGACAACCTCATAGACAATGCCGCTCGATATGGAGCCGCTGACGAACAGCTAGAGATCAATGTTGGGGTGGTGCAACAGGATGATATGGCGGTCTTCCTTGTGCACGATAGTGGCGCAGGCGTAGTTCAAGAAGAT